>NZ_JBFUID010000001.1:0-324255 GCF_056402055.1 Pseudomonas sp. P4_C4 | reverse complement strand
CACTATCTGAGCAGCTCTATGCACTGAATCCCAGTAATAGCCAAATTCGCTTTCCTGCTGCTCAACAGCAGCTTCTGAATATGAGGAAATATTCACTCCTGTGGAGTGATTCAGCGCCTGAGCAACTGTTGCAAGGGAATGTCTAGCTGTGTGATGAGCGGCGCTTTTATGCTTGCGCGCCTTGCTATAGGTTATTTTTGGATGCTTGCCATCTACAAAAACGCCAGAAATCGATGAGTGGAATCTAGTTGAGGCCGCCCCCGCATCAAGATCAGAAAAAACTGGAGAAACAGCGCCTTTAGTAATCTTAACTTTGAAGAATAGCTTATCAAAATAAGTTTCATTGAGAATCCAGTCGCGTATCTTAAGATACTCTCGAAGCAAGGTTAACCCTTCTTTGCGGCCCAAGACGTACCCGGTCCTCTTTCCTCGAGCACGAAATTTGACAGCCGTTAATTCCTTTTTCAATACTGACTTATCAATTCCCAGGGCATCCTCATAGCTAAACTGTTCTAATTCAGTAGGTGAAGCAGCCGTCACCAACATAAAAAGAGAAATATATGCTTTCACAGCAAAGGCTGCCATTTGCAATCGGACATAATTACGAGATTCAGAGTTGGCAAGTTCTAGACTAGCCTGTGCACCTGCTATAGCGCGTTCAGCTTCACGCAGCTTAAGAGCCTGACCTCTGCTAGCATATTTAGACATGTATTCTTCGACTGTCGCAACACGTCTTTCTGCCGAGTTATAACAATCGTGCCCCTGCCGAAAAGGGCTACACAACCCTATATTAGAAGGGAACTTAACCACCTCATAATCTCTTATCCGGACTATGCAGGGAAATGGCTCTTGCTGAAGAATGAACCTGCTGTAATCACGCGCAATAGCGATACTTGCGTCCTTGAAAATCTGTACATCGGACTCTCTAGGCGGCCTTATTGCTTTTCTTTGCCTCTCAATCGGTATGGCACTGCGCACCACATAATCCACTACGGATGGAAACTGGAGACCGATTATCAGTCTTAATATGCCCTGACACTTCGCCGCATGTTGAGGCGCAAAAATCCCTTTTCGGACAGAATCATTCAGATAATCTGTATAATCAGCGTATGCCTTAGATGCATTACTCACATCGGCAAAAATTTCCACATAACCATTTGCATTCAACCAATCCACGGCAATGTGAATTATTCTAAACTGAGTTAMTATCGAATTATCGCGCAGCCCTATCAGAGAGTCGAGGAGCCTCACCACTAACTCACGCCTGCCTTCTACAAGCGATGATTCGACGACCGATATAGTACCGGCATTGTCATACTCTCTTGACCTTACTTCGCCTCGCTTGGCATATGCGATACTCCCGATATCAATAGGCGACTTATGCCCTTTTGCACTGGCAAGTTTTAGACGTAGTCGTTCCGGAAATGCATACTCCTGACTAATCTCATCTACCGCGATCACTTTTGTTTCACGAAATGACATCTCCTCTTGACTACTCATCGTGCGAACTCAGTATAAAATTGGAATAGTCAGATGCAAATAGACTAGCCTCAAATTTTTCCTGCGCGGCAGTTTTCTGCGGAAGCATCTTGAAAAGTTGAAGATAATGCTCAGTCATCTCTCTTGTGGCGTGGTGCATTCGCTCCATTATAAACTCAATATCATCTCCTGGATGCATATGCCCAGCAGCAATAAGGCTCTGCAGTCGTTGATAGAGCTGAAACCCAAATGTCGCACGCAACCAGTGATACGAAAAATCTTTAGGAAACTTATCAGATGTCTTTTGCAATAGCTTGCGCTTGATTGTATCTGTGACCTGCCCTGTGGGACGAGATTTGACAACTGGGTAGCGTGGATCGTCTTTTGCCATGTAATAGCAGCCCCCTTGATCAGATAAGAAGACATACATATCCTCCTCTCCAATTTGCAGACCGGGGTAATATTTTTTTAGATTATTTTTAAATTTATCTCGCCGCCGCTTCATCATCGGACTGTTTCCAAGCACCTGTAACTCCTCAGCAAGTTGCTTTGGCACGTGCAAACGTTGACTACGGTCTTTCTTGGTATCCATCCCCGTACCTGGACCGGCATGTAACAGATAGGTGCCGTCGCCCTGCAATCTTTCTGAAATGAAGCCTTTTAAATGCTTCATGCGCATCGTCAGTACAGTCTGCTTCCGAGCGCCAGTCATCAAAGCCGTCAGCAATATAAGTCGCTCTAGTGCTGACCAGATTTCACCTTCAGTAACCTTCAGAAATTCAGCAAGTTCAATATTCGACAATGGACGAAGGTCTTCATTGTCCTCTCGTACGTAGCCTATTGAAACCAGCCTTCCCGGAACCGTTGATTTAGTTTGGCTACGTTTCTCAGCCGTGATCACTCTAGCGGCCCCGTACGAATTTTTAATAAAAACTTTAACTTCCTTAACTGTGTCAACTCGCTGCAAATCAATATCGTGCCAATTTGCACAAACAAACCTATAGAAATCAAATACCACACCAGTATATTGGTTTATAACTGCTGCACTACGCCCACTATGACTTATCAAATGAGCAAAATACTTATATGTAGGCCGCAACACAGGGCGACGCCCCGAAAAGTCGAGCCAGTTAAGCCCTTCATTTTCACAGAAAATCAAATAGTCTAATAACTTGCTGCCCCGACGACGCAGATCATCGGTAGGTCTGTTGCTTAATGCTTTATTTTCAACCAAGGAACGAAGGTATGAATTGGCCTCAAACCAAGGCTCTCCTTCCTTATGAAACAGAAACGGGAGATTGTAGATATCACCCGAGGTAAACGAAACTCCGACTTCCTCGACCTGATAAAGCAGTTTGGTTTCAGCCCCTTCAAGCACAGATTCAATCGACCCACGGGGCTGGATGCCGACATGCAGGCTGGCGAAGGCGCTCTGCACGTGAGGGATGAGAACAAAGCGACCTTCGTAACGCGGATTTGAGTAGGACATGACTCACCCTCAAGGGACTGAGTCAACCCTAGGTGTTAAGCGCTAAAAATCAAGGCTTCTTGTCAATGTCATTCTTGTTAAGCGATTCGACCCAAGGGTCCAACTTATGGAATAGTTTCGGATAACGTCCCTTCAAATCCTTCTTCACCTCCGCATAGGTGCTGCGCCAGAAGTTCGCCAGATCCTGCGTCACCTGCACCGGCCGCCGCGCCGGGGACAGCAGATGCAGCTTGACCACCTGCCGGCCCCCAGCGATACGCGGGGTCTCGGCCAGGCCAAACAACTCCTGCAAACGCACCGCCAGAATCGGCGGCTGTTCGCTGTAGTCCAGACGAATCGACGAGCCAGACGGCACGCTCAAATGATGCGGCGCCAGCTCGTCCAGCCGTTGCGGCAATGGCCACGGCAACAGATTGTGGACGATGCTCGACAGGTCGAGATTGGCGAAGTGACTGAGCCGGGAAACCTTGCCAAGATACGGCATCAGCCAGTTCTCCAGACTCTTGAGCAACGCCGTGTCGCTGACATCCGGCCACTCGCTGTCACCCTTTCCGGCGAGGTCCAGTTGCCGCAACAACGCCACCCGCGCCTGCCACTGACGCAGCTCCGGGGTCCACGGTAATAGCTCCAGGCCTTTGCGCCGCACCAGGTTCACCAGCGCCTGACTGCGGGCGGTTTCGTCGAGGCCCGTGAGTGGCTCGCGACTGAGGATCAGTTCACCGACCTTGCGCTGACGCTCGGCCCGCAGCACGCCTTCACGCTCATCCCAATCCAGTTGATCGACGCAGCGCACCTGCTCTGCCAGCACTGAATCGAACAGCGCCGGATCGAAGTCCGTCGCCAGGTAAATCCGCTCCTCACGCTGGCCCTGGCGACTGCCCAGATCGGCGATCACCAGCCACGGCTGCTTCATCAGACTGTCGGCCTCGGCGAACAGTGCGGCACGGCCGTTGGCCAAACGATACTCAGCGCCACCGGCACGTCGCTGTTGGGCGACACGGTCGGGATAGGCCAGCGCCAGCAACGCGCCGAGCCAGCGCGGATGATCCGGATCGCTGACCGGCTCCGAGGCTTTGCCGCGCAGATAACCACGATACTGCCGCGCCAGTTGCCGTGCGCGCTGCACGCCCCCCTGAGCACCGCGTGCGGCGCGCTCTTCGCCAGACAGCAGTACCAGTCGGCTGTGCAAGTCCGCCCCGCCGCCACGCAAGATATCGCGCTCGCCGAGCAGCGCCGCGACATCGCAGGCCATGTCCGCCAGACCCAGTGCCTGGCCACGCAACAGCAAATGCGCGATACGCGGATGCGCCGGCAGTTCGGCCATGGCCTGACCGTGGCGGGTCAATGCGTCCCCCTCCAGAGCTCCCAGGCGTTCGAGCAGGTCCTGAGCCTGTGCATAAGCGGCGGCCGGCGGCACGTCGAGCCACACCAGTTGCCCGGGCGTCACGCCCCAACGTCCCAGTTGCAAGGCCAGCCCGGCGAGGTCCGCCGAAAGGATTTCCGCACTGCCATAGGCCGCCAGTTGCTCGTGTTGGTCCTGGGACCACAAGCGATAACACACGCCCGGTTCCAGTCGCCCGGCCCGGCCCGCGCGCTGGGTGGCGCTGGCTTTGGAAATGCGCTGGGTGTCGAGGCGGGTCATGCCGCTGCCGGGGTCGAAACGCGGCACCCGTGCCAGCCCGGCATCGATCACCACGCGTACGCCATTGATGGTCAAACTGGTTTCGGCGATATTGGTGGCCAGCACCACTTTGCGTTTGCCCGCCGGTGCCGGATCGATCGCGGCCCGCTGCGCGGCGAGGTCCAGTTCACCGTGCAATGGGCACAGTAGAACCTGAGTATTTTCGCCCAAGGCATCCGCCAGTTGCTGATGCACGCGGCGGATTTCCGCCTGCCCCGGCAGGAACACCAGCACGCTGCCGGTCTCGTCGTTCAAGGCTTCGAGGATGGTCTGCACCAGACGCGGCTCGATGAATTCACCAGACTGGAACGGCCGGCCCCAGCGCATCGCCACCGGGTACATGCGCCCTTCGCTGCGCAGGATCGGCGCGTCGTCGAGCAACCCGGCCAAGCGTTCGCCTTCAAGCGTGGCGGACATCAAGAGGATTTTCAGCGGCTGATCGTCACGGAACAGTTCACGGCCATTGAGGCTCAAGGCCAGCGCCAGATCAGCGTCGAGACTGCGCTCGTGAAATTCGTCGAAGATCAGCAGGCCCACGCCTTCCAGTGCCGGGTCGTCCTGCAAACGCCGGGTGAGAATGCCTTCGGTGACCACTTCGATGCGGGTGTTGGGGCCGACCTTGCTGTCGAGCCGAATGCGATAGCCCACGGTCTCGCCGACCTTCTCCCCCAGCTCATTGGCCAGCCGTTCCGCCGCTGCACGCGCGGCCAACCGGCGGGGTTCGAGCATCAGGATGGTCTGCCCGGTCAGCCACGGCTCGTTGAGCAAGACCAAAGGTACGCGGGTAGTTTTACCGGCGCCGGGCGGCGCTTCGAGCACGGCTTCGTGGCGTGTAGCGAGGGCTTCACGCAGAGCGGGTAAAACTTCATCGATCGGCAAAGAAATCATGCTGGCTCCAAAACAGAGGGCCGAGTATAACGGCGAACTGCAAGGCGTTCGTCAGGGTCTTAATTCATACCGACGACGTTTCGTTTCGAGATTACTCAGGAGATTTCAAATGCGTGCTCCCTTTCGCCTGATTGGCAGTGTTCTGGTCGCAACCTTGCTGACTCAAGTGACAGCCTGCGGTTCGATCTTCTACCCCGATCGCCGCGGCCAGATCGAAGGCAAGATCGACCCGGCCATCGCCGCGCTCGACGCCGTTGGCCTGCTGTTCTACATCATCCCCGGCCTGATCGCGTTTGCCGTGGACTTCGCCACTGGCGCGATTTATTTCGAGCCGGGCAAGACCGCCCAGGTCGATCCACAAAAACTCAAGGACGCCATCGGTCCCGACGGCAAGGTCGATAACCGCAAGTTGCAGACTATTCTGGAAAGCGAACTGGGCCGCAGCTTCCCGCTGGACGATCCACGCCTGATCCAGAGCAAAGGCAGCGCCCAACAACTGGCGATGTTCGGCCTGCAACCAGCCGCGTAATCCCTGCGCACCAAAGGAATCCTCAAGGAACGATGGCCACTATGACCTCCAGCTCCGAACACGCCCGCCTGCTGCGGCTGGCGACCCGTGCCTCGGTGGCGGTGGCGTGCACCTTGATCGTCGCCAAAGGCATCGCCTGGTGGCTGAGCGGCTCGGTGAGCATGCTCGCCGGGCTCACCGACTCGGCACTCGACGGCGTCACGTCATTGCTCAACCTGCTGGCGGTGCATTACGCCCTGCGCCCCGCCGACAATGATCATCGCTACGGGCACGGCAAGGCTGAGTCATTGGCAGGCATGGCCCAGGCGCTGTTCATTGGCGGCAGTGCGGTACTGATTGCGTTGCATGCCTATGATCGGCTGAAACACCCCGAACCGGTCGGCGCGCCGTGGATCAGCATCGGTGTGATTGTGTTCTCGCTCGCCCTGACCCTGGCCTTGCTGATGTTGCAACATCGGGTGGTCAAGGCAACCGGCTCCAACGCCGTGCGTGCCGACTCGCTGCATTACCGTTCGGACATATTGCTCAACGGCAGCATTCTGCTGGCGCTGGTACTGGCCGGGTTTGGCTGGGATCAGGTCGATGCCTGGTTTGGTCTGGGCATCGCCGCTTATATCTTTTGGAGCGCGGTGCAGATCGCCCGGGAGAGTTTTGCGGTGTTGATGGATGAAGAACTGCCGCCGGATGTCAGCCAGCACATGCTGGAATTGGCGTGCAGCGTGCCCGGTGTGTTGGGTGCGCATGACTTGCGTACGCGGATCTCCGGCAACCAGTGGTTTGTGCAGTTGCATCTGGAGTTGCCGGGGGAACTGACGTTGTCAGTCGCCCACGGCATCAGCGATCAGGCGGCCGCAGCCATTCACAGCGCCTACCCGCGCGCCGAAGTGCTGGTGCACGCCGACCCGCGGGAAGTGGTGAAAGCCGCCCGGGCTCAGTAATTCACCTGATAACCGCGACTGCTCAGGCAGTTGCCCTGAGCCTGTCGGTAGGCTTGCACCACCGCCGGGTCTGGCTGGTAGGTGGCGGTTCGTGGATCGAAACCACTCTGCTGCACCGCGTATTGATAGCACTCGTAACCATCCCGACTGACCTGCTCCGGCGACTGCCCGTTGGCTGGATATGCCTCCACGTCATAACCATTGTTGCCGGCGGGTGGTTGCGATTGGCCAACCGGCGGCTCGACCACGACGTAGTCCTGAGTGCTTTCCTGATAGGCGTAGTAGGAGCCCGCCGCGAGGAACAGCAGCGCCCCGCCGATCCACAACTGCTGGGCGTAATCGGGCAGGTATCTGACTCGAATCCCGCGCGGTGGCTCTACCACCTCATAACGCGGGCCTAGCGGGCGATACCAGTAGCCACCGGAATAGTAGTAATCCATGCCACGGTAAGGCACGCGGAAGTTACGCTCGGGGAAGCGGTCGATCACCTGGCCGGGGCGATACCTGGGGCCTGCCCCCCAGCCGTTACCATGGCCACTCGGGCGCCCCTGCCAGTGATTGTCATTGGACGGTGCGCCTGTGTAGCCATTCCAGTGCTGGTTGTAATCGTTGCGACGCGGCTGATCCTGGTAGTAACCGCGCTGCGGCGGCTGGGTCTGGTGCACGGTGTCGGGGCGGGGCTGGATCGGCATGTCAGTGGCCGGCGCCTGCGGCGGTGGAGGCGGCGAGCGAACCCGGCTGTTGAAGTCCGGCGCTGGACGGTTCTGCCACTGACCATTGTTCTGATGTTGATTCTGGCCGTTGTGCTCGGACTGGCGGTTGTCATTGTTCTGCGCGCGGGGCTGATTCTGCTGCTGGCCGTTTTGCGGGTGCGGCTGGTTGTTGCCACCCTGGCCCTGGTTATCACCCTGATGCCCCCCCTGGCCATGTTGCCCGCCGTCATGGCCACGGTTTTGCTGCTCATCGGCCATCGTTTGCGCAGTGACACTGACACACAGCAAACCAACACCGGCCAAACGCCAGAAACGCGATTTCATGCTTTTCCTCATTAAGAGTCAGGGCCTGTACGTAAGACTGGGAAAGCAGTGGCCGGTTCTGCAACAGGTTATCAGTCACGCAACTTATTTATTGAGGGTCGGGGGGCAAATTCCACGCAAGAAAAAGGGGAGACCCGTCGGCCTCCCCTTAGAGAACTTCGTCCTGGCTCGACGCTTGTGGCGCCGGCTCACCTCACGCCGTCTTCTGGACAGTGTGTAGCTCGGGGGCCGGCACATCCCCGGTGGGGGTGGCGACCGCGGCGGGCCTGATTCGGCGAGCCGCACTGGACTGTTTGTCCGAGCAGTGATTCTGGTGATAAGAATAGGCCGGGAGCACCGGCAGAGGATTGCGAAGATTGCTGAATTAAACATCACTTGCGCAATTTTTAACCCAGGATACATAATCCTCCGCAATAGTTACGACAAAGGACCGTTTGATGAGCAAGCTCGACCGTTACGACCTGAGTATTTTGGCGGAATTGCAGCGCGACGCACGCATCTCCAACCAGGAGCTGGCCGAGCGCATCGGCCTGTCCCCTTCACCGTGCTCGCGGCGGGTCAAGCAACTGGAAGACGACGGCTATATTTCCCGCCAGGTCGCCCTGCTCGACCGCAAGATGCTCGGCCTGAGCCTGACGGCCTATGTGCTGATCGGCATGGACCGTCACACGCCGGAGCGTTTCGAGAATTTCGAAGCGGCCATCCGCACCCTGCCTCAAGTGCTTGAATGCAGCCTGGTGACCGGGATGGATGCCGACTATCAACTCAAGGTCGTGGTGCCGGACATGGATCACTACCAGAAACTGCTGCTGGGGCATCTGACGCGGATTGAAGGGGTGACCAGTGTGCGTTCGAGCTTTGTGCTGAATCAGGTTTTGAACAGCACCGAACTGCCTTTGACTCATCTGCGTAGCTGAAGACGCCATCGCGAGCAAGCTCGCTCCCACAGGGATCTCACATGCGCTGGAGATTCATTGTGGGAGCGAGCTTGCTCCGGGCGGCGATCCGACGATGGGGCCGGCACAGGCGACGAATGACTGCGACACACCGACGCAGGTCAATACAGCGCGAACCCGCGCAGGCGTATACTCCCCGCGCCCTTTTAGCCACGCCCGCGCTGGAGATGTTCGATGGATCCTGCCGTTTTCGAAGAGTGGATGATGACCGGCCTGGTCAGCATCCTGATCATTTTCATGGGTTTCATCGTCTGGGATCTGGCGAAGAAGTCCAAGGCCGGGCGCTTCGGCTCATTCATTCTTTTCTTCGTGCTGGGCCTTGGTGTGGCGGCGTTCGTGATCAAGAGCGTGGTGATCGGCCTGATCGAATCCGGCACTTTATAAGCGCGCCGGCACTTCTTTCCACTGGCCCTGATCGAGCCCTTCGATCGTCCAGTCACCGATTCTGACCCGTACCAGGCGCAACGTCGGCAAACCCACCGCAGCGGTCATGCGCCGCACCTGGCGGTTGCGCCCTTCGCGAATCACCAACTCCAGCCAACTGGTCGGCACGCTTTTACGAAAGCGCACCGGCGGATTGCGCGGCCACAGCTCGGGTTCGTCCAGTTGCCGCGCCTCGGCGGGCAAGGTCATGCCGTCATTCAATTCCACGCCGTCACGCAAGCGCTGCAATTGCTCGGCGCTCGGTTCGCCCTCGACCTGCACCCAATAGGTCTTGGCCAGTTTGTGTTTCGGATCGGCGATCCGCGCCTGAAGCTGACCGTCGTTGGTCAGCAGCAACAAGCCTTCGCTGTCGCGGTCCAGTCGTCCGGCCGGATAGATTCCCGGTACATCGATGTAATCCTTGAGCGTCGCGCGCCCTTCGCCATCACTGAATTGCGTCAGCACATCGAACGGTTTGTTGAACAGGATCAGTTTCGGCTCGGCCGGCGGTGCCTTGGCGACACGGCGCGGGGCTGAAGGAGAGGGCTTCGCGCCAGGGCGGCGGGAAATGGGGTGTTGAGGACGGGACATGGCGAAGTGAACATCTAACGATCAGGGCTGCTAATGCTAGTGCCCCGACCGCCAAATGACCACGACAACCGTTAGCGGAACGGTGGCTCGTCGAAGCTGCGCAGTTTGCGCGAGTGCAATGAGTTGAGCTCGGTACGCAACAGATCCACCGCCTCGATACCGATCTTCAAGTGCTGGCTGACCGCACGCTCATAGAAGGCGTTGGCCGATCCCGGCAACTTGATTTCGCTGTGCAGCGGCTTGTCCGAGACGCACAGCAACGTGCCGTACGGCACTCGCAAACGATAACCTTGCGCTGCGATGGTGCCGCTTTCCATGTCCACCGCCACGGCGCGGGACAGGTTGATCAGCGGCCGCTCCTGCGCCCAGCGCAGTTCCCAGTTACGGTCGTCGTAGGTCAGCACGGTGCCGGTACGCAGGCGTTTCTTCAGCTCGTCGCCCTTCTCGCCGGTGACGTTGGCCGCCGCTTGCTGAAGCGCAAGCTGCACTTCGGCCAACGCCGGAATCGGAATGTTCGGCGGCACCACCCGATCGAGAATGCCGTCGCGGCGCATGTAAGCGTGGGCCAGTACATAGTCACCAATCGTCTGCGACTGGCGCAGGCCGCCGCAGTGGCCGATCATCAGCCAGCAATGCGGGCGCAGCACGGCCAAGTGGTCGGTGATGTTCTTGGCGTTGGACGGGCCGACACCGATGTTGACCAGGGTCACGCCGTGGCCATCACTGGCGATCAGGTGGTAGGCCGGCATCTGGTAGCGGTGCCAGACCACCCCGGCGGCAATCACCGAGGCTTCGCCGTGATCCATGCTCTTTTCGATGATCACGTTGCCCGGCAGCACCATGCGCACAAAACGCGGATCGCTGCGCAACTGCTCCAGACCATGGACGATGAACTGGTCGACATAGCGGTGGTAGTTGGTCAGCAGAATCCACGGCTGCACATGCCGCCAGTCGCTGCCGGTGTAATGCACCAGCCGGCGCAGGGAGAAATCCACCCGTGCGGCATCGAACAGGGCCAGTGGCAGCGGATCGGTGTTTTCCCAGTCGTACAAACCGTCGGCAATGCCATCGGTCGCGGCCGACAGGTCAGTACTCGGGAACACCCGCGCCAGCACGGCTGCGGTGACGCCGGAACCCGCCAGCTCATCGCCCTGCTCGACCACATACGGATAAGGAATGTTCTGCTGGCTGACACCGACTTCCACGGTCACGGTGAAGTCGTGCATCAGCGGAACCAGCTGTTCCAGCAGGTATTTACGGAAAGCCGATGGATGGGTGACGGTGACGCTGTAGGTGCCCGGCAACTGGACCTTGGCGTAGGCACGGGTGGTCTGCGGGACTTCGCCCTGGCAGAGGTAGGTCAGGCGCAATTCGGGATAGCGAAACATCGAGCGCTGTTCGGCATCGGGCTCGACGCGATCCTTGAGGTAACGCTTGAGCGCCTGGCTCAGCGCGGTGGTTGCACGATTGTGCAAGAGTGCAAGCCGATCCACGGCTTGCTCGGCGGTTTGAACGACAATAAAAGCTTCGGTCACGATCAGCATCCTGTGTTCTGACTTGCAGACCTTCATCTTGCCTGCATCGTCGCTTCACGGGAACAGCCAAAAAAGATCGCAGCCTGCGGCAGCTCCTACAAGGGCTCGTCGTGCACCCGTAGGAGCTGCCGCAGGCTGCGATCTTCTAACCAATCAGAATCCTTGTGGAGTCGAGCGGGCGACAATGGCTTCCACGTCCAGGCCTCGTGGCAACGCGCCGTAGACTCGCCCGCCACCCTCCAGACGACTGGCGATGAAGGCATCACTGACCACCGCATTCCCGGCTTCCAGCAACAATTTGGCCTGCAGCCCCAGCGCAATGTCCTCGGTCAACTGCCGGGCGCGGTACTGAATGTCGCTGGAGTCCTTGAATGCCGCCTGCAATTGATGGATGTGCGCAGCCAGGCGCTTGTCGCCATGGCCATCGCCCAACTCACTGAACAGCGCGTCGAGCACACCCGGTTCTTTCGACAGGGCACGCAGCACGTCGAGACATTGCACGTTGCCGGAGCCTTCCCACGTCGAATTCACTGGCGCCTCGCGGTAAAGCCGCGGCAGGATGCTCTCTTCGACATAACCCGCGCCGCCCATGCATTCGGCGGCTTCGTTGATCATGGCCGGCGCCCGCTTGCAGATCCAGTACTTGCCCACTGCCGTCACCAGTCGGGCGAATTTGGCTTCCTGTGAATCATCCAGATGATCCAGCGCGCGGCCCATGCGCAGGCTCAAGGCCAGGGCGGCTTCGCTTTCCAGCGCCAGATCCGCCAACACGTTCTGCATCAACGGCTGTTCGCTGAGCAGTTTGCCGCCAACCGAACGGTGAGCGCAGTGATGGCTGGCCTGAGTCAGCGCCTGACGCATCAGTGAACTGGACCCGACCATGCAATCGAAGCGGGTCATGGCGACCATCTCGATGATCGTTGGAACACCCCGGCCCTCTTCACCGACCATCCACGCCAGCGCACCACGGAACTCCACTTCGCTGGAGGCGTTGGAGCAGTTGCCGAGCTTGTTCTTCAGGCGCTGGATGTAGAACTGATTGCGTGTGTCGTCCGGGCGGTGACGCGGCAACAGGAAACAGGTCAGGCCCTTGTCGGTCTGCGCCAGTGTCAGGAACGCGTCGCACATCGGCGCCGAGCAAAACCACTTGTGCCCCACCAGTTCATAGGCCTGGCCCGGACCGCTGGCACCGACCGGATACGCCTTGGTGGTATTGGCCCGCACATCGGTGCCGCCCTGCTTCTCGGTCATGGCCATGCCGATGGTGACCCCGGCCTTGTGGGCCATGCCGACGTTGCGCGGATCGTATTCGGTGGCGAGGATTTTCGGCAGCCATTTTTCAGCCAGGTCCGGTTGTAGACGCATGGCCGGAACGCTGGCGAAGGTCATGGTCAACGGGCAGCCACTGCCGGCTTCGGCCTGGCTGTGCAGATACGACATCGAAGCTCGGGCGACATGGGCGCCGTCCTGCGGGTGCGCCCAGGGCAGCGAGGTCAAGCCGTGCTCGACCGCCGCACGCATCAATTGGTGATAGGCCGGATGAAATTCCACCAGATCGATACGATGACCAAACCGGTCATGGCTGTTGAACACCGGCTTGTTCTGATTGGCCAGGAACCCGGCTTCCATCAACGGGCCACCGGCCAGTGCGCCGTAGGCATCGATCCGCGATTCGGCCCAACCGGCCCCGAACCGCCGCGACCATTCCTGCAACGGCAAATCGATGCGGTACAGGTTGGCGCCATCCAGTGACGGTGGCTGGTTGGTGACTTCGTGGGTTTCGGCGAACTGATGCAGGTTCATGACAGGGCTCCTTTGGTCGGCCAAGGGACTTCAGTTAAGCACCACCCCTCGGCCGAACAAAGTGTCATATACGCCTAACTGTCGGCGCTTTCGCCCTGTTGCGAGCAGAGCACACGGCGGTAGAGCGCGGCCTGCAAGTCTTCGAATTTCACCGGTTTGCTCAAGTGATCAATCACCGCACCGGTCGGGCAGCGCTCACGGTCACCGCCCAGGGCAATCACGAACAGCGGCAGTTCGGCATAACCCGGCAAAGCGCGGATCTGGCAGCACGCCGACTCACCGCCCTGCAGCGGCAACTGAGAATCGACCAGCACCGCATCAAACCCTTCGCGCTGCAAGAGATCGAGCGCGACGTCGGCGCTGTCGGCCGTACGCACGCGGAACCCCAGCTTGAGCAACATGCCGCGCATCACCAACTGACTGATGCTGTTGTCATCCACCAACAGCACGGCACAATCCTGAGGCAAGCGCAGGCGCGGAAAATCCCGGGACATCAACGGCGTCACCGGGCGTTCGGCCACCGCCAGTCCGACTTCCACATCAAGCTGAAACCGGCTGCCGCGTCCTGGCTCGGTGCGATGCGTCAGGCGTCCACCGAGCAATTCGACCAACTGTCGGCAAATCGCCAGGCCAACACCCAGGCCACCATATTCACGGGTCATCGAGGCATCGAGCTGGAAGAACCGTTGATACATCTTGGCCTCCCCCAAATCAGTGAAGCCAATGCCCGTATCGATCACCGCAAAGGTCAACGCCAGCCGGTCGGGCTCAATGGCCTTGCCGGTCACCCGCAGGGCCAGGCCGCCGATCCTGGTGAACTTGATGGCATTATCCAGCAGACATTCCAGGCACTGCGCGATCTTGACGTTGTCGCCGTGCAAGCGATCCGGCACACCTGGCGCGATATCGACCTTGAAGTCCAGCGATTTGCTTGATGCGTTGCCCTCGAACTGCATGCGCAGTGCCTCGACCATGCCGCGCAAGCTGAAGATATCGGCCGAGGCCTTGAGTTTGCCGGCCTGCAGTTCGGTGAGGGTGAGGATGCCGTTGACCATACGCATCATGTCCCGCGCCGATCCCGCAGCCGTCTGCTGATACTGCTCGAGCTCCGGGTCCATTTCGACCGTCTGCATCAGCTCCAGCGAACCGATCACACCGTTCATCGGCGTGCGCAGTTCGTGGGTCAGGGTGGCAAGGAACTCGTCCTTGAGCTTGTTACTGCGAGCCAGTTGCTGGTTGAGCACTTCAAGCTTCTGGCTGGCGTCGAATAGCGTTTGCGCCTGCTGTTCGCGCATGTCGTTGATACGGTCGGCCAGCGCCAGGGACAGCAACGCCACTTCGATGGCCGAGCCGATCTGGCTGGAATACATGGTCAGGAACACGTTCGGCAGGTAGCCCAGCACCATCAGCGTATTGACGATGCCGCCGAGCAAAAACGCCGACCAGGCAATAATGAAATACCGCGCCACCCGCAGCCCCCGCAGCCAGGCAAAGATCCCGGCGGCAAAAATCACCACGGTGAACGCCAGCGCCAGCGCCGTGGCCAGGCGCAGGGCCAGGGCGTAACTGCTCATCAACGACAGTCCGACCACCAGTACACCGAAGGCAACCAGCGCCAGCAACAAGCGGTCGAGCCAGCGACTGTGGGTAGCCATTTGCAGGAAACTGCGGGCGAACTGACTGCCGAACAACCCCGCACAGCCGATGAAAAACGGCGTCGCGGCGTTGGCCCACCAAGGGTTGTCCGGCCAGAAATACTGCACGGCCGCACCGTTTACCGACAGCTGATACAAGCCGAACGAGGCGATATAGAAGATGTAGTAGAGGTAACTGGTGTCGCGCACGCTGAGGTAGATGAACAGGTTGTAGACCAGCATCCCCAGCAGCACACCGTAGATCAGCCCCAGTACGTAGAGGCGCACGGGTTGCTCTTCGAGGTAGGCGGTGCTCGACCACAGGGTTACCGGTGCCTGGATCGAGCCTTCGCTTTGCAATCGCAGGAATACGGTTTCGGCCTGGTCCGGTTTGAACGTCAGGTCGAACAAATAGTTGTTCTGACGAATCTCGCGGCTGGCGAACGGCAAGGCATCGCCGGTCTGCCTGACCCGCTGATAGTTGCCGGCCGCATCAGGCAAATAGAGATCAAGATGATCGAGGGGCGGATAGGCCAGTTCCAGCAGCCAGGTCCGTTGCGCCGCCGGATTGGCCGGACGGTAATGCAGGTCGATTTTCAGCCAGAACACCGAACGCGAGTACCCGGCGTTGAGCGTGTCCTTGTGGTGCGGCTTGAAGTTTCCGGCCGCCGCTTGCGCACGGATATCCGCAATGGTCGCCTGACCACCTGCGTCCTCATAGACCTGCAGGGTTCGGCCCAAGGGGAGGCTTTGAGTGAACTCATCGAACTCGACGGCGTTTGCCAGGAGGGGCAAACACAACAGCAACATCAGCAAATAGTGCATTGAAGCCCCAGCGTGGCCTGTCCGGTTCTGTCAGGAAGCCCCCCATTCCTTTTGAGCAGACGTAAAACCGATATTACCTGTTATTGGTTTGGATCCACTCTAGCATAGCCGTTGATAGCCATTAAACACCATTGAAATTTTTCCTACAAAGGCTCTAGGACGGGCGTTCCAGCGCCATGTATTGAGTTAGAGCTGTTGGCTTGGTCAGAAAGATCAAAAGATCGCAGCCTTCGGCTGCTCCTACGGATTTGCATCGATCCACGGTCCATGTAGGAGCTGCCGCAGGCTGCGATCTTTTGCTCGCTGCGCAATCGGCTCCGATACGTGCGCACACCGAAAAAACATGTTTGGTGGTAAGCTCGCGCACCATGAATATCTACAGCTCTCGCCCCGTTGTCCTCTGTCTCTCCGGCCACGACCCAAGTGGTGGCGCCGGCTTGCAGGCAGATATCGAAGCCCTGCTCGCTCAGGGTTGCCATGCGGCTCCGGCCGTCACCGCCCTGACCGTGCAAGACACCGTCAATGTCACTGACTTCCGCGTCCTCGACCGTGAGTGGGTACTGGCCCAGGCCAACGCCGTGCTCAACGATTCCGAAGTCGCGGCGGTCAAACTGGGCATGCTCGGTTCCCTGGAAATGGTCGATACCGTGGTCGAACTGCTTTCGGCGCACCCGCACTTGCCGGTGGTCTGCGATCCGGTGCTGCGCGCCGGCGGCGGCGGACGCCTGGGCAAGGACGAAGTCGGCTATGCCATGCGCGAACGCCTGCTGCCCTTGTCGATCATTGCGACCCCCAACCTTCCCGAAGCCCGGATCCTCGCCGAACTGCCTGAAGGCACCGCGGACGAGTGCGCTGAAAAACTCCTGCCGTTCGTCAAACACCTGCTGATCACCGGTGGCCATGGCGACGAAACCGAAATCCACAATCGCCTGTACAGCCGCGACGGCCTGCGCGAAACCTTTACCTGTCAGCGCTTGCCGGGCAGCTATCACGGTTCCGGCTGCACCCTGGCCAGTGCGCTGGCCGGTCGTCTGGCCCTGGGCGAAAACCTCGCCAGTGCCGTACAGACCGCGCTTAACTACACATGGCGCACCCTGCGTGATGCCGAGCAGCTGGGCAAAGGCCAGTTTGTGCCGCGCCGTTTGCCACTGGATTTCTGTTCGTAACTTCCATTTGTAATGCGGTGAGGCTTGTCCGATGAAACTACGTGGTCTGTACGCCATTACCGACAGTCATTTGCTGGACGGCAAGTTGCTCAAGTACGTGGAGGCGGCGCTGGAAGGTGGCGTCACCTTGCTGCAATACCGCGACAAGAGCAGCGACGAGGCCCGGCGCCTGCGTGAGGCCGAAGCCTTGCGCGAGCTGTGCGAGCGCTATAAGACCCGGTTGATCATCAACGACGACGCCGAACTGGCCGCCCGCCTGAACGTGGGCGTGCACCTGGGCCAGGCCGACGGCCCTTTGTCACCGACCCGTGCCCTGCTCGGCTCCAAAGCCATCATCGGCTCGACTTGCCACGCGCAACTCGAACTGGCCGAACAAGCGACAAAAGAAGGCGCCAGTTACGTCGCCTTCGGCCGCTTCTTCAATTCCAACACCAAGCCCGGCGCACCGACCTGCAGCCTCGACCTGCTCGACCAGGCCCGCAAGCAGTTGCACTTGCCGATCTGCGCGATCGGCGGCATCACCCTGGATAACGCCGCCCCACTGGTGGCCCATGGCGTCGATCTGCTGGCGGTGGTGCATGGCCTGTTTGGCGCCGAGAGCACGACGCAAGTGACCCGTCGTGCCCGCGCCTTCAACGAATTGTTTTCTATTTAAGTAGCTTAAAATCTGATTTGAGAGCCCGATCATGTCTCGTTCCGAAACGCTGTTTGCCAATGCCCAAAAACACATTCCCGGTGGCGTGAACTCGCCGGTTCGCGCGTTCAAGAGCGTCGGCGGCACGCCGTTGTTCTTCAAGCATGCCGAAGGCGCCTACGTCACCGACGAAGACAACAAGCGCTATGTGGATTACGTCGGTTCCTGGGGCCCGATGATCCTCGGCCACAGCCACCCGGACGTGCTGGACGCCGTGCGCAAACAGCTTGAGCACGGCTTGTCCTACGGCGCCCCGACCGAGATGGAAACGCAGATGGCCGACCTGGTCTGCTCGCTCGTGCCGTCGATGGAAATGGTGCGCATGGTCAGCTCCGGCACCGAAGCGACCATGAGCGCCATTCGCCTGGCCCGTGGCTTCACCGGCCGCGACAGCATCATCAAATTCGAAGGCTGCTACCACGGTCACTCCGACAGCCTGCTGGTCAAGGCCGGCTCCGGCGCACTGACCCAGGGTGTACCGAGTTCGGCCGGTGTACCGGCAGCGTTCGCCAAACATACCCTGACCCTGCCGTTCAACGACATCGACGCCGTTGAAAGCATGCTCGCCGAAGTCGGCCAGGATGTGGCCTGCATCATCGTCGAGCCAGTGGCTGGCAACATGAACTGCGTGCCGCCGGCACCGGGTTTCCTCGAAGGCCTGCGGACCCTGTGCGACAAGCACGGCGTGGTGCTGGTTTTCGACGAAGTGATGACCGGTTTCCGCGTCGCCCTCGGCGGTGCCCAGGCGTACTACGGCGTGACACCGGACCTGACCACCTTCGGCAAGATCATCGGTGGCGGCATGCCGGTCGGCTGCTTCGGCGGCAAGCGCGAAATCATGCAGCGCATCGCTCCGCTGGGCCCGGTCTACCAGGCCGGCACGCTGTCCGGTAACCCGCTGGYGATGGCCGCCGGCCTGACCACCCTGCGCCTGATCAGCCGCCCGGGCTTCCATGCCGAGCTGACCGACTACACCACTCGCCTGCTCGACGGCCTGCAACAGCGCGCCGATGCGGCCGGCATTCCGTTCGTGACCACCCAGGCCGGCGGCATGTTCGGCCTGTATTTCAGCGGCGCCGACGACATCGTCACCTTCGATGACGTCATGGCCAGCGATGCTGCCCTGTTCGGTCGCTTCTTCCATCTGATGCTGGAAGGGGGCGTCTACCTGGCACCGAGCGCCTTCGAAGCCGGTTTCACTTCGATCGCTCATGGGGAAGCCGAGCTGAAACTGACCCTGGACGCCGCCGAGCGCGCCTTCGCTGCCTTGAAATAACGCTGTGGCGCTGACGTTGGCCATTGCCGGCGTCAGCTTTCACCTACACGCCCGCCTGTATTCCTACAGTTTCAGCAAAAATCCCTCGCAAAACGGGTGATATATTTCCCGCGCAGCAGAAAAACGAGTAAAGACTTTGTAAGGTTGCCCCTGCTTATTTCATAATGCGCGCTTATTGGATCCCTCGATGGGTCCGCGCGCCCTTCAGAGGTAAGTCGATTCCCATGAACCGCACCGGCCGCACCCTTGCACTGGGCTGCCTGTTGCTTCTTCAGCCCCTGCTCGCGCACGCACAAGCAGGCGGCAACTCGTTGTTAATCCCAGCGATGGGTCGCTGCACCCTCAATACCCAGCCGCAAGACCTGGAACAGGCGCTCGCCGCCTGCCAGAAAGCGTCGGATGAAGGGGATGCACAAGCGCAATACGAGTTGGGTGAGTTCTACTACGAAGGCAAAAACGCGCCGCGCGACCTCAATCAAGCCCTGAGCTATTTCGAAAAAGCCTCGCTGCAAGGCCACGCCCAGGCACAATTCAAGCTCGGTACCATGTTCTTCCACGGCGAAGGCGTGCCGGCCAATAACGTTCAGGCGTACATCCTGCTGAAGATGGCGGCGGTCAACGGCGCCGAAGATGCCCTGGACACCGCCGACGAAGTCACCGAAAAAATGCCCCGCGAAGAACTCGAAGTCGCCACCCAGGTGCTCGGGCAAATTTTCCGTAAATATTTGATGGAGTTGCAGAGCGCTGACGGGCGTACGCCTTTCGCACCTCTTCCCTGACTTCTTTATTGATCTGACTGGCCCCATCGCGAGCAAGCTCGCTCCCACAGTCGATCTCCAGCGTTTGGAAGATCCAATGTGGGAGCGAGCTTGCTCGCGATGGGGGCAACTCGATCTTGAGATTTACTTCTCAGGCATCGGCATCGGAAACGGCATGACATTGCCAACCGCGCCACGGGCTTCGCTGATTTTCGGTGTCCCCAGACGCTCGACTTCGTCGATACGCACGATCGAATGCATCGGCACAAAGCTGCGCACCACGCCTTCGAACTGAGCCTTGAGCTTTTCTTCGCTCGGATCAACAACCACTTGCGTGCGCTCGCCAAAGACGAACTCTTCCACTTCCAGAAAGCCCCACAGATCACTTTGATAGATCTGCTTGGCGTACATTTCGAACACCTGGCCCTGGTTGAGGAAAATCACCTTGTAGATTGGAGCTTCACGTTTAGTCATGGTGGGCGGGTAACACATCGGGGTAAAAATGAGGGCGCGAACTATAGCACAGCCGCCGGACGCACAACGGTAGGAACCATGGGACATGTCCCCTATAATGCGCGGTTCTTTGAATCAGGTGATGACTCTTTCCATGGCCAAGAAGCTTTACATCGAAACCCACGGTTGCCAGATGAACGAGTACGACAGCTCGCGCATGGTCGATCTGCTGGGCGAACATCAGGCCCTGGAAGTCACCGCCCGCGCTGAAGACGCCGACGTGATCCTGCTCAACACCTGCTCGATCCGCGAACGTGCACAGGACCGTGTCTATTCCCAGCTCGGTCGCTGGCGCGAACTGAAGCTGGCCAACCCGGACATGGTGATCGCCGTCGGCGGTTGCGTGGCCAGCCAGGAAGGCGCGGCCATCCGCGATCGCGCGCCGTACGTCGACGTGGTCTTCGGCCCGCAGACCCTGCACCGCCTGCCGGAAATGATCGACGCCGCGCGCATCAGCAAGCTGCCGCAAGTCGACGTCTCGTTCCCGGAAATCGAAAAATTCGACCATCTGCCCGAACCGCGCATCGACGGCCCGAGCGCTTACGTGTCGGTGATGGAAGGCTGCAGCAAATATTGCACGTTCTGCGTGGTGCCCTACACCCGCGGTGAAGAGGTCAGCCGGCCGTTCGACGACGTGATTGCCGAGATCATCCACCTGGCCGAAAACGGCGTGCGTGAAGTGACGCTGTTGGGGCAGAACGTCAACGGCTATCGCGGCCTGACCCATGACGGGCGCCTGGCGGATCTGGCCGAGCTGATCCGTGTGGTCGCCGCGGTCGACGGCATTGAACGCATCCGTTACACCACGTCGCATCCGCTGGAATTCTCCGACAGCCTGATCCAGGCCCACGCCGACGTGCCGGAGCTGGTCAAGCACCTGCACTTGCCGGTGCAATCGGGCTCGGACCGCATCCTCGCTGCGATGAAACGCAATCACACCGCGCTGGAATACAAATCCAAACTGCGCAAACTGCGCGCCGCCGTGCCGGGGATCTGCATCAGTTCGGACTTCATCGTCGGCTTCCCGGGCGAAACCGAGAAAGATTTCGAGCAAACCATGAAGCTGATTGCCGACGTCGGCTTCGACTTTTCCTACTCGTTCGTCTACAGCCAGCGCCCGGGCACACCGGCCGCCGATCTGGCCGACGACACGCCGCAAGAGCTGAAAAAAGAGCGGCTGAATGCCCTGCAGCATCGCCTGAACCAGCAAGGTTTCGAGATCAGCCGACAAATGGTCGGTTCGATCCAGCGGATCCTGGTAACCGATTACTCGAAAAAAGACCCGGGCGAGCTGCAAGGCCGGACCGAGAATAACCGGATCGTCAACTTTCGCTGCGACAATCCGACCCTGATCGGCCAGTTCGCGGACGTGCACATCGATGCCGCGCAGCCGCATTCGCTGCGGGGGTCGCTGGTGTAGGAGCGAGCTTGCTCCGGGCGGCGTTCCGACGATGGTCGTCAACGATGACGCGTGCATCCTGAATGAACGAGGGGCATTCAAGCCCTTCGCGAGCAAGCTCGCTCCTACAGAGTCCGCGCCAGAGGCAGGAATCGGCTTGCCTCATTTAAGAGCTTTCGCGCCCACGCCACTGGCGCTATCCTTGATTCATCACTATTGCCCCAGGGCGGCTAAATACGACCTTGAACGCACCCATAGAACCACATCGTTTCATCCTCGAGCCTTTTGAAGCTCGTCGCTTCGCCAATCTGTGCGGGCAATTCGACGAGCATTTGCGCTTGATCGAACAGCGCCTGACCATCGAGATCCGCAATCGCGGAAACCAGTTCGAGCTGATCGGCGAACCCAAACACACCACCTCCGCGGAAAACCTCCTGCGCCGCCTGTATCGGGAAACCAAGGGTACCGAGCTGTCGCCGGACATGGTGCACCTGTTCCTGCAGGAATCGGCCGTCGAGCAGCTGGACAACCACTCTCCCGCCGAACCGTCCGTGGCCCTGCGCACCAAGAAAGGCATGATTCGCCCCCGCGGCTTGAATCAGCTGCGCTACGTGAAGGAAATCCTCGGTAACGATATCAACTTCGGCATCGGCCCGGCCGGTACCGGCAAGACCTACCTGGCTGTGGCCTGCGCGGTGGATGCACTGGAGCGCGAGCAGATTCGCCGCATCCTGCTGGTTCGTCCGGCGGTCGAAGCGGGTGAAAAACTCGGCTTCCTGCCCGGCGACCTGTCGCAAAAAATCGACCCGTACCTGCGTCCGCTCTACGACGCACTCTACGAAATGCTCGGCTTCGAATACGTCGCCAAGCTGATCGAGCGCCAGGTGATCGAAGTCGCGCCGCTGGCCTACATGCGCGGCCGTACGCTGAACAACAGCTTCATCATCCTCGACGAAAGCCAGAACACCACGGTCGAGCAAATGAAGATGTTCCTGACCCGGATCGGCTTCGGCTCCACGGCCGTCATCACCGGTGACATCACCCAGGTCGACCTGCCTCGCGGCACCAAGTCCGGGCTGCACCACGTGATCGAAGTGTTGAAAGACGTGCCGGGCATCAGCTTCACGCACTTCCAGCCCAAGGACGTCGTGCGTCATCCGCTGGTACAGCGCATTGTCGAAGCCTATGAGCGCTTCGAAACCAAAGCGGCCGATGATGCAGCCGCCAAGGATAGCCGCCGCGATGCTTGAGCTTGACCTGCAAATCGCCACCCAAGCCCCCGCCCCCAGCGAAGCCGAATTCCGCCAGTGGTGCGAACTGGCTTTGCGCCAGCGCACCGCCGATTCGGAGATGACTATTCGCCTGGTCGACGAAGCCGAAGGCCGCGAGCTGAACCACACCTGGCGGCAAAAGGATTACGCAACTAACGTCTTGTCATTCCCGGCCGATGTGCCGGATGAGTTCCTCGACATCCCGCTGCTGGGCGATCTGGTGATCTGCGTGGCCGTGGTCGAGCGCGAAGCTGCTGAACAGGGCAAGGAGCTCAAGGCTCATTGGGCACACCTGGTGATTCACGGCTGCTTGCATCTGCTCGGTTACGACCATATTGATGACGACGAAGCCGAAGAGATGGAAGCACTGGAACGAACGTTGCTTGCAGAACTGGGCTTTCCCGATCCGTACGCGGACGACGAAACCGATTCATCCCCTACCGAAACAACAAAGGATTCAGAGTAATCGCTATGAGCGAAGATCGATCGAGCAACGGGCAGAAGTCATGGCTGGGTAAGCTCACCCAGGCTTTTGCCCACGAGCCGAAAAACCGCCAGGAGCTGCTGGAGCTGCTGCGCGATGCACACCAGAACAAACTGCTGGACAGCGAAGCGCTGGCCATCGTCGAAGGTGCGATCCAGGTGGCTGATTTGCAGGTTCGGGACATCATGGTCCCGCGCTCGCAAATGGTCAGCATCAAGGCGACCCAGACACCCCGCGAGTTCCTGCCCGCCGTGGTCGACTCGGCCCACTCCCGCTACCCGGTGATCGGCGAAAGCCACGATGACGTGATGGGCGTGTTGCTGGCCAAGGACTTGCTGCCGTTGATCCTCAAGGAGAACGGCGACAGCTTCAACATCAAGGACCTGCTGCGTCCGGCCACCTTCGTGCCGGAATCCAAGCGCCTTAACGTGCTGCTGCGCGAATTCCGCGCCAACCACAATCACATGGCCATCGTCATCGACGAGTACGGCGGCGTGGCCGGTTTGGTGACCATCGAGGACGTGCTGGAGCAAATCGTCGGCGACATCGAAGACGAACACGACGTCGAAGAAGACAGCTACATCAAGCCGCTGCCCAGCGGTGATTTCCTGATCAAGGCCCTGACACCGATCGAGAACTTCAACGAATTTTTCGACAGCGAGTTCTCCGACGATGAGTTCGACACCGTTGGCGGCCTGGTGATGAGCGCGTTCGGGCATTTGCCAAAACGTAACGAAATCACTGAAATCGGCCCGTACCGCTTCCGCATCCTGAACGCCGACAGCCGTCGGATTCACTTGCTTCGCCTGACGCCCATTGCTCGCTAAGGATTGAAATGCGCTGGACAACCCGCCCCGGCTGGCCCGGTAACCTGCTGGCCGTGGCGGCCGGTGCAATCACCACCCTGGCCCTGGCGCCGTTCGATATCTGGCCACTGGCACTGCTCGCCGTCGGCCTGTTCTATGCCGGTTTGCGCGAACTGAGCCCACGCCAGGCGCTGGGTCGCGGCTGGTGTTTCGGTTTCGGCCTGTTCGGTGCCGGCACCAGCTGGATCTACTACAGCATTCACCACTTCGGCGGCGCGTCAATGCTGCTGGCCGGCTTCCTGATGCTGATCTTCACAGCGGCGATTGCCTGGTTCTTTGCCCTGCCCGCCTGGATTTGGGCGCGCTGGCTGCGTCGCAATGAGGCACCGCTGGCCGACGCGCTGGCCTTCGCTGCGCTGTGGGTTGGCCAGGAAGCTTTCCGTGGTTGGTTCCTGACAGGTTTCCCGTGGCTGTATTCCGGTTACAGCCAGCTCGATGGCCCGCTGGCCGGGCTTGCTCCCATCGGCGGGATGTGGCTGATTTCCTTTACCCTGGCCCTGACAGCTGCGCTGATCTACAACGGCTTGCGCCTGGTTCGCACGGGGCGTAAAGGCTTCATCGCTGCCGGTATATTACTGCTGGTCGGCCCATGGCTGGTCGGTATGGCGCTCAAGCACCACGCCTGGACCAGCCCGTCGGGCCCGCCACTGAGCGTCGCCGCCATACAGGGCAACGTCGAACAAAGCATGAAGTGGGACCCGGCGCAGCTCAACGCGCAACTGGCGTTGTACCGCGACATGAGTTTCAGCTCCAGGCGCGCCGATCTGCTCATCTGGCCGGAAACGGCGATTCCGGTGCTCAAGGAGTCCGCCGAGGGCTACCTGAACATGATGGGCAGCTTCGCGGCCGAACGTAAATCGGCGTTCATTACCGGTGTCCCGGTGCGCATGGAAGTCCGCCACGAGAAGCGTTTCTTCAATGGCATCACCGTTACCGGTGAAGGCGACGGCACTTACCTGAAGCAAAAACTGGTGCCGTTTGGTGAATATGTCCCCTTGCAGGACATGCTGCGCGGACTGATCGCTTTCTTCGACCTGCCAATGTCGGACTTCGCTCGCGGCCCGGCTGACCAGCCGTTGCTGCAGGCCAAGGGTTATCAGATCGCGCCGTTCATCTGCTATGAAGTGGTTTATCCGGAGTTCGCCGCCAGCCTTGCCGCCCGCAGCGACCTGCTGCTGACCATCAGCAACGACACCTGGTTCGGTACCTCCATCGGCCCCCTGCAACACCTGCAGATGGCGCAAATGCGCGCACTGGAGGCCGGCCGCTGGATGATCCGCGCTACCAACAACGGCGTGTCCGGCCTGATCAACCCGTTCGGCCAGATTACCGATCAGATCCCGCAGTTCGAACGCGGCATCCTGTATGGCGAAGTGGTACCGATGCACAACCTCACGCCGTACCTGCAATGGCGTTCGTGGCCATTGCTCATTGTCTGCGTGTTGTTGTTCGGTTGGGCGCTGATTGCGAGCCGGATGGCCAAGACCGTCTAGAAAAGATCGCAGCCTGCGGCAGCTCCTACAGGGGATTGCATTCCAACTGCAGGAGCTGCCGCAGGCTGCGATCTTTTGATCTTTACCGGTAAAACAACGAATAACCGATCTGCCCCACCGCCTCGTTCATCAATTGCCCGTTCTGCCAGATCGCCTTGAACTCCGGCAGCCAGCCACCCAGTGGCCGCGCGTTGTCGCCGCCCAGAAACCCTACCGGCGCCGGCACCACCTCAAACCCGGCCTTGCGAAAACTCCAGACCGCTCGTGGCATATGCGCGGCATGAGTCACGAGCACCACACGCTTGATGCCCTGTGGCAGCAGCACCTCGGCGCTGAACTGTGCATTTTCCCAGGTCGTGCGGCTGCGCCCTTCCTGCCAACGCACGCTCACGCCAAAATCGTCGCGCAAGGAGTCAGCCATCATCTGCGCTTCGCTGGGCGGCGTGCCGTAATGCAGGCCGCCGCTGGTCAATACCGGCAGGCCGGAAGCCTTGGCCAGCCGCGCGGCAAAGCGCTGGCGTTCCAGGCCTATACCCGTGGGCTGGTCGGCGCCCCAGGCCACATCACCACGCTCGCGCCCCGAGCCGAGGACCACGATCGCGTCCGCGCGCTGCCCCAGAATTGCCCATTCATCACGGGCCAGCGGTGGCTCCCGCTCGAGCAGGCCGGCACTCCACTGCACCACCACCGGCAGGCTCATCAGCCAGAAACCACCCAGCCCCAGAGCAAAGCACACACCGGCAAGCCTTGGCCTTGAGCGGCGCAACCACCAGGCGAGCAAAAGCAGCAGCAATAGAATGCCGGGTGGCAAAAGAAGTTGTTTCACGAAATAACGAAAAGGCATCGAGCATCTCCCGGAGATGCCCGAAGCCTAAGTGGGTTCGCGCAATGCGACAATCAATACAGGAGGACTATGCTTCAAAAAACCATGGAGTACGGCTCTGTGCCCTATTTGAACTGGAAGGACCGGACCTTTACCGCGTCTCTGCCGGGAACCTTGTCCTTGAGCCAGATAATCTTGGCCGAACGTGGTACGTCGAGTTGCTTTACCGCCTCTGACAAGCATCCGTGTGTCTCACGCTCACTGCGATCCAGATACGCCTTGACCAGTGCAAACTCTGCGGGGCTCAGACCACGCAGTTCCAGTTCCAGAGGGTGTTCGTCGCGCAACCGGCCAGCGGTCCTTGCCGCATCCAGGGCCAAGGCCAAACGATCGATCAGCCTTTCGTACAGCTCCGGTTTTGTAGCTTTTTGCTGAGACTCAACCATCCCTCACCTCATTGGAAGATAAGACCTACTCCCCAGTTAGAGCTTAGCTTCCATGAACAAACCGGCTGAACGCCGCGACCAACGGCCCTCGCAGCGGTTTTTGCAGGACGTGCGGCAGCAATCAGGGTTTCCCTCGGTAGAGCGCGGTCATGTATGCTACGGCGCTTCCTGTAACTCCACTTCCAGCTCGGCTGGGCCTCGAAAACGCCAATGTGGCGTGTTCACCGTCCAGCGTTGCATTGAAGAGGATTAGGCCACCCCTATTCAGTTCAAAAGTAGCCATGCACGAACAATATCAGCCCCGTGAAATCGAAGCCGCCGCCCAGTCGTTCTGGGACGAGCAAAAGTCCTTTGAAGTCAGTGAACAGCCAGGCAAGGAGACGTTCTACTGCCTGTCGATGTTCCCTTACCCCAGCGGCAAGCTACACATGGGGCACGTGCGCAACTACACCATCGGCGACGTGATCTCCCGCTACCAGCGCATGCAAGGCAAGAACGTTCTGCAACCCATGGGTTGGGACGCCTTCGGCATGCCGGCGGAAAACGCCGCGATGAAGAACAACGTAGCGCCCGCCAAGTGGACCTACGAAAACATCGCCTACATGAAGACCCAGCTGCGCAGCCTGGGCCTGGCGGTGGACTGGTCGCGCGAGGTGACCACCTGCAAGCCGGATTACTACCGCTGGGAACAATGGCTGTTCACCCGCCTGTTCGAAAAAGGTGTGATTTACAAAAAAAGCGGCACCGTGAACTGGGACCCGATCGACCAGACCGTCCTGGCCAACGAGCAAGTGATCGACGGTCGCGGCTGGCGTTCCGGCGCGCTGATCGAAAAGCGCGAAATCCCGATGTACTACTTCAAGATCACCGCCTACGCGGATGAGCTGCTGGAGAGCCTCGACGACCTGCCGGGCTGGCCTGAACAGGTCAAGACCATGCAGCGCAACTGGATCGGCAAATCCCGCGGCATGGAAGTGCAGTTCCCGTACAACGTCGATTCCATCGGCGAAGCGGGCGTGCTGAAAGTCTTCACCACCCGTCCGGACACCCTGATGGGCGCGACCTACGTCGCCGTGGCCGCCGAGCACCACCTGGCCACCCTCGCTGCACAGAACAATCCTGAGCTGCAAGCGTTCATCGCTGAATGCAAGGGCGGCAGCGTGGCTGAAGCCGACGTCGCCACCCAGGAGAAAAAAGGCCTGCCGACCGGCCTGTTCGTCGAGCACCCGCTGACCGGCGAAAAACTGCCGGTATGGGTCGCCAACTATGTGCTGATGCACTACGGCGATGGCGCGGTGATGGCGGTTCCAGCCCACGACGAGCGCGATTTCGAGTTCGCCCACAAGTACAACCTGCCGGTTAAATCGGTCGTGCGCACCAGTTCCGGTGATAGCAACCCGACGCCATGGCAAGACGCCTATGGCGAGTACGGCACGCTGATCAATTCCGGCGAGTTCGACGGCCTCGACTTCGCGGGTGCCTTCGACGCCATCGAAGTTGCGCTGATCAAGAAAGAACTGGGCGCCTCGCGCACCCAGTTCCGCCTGCGCGACTGGGGCATCAGCCGTCAGCGCTACTGGGGCTGCCCGATCCCGATCATCCACTGCAACACCTGCGGTGATGTGCCGGTACCGGAAGATCAATTGCCGGTCGTACTGCCGGAAGACGTGGTGCCGGACGGCGCCGGCTCGCCACTGGCGCGCATGCCTGAGTTCTACGAGTGCAGCTGCCCTAAATGTGGCCAGCCTGCCAAGCGTGAAACCGACACCATGGACACCTTCGTCGAGTCGTCGTGGTACTACGCCCGCTACGCCTCGCCGCACTTTGAAGGCGGCCTCGTGGAGAAATCCGCAGCCGACCACTGGCTGCCGGTGGATCAGTACATCGGCGGTATCGAACACGCGATCCTGCACCTGCTCTACGCGCGCTTCTTCCACAAATTGATGCGTGACGAAGGCCTGGTGAGCTCCAACGAGCCGTTCAAGAACCTGCTGACCCAGGGCATGGTGATCGCCGAGACTTACTATCGTCGCGAAGCCAATGGCGCTTACACCTGGTTCAACCCGGCGGACGTCGAGCTTGAGCGTGACAGCAAGGCCAAGGTTATCAGCGCCAAGTTGAAAGCTGACGGCTTGCCGGTGGAAATCGGCGGCACCGAGAAGATGGCCAAGTCGAAGAACAACGGTGTCGACCCACAGTCGATGATCGACCAGTTCGGTGCAGACACTTGCCGCCTGTTCATGATGTTCGCCTCGCCGCCTGACATGAGCGCGGAATGGTCTGACTCCGGCGTGGAAGGTTCGCACCGCTTCCTCAAGCGTGTCTGGCGTCTGGCTCAAGCGCACGTCACCCAGGGCCTGCCGGGCAAACTGGACGTCGCCAGCCTGAATGACGAGCAGAAAGCCGTTCGTCGCTCGATCCACCTGGCCATCAAGCAGGCCAGCCAGGACGTCGGCCAGAACCACAAATTCAACACCGCCATCGCCCAGGTGATGACACTGATGAACGTGCTGGAAAAAGCCGCGCAAGGCACCGAGCAGGATCGCGCACTGATTCACGAAGGTCTGGAAACCGTGACTCTGCTGCTGGCTCCGATCACGCCGCACATCAGCCACGAACTATGGAATCAATTGGGTCACGCTGATCCTGTGATCGACGCCGGTTGGCCGGTGCAGGACGACAGCGCACTGGTGCAGGACAGCCTGACGCTCGTCATCCAGGTCAACGGCAAGCTGCGTGGCCAGATCGAAATGCCCGCCAGTGCCAGCCGCGAAGAAGTCGAAGCAGCCGCCCGCGCCAACGAGAACGTCCTGCGCTTCGTCGACGGTCTGACCATCCGTAAAGTGATCGTAGTGCCCGGGAAACTGGTCAATATCGTCGCCAGCTAATTGGATCAGGCGCCAGGTGAGCCTGGCGCCGAGTAAAACCTTTCGGGCCGCTTGATCGGCCCACATGGTTTCAAGGGGAGCAACAAGATGATCAAACGCAATCTGCTGGTGATGGGCCTCGCGGTTCTGTTGAGCGCCTGCGGTTTCCAGCTGCGCGGCACCGGCACCGACGAACTGGCGATCAAGGAACTCGACCTGAGCGCCCGTAACGCCTACGGTCCAACCGTGACCCAGTTGCGTCAGGTACTGGAAGGCAACGGCGTCAAGGTCTATAACGGCGCACCTTACAAACTGGTGCTGACCAATGAGCAGGAAAGCCAACGCATCCTCAGCTACGCAGGTGCCGGTCGTGCTGGCGAGTACCAGGTGACCACCGTATTGAACTACGACATCCGTGGTCGCGGTGACCTGCCACTGATGAGCGACAAGCTTGAAGTGCAGAAAATCTACCTGCACGACGGCAACAACCTGATGGGTTCCGACCAGGAAGCCGCAACGGCCCGGACAGAAGCTCGCCGCGAGCTGGTTCAACGCATGATGCTGCGCCTGCAACAACTGAGCCCAGGTCAACTGGATCAGCTGCAACAGACTGCCGAAGCCAAGGCCAAGGCTGATGCCGCGGCACTGGAAGCGGCAAAGAAGGCTGAAGCGGATACCCCGCGCCAGTCGCCTGTCGAACTGCCGCGGCAGTAAGACTTACGGGGCGTTCAGGCGCCCCGTTCGCCCTCTCTTATGAAGCTCGCCCCCGCCCAACTCGCCAAACACCTGCAAGGTGCCCTTGCGCCGGTCTACATCATCAGCGGCGATGACCCGTTGTTGTGCCAGGAGGCGGCCGACGCTGTTCGCACTGCCGCCCGTCAGCAGGGATTCGATGAACGCCAGGTGTTTGCCGCCGACGCCAGTTTCGACTGGGGGACGCTGCTGCAAGCCGGTGCCAGCATGTCGCTGTTCGCCGAAAAGCGCCTGCTGGAACTGCGCTTGCCTTCCGGCAAACCCGGCGACAAAGGTGCCGCCGCGCTGATCGAGTACTGCTCGCGCCCGGCTGACGACACCATACTGCTGATCAGCCTGCCGAAACTCGATGGTAGTGCGCAGAAAACCAAGTGGGGCAAAGCGCTGGTCGAAGGACAACAGACCCAGTTCGTGCAGATCTGGCCAGTCGATGTCGCCCAGTTGCCAAGCTGGATCCGCCAACGTTTGTCCCAGGCCGGGCTTTCCGCCAGCCAGGACGCCGTTGAGCTGATCGCCGCGCGGGTCGAGGGCAACTTGCTGGCCGCCGCCCAGGAAATCGAAAAGCTCAAACTGATGGCCGAAGGAGGTCAGATCACCGTTGAAACCGTACAGGCGGCGGTGGCCGACAGTGCGCGCTTCGACGTCTTTGGGCTGACCGATGCGGTGCTCAATGGTGAAGCAGTCCATGCGTTGCGCATGCTCGAAGGATTGCGCGGCGAAGGCGTCGAGCCGCCGGTGATTCTCTGGGCCCTGGCCCGGGAGTTGCGCCTGCTGGCCAATATTTCCCTGCAATACAGTCAGGGCACGCCGCTGGACAAGGCCTTCAGCCAGGCTAAGCCACCGGTCTGGGACAAACGTAAACCGTTGATGAGCAAAGCCCTGCAACGCTACTCGGCGCAACGCTGGGCGCAACTTTTGCTCGAAGCACAGCGTATCGACGCACAGATCAAGGGCCAGGCTGCGGGTTCGCCGTGGATGAGCCTGAGTCGGTTGACGTTGTTGATGGCCGGGCAAAAACTGGCGTTGCCTGCCGAATAAGATCAAGAGATCGCAGCCTTCGGCAGCTCCTACATGAGATTGCGTATACCTGTAGGAGCTGCCGAAGGCTGCGATCTCTTGATCTTTTTCCTACAAAACTCAAATCCATTTGCCCTATAGACAGCCCCCCAACTTCGGTCGATGATTTGCCCCGCAAAATCCACTCACTTGCGAGAAATCATCATGAGCAAAAAGCCATCGAAGCATGGCCCCAACAAAGCCAAATCCATCATCGCCCAGCCATTGTTCCGCAGCCGCCAGGAACGCCCCACCAAGGGCAAAGGCAGTTACCGCCGCGAAGCCTTCCAGTCTGACAGCTGGGAGGCTTCTTGCTTTCTGGCGGCCTGAAAGGCAAGCATCCGCTCAACATGTTAAGGTTTGCACCTGATCCGTATTCCCTGGACCCGTGCATGCCCTTTTGTCTTTCCCGTCGTTGGCACTTGCGCCAATTGATTGCTGCCTCCAGCCTCGTTTTGCTAGTCGCCTGCGCGGAAAAACCTACCGCCGCCGACGCCCAGCCGCTTCAGACCCTCCCTGTCGCCACCGCCCCGGCGGTTGTTCCGCCTGTGGTTCCGAACGGTGAAAACCTCGACATCCAACCCACCCAGACCTTCGCCGAGTGGCAGGCGGGTTTCCGCAAGGATGCCTTGGCCGCCGGTATCCGCGCCGATCTGTTTGATCGCGCTTTCGCCGATGTCAGCTTCGACCCCAGTGTGATTCGTGCCGATCGCAGCCAACCGGAATTCGCAAAACCGGTGTGGGAATACCTCGACGGCGCCTTGTCGCCGCTGCGGGTACGCAAAGGCCAGTCGCTGGTCAACCAGTACGCCGACATCCTGCAAAGCATCGAGCAGCGTTACGGCGTTGATCGTCAGGCGTTGGTGGCCGTGTGGGGCATGGAAAGCAACTTTGGCCAGTTCCAGGGCAGCAAGTCGGTGATCAACTCGCTGGCGACCCTGGCCTACGAAGGCCGTCGTCCCGGTTTCGCCCACGCACAATTGATTGCCGCCCTGCAAATCCTGCAACAAGGCGATATCGAACCCGAGAAGATGCTCGGATCCTGGGCCGGCGCCATGGGCCAGACCCAGTTCATTCCGACCACCTACAACACCCATGCCGTCGACTTCGATGGAGATGGGCGCCGCGATATCTGGGGCAGTTCGGCCGATGCCCTGGCCTCGACCGCGCATTACCTGCAAAGCTCAGGCTGGCAGAGAGGCCAGCCGTGGGGCTTCGAGGTGCAGTTGCCAGGCGGGTTCAACTACGTGCTGGCCGACGGCACGACTCGCAAGAGCGTCGCCGAATGGCGGCAACTGGGGATTACGCTGCCCAATGGTGGCCAGGTCCCGGCCGGCTCCGAGCAACTGTCCGCCGCCCTGCTGCTGCCGGCCGGTTACCGTGGACCGGCGTTCCTGGTGCTCGATAACTTCCGGGCGATCCTCAAGTACAACAACTCGTCGTCCTACGCCTTGGGGGTGAGCCTGTTGTCCGAACGCTTCAATGGCGCGGGACTGATCAGCGGCACGTGGCCAAAGGATGACCTGCCACTGAGCCGTACCGAGCGGATCGAGCTGCAAAACTTGCTGAGCACACAAAACTACGATGCCGGCACCGCCGACGGGATCATTGGTGCCAACACGCGCAAGGCGATCCGCAGCGCCCAACAGTCGTTTGGCTGGCCGGCGGACGGGTATCCGACGCACAAATTGCTGGAAGGCTTGCGTAACCGCTAAAAGCAAAAGATCGCAGCCTGCGGCAGCTCCTACGGGTGTACACAAAACCCCGTAGGAGCTGCCGCAGGCTGCGATCTTTTCAAGATATTCGCGACTTATCTGATTACCACATCCTGCTCCAACACCAACTCCTTGTTCCCCGCATCCAGCCGCACCAACGCCCCCATGGGCAGCGTCAGGTTCGGGTCACAATGCCCACTTCGCCACCCGGACAACACCGGAATATTCAATGGCTCGAAGGTCTGCTTGAGCAGCCTGTCCAGCGCTGCCAACTCAACCCCCGCCACATCCCCTACCAACACGCCGCGCAGTTTGTGCAACGTGCCAGCCAGCCGCAGATGGGTCAGCAACCGATCGATGCGATACAGCGGCTCGTTGATGTCCTCGATCAACAGAATGACGCCCTCGGCGTCTATCTCGTAAGGCGTGCCCATGGTCGCGGCGATCATGGCCAGATTGCCACCGAGCAAGCGCCCATGAGCCACGCCAGGCTCGATCGTGGTCAGCGGATAAGCCACCGGATGAGCCAGCACCGTTCCCGCCCTCACCTGCCCTCGCAGCATGTTGAAGAAGGAAGACTCCGTAGGTTTTTGCTTGCCACCCAGCAGGTCGGCATTGAGCATCGGACCATGAAAGGTCACGAAGCCGGCATAGCGACTGATCGCCAAATGCAGAGCGGTGATGTCGCTGTAGCCGATGAACGGCTTGGCGTTGTCACGCAGCAAATCAAAATCAATGCGGTCGAGGAGCCGCGGCGTGCCGTAACCGCCGCGCAGGCAGATGATGGCATCCACCTCGCTGTCGGCGAATGCTGCATGCAGGTCGCCAAGTCGTACCTCGTCGCTCCCGGCCAGGTAGCCGTTTTTTTCGTAGACCCCGGGAAACACTTTCAGTGAATAACCCCGGGCACGCATCCATTGCACCGCCTTGTCGGTGTCCAGCGGCGCGGGACCGGCGGGTGCGATAACGCCGATCATGCCTTCCGACGGCAGTGCCGGGACCGGAGCATGAGGGCAAAGGGTGTGGGTCGGTCGAGCGGTCATCCGTGAATCTCCCTGCGTGAAATCTTCAGCACACAGTAGTCAGGAACGGGGACAAACAGAAGAGGAACCGTTGCCCCGCAGGTTGCAGGAAAAAACAGCCATTGCCGTAGGCCAGGCAAAAAAACGCCCGCGAGGCTGAACACCGTGCGGGCGCTTTTCATTTCATTGCGTCGATCAGGACGACATCAGCTCGGCCTTGACCAGCTTGGCCTGCTCGTCAGCGTGATACGAAGAGCGTACCAACGGACCGGACGCCACGTTCTTGAAGCCCATCTTGTAGCCTTCCTCGGCGAACCAGGCGAAGGTGTCCGGGTGCACGAAGCGCTGCACCGGCAAGTGGCTGCGGGACGGTTGCAGGTACTGGCCGAGGGTCAGCATGTCGATGTCGTGTTCGCGCATGCGCTTCATGACTTCGATGACTTCTTCGTCGGTCTCGCCCAGGCCCAGCATCAAACCGGACTTGGTCGGAATATGCGGCATCATCTGCTTGAAACGTTGCAGCAGGGTCAGCGACCACTGGTAGTCCGAGCCCGGACGCGCAGCCTTGTACAGGCGCGGCACGGTTTCCAGGTTGTGGTTGAACACATCCGGCGGCTCGGCAGCAGTGATTTCCAGCGCGATGTCCATGCGGCCACGGTAATCCGGGACCAGGGTTTCGAGCTGCACATTCGGCGACAGCTTGCGGATTTCGCGGATGCAGTCGGCAAAGTGCTGGGCACCGCCGTCACGCAGATCATCACGGTCCACCGAGGTGATTACCACGTACTTGAGTTTCAGGTCGGCGATGGCGATGGCCAGGCTTTCCGGCTCGTTGACGTCCAGCGGCTTCGGACGGCCGTGGCCGACGTCGCAGAACGGGCAACGACGGGTGCAGATGTCACCCATGATCATGAAAGTCGCGGTGCCGCCGGAGAAGCACTCGCCCAGGTTCGGGCAGGAAGCCTCTTCGCACACGCTGTGCAGCTTGTGTTTGCGCAGCAGGGCCTTGATGCGGTCGACTTCCGGTGAAACCGGGATGCGGACACGAATCCAGTCCGGTTTTTTCGGCAATTCCGTAGTCGGAATGATCTTCACCGGGATGCGTGCAACCTTTTCGGCGCCGCGCAGCTTGACGCCGGCTTCTACCTTGGGACGCGGGGCCGGGCGCTCGGTGACATCGAGCGTCGGGATCATGGTTTGCACTGCATCAGTAGTCATATCAGTCGATTCCGCCCGTCAGGGTCGTCTGCTCAGCATAGTCGAGGTGTTTGACGAGCTGCGCGCGCAGCCGGGCACTTACCTCGGCAAATTCAATCGATCCTGCGTGATCGCTAAGCTGGGTCATCGCCAGCCCGGCATAGCCGCAGGGATTAATCCGTCGAAACGGTTCCAGGTTCATGTCCACGTTCAGGGCCAGGCCATGAAAGGAGCAGCCATGGCGGATCCGCAGACCCAGCGAGGCGATTTTCGCCCCGTCGACGTAGACACCCGGTGCATCGGGTTTGGCCACGGCGGTGACGCCGTAACTGGCCAGCAGCTCGATCAGGCACTGCTCCATCCGGGTGACCAGATCGCGCACACCAAACCCGAGCTTGCGCACGTCCAGCAGCAGATAAGCCACCAACTGGCCAGGCCCGTGGTAAGTCACCTGACCACCACGATCGACCTGCACCACCGGAATATCACCGGGGAGCAGCAAATGCTCGGCCTTGCCCGCCTGGCCCTGGGTGAACACCGGTGGATGCTCTACCAGCCAGATCTCGTCGGCGGCATCGCTGCCGCGTTCGTTGGTGAAGCGTTGCATGGCATGCCAGACCGGCTCGTAAGCCATCTGGCCGAGCTCGCGAAAGCCCAGCACACCGGACATCACAGCACCATGTGCACGAAACCGGTGGCCCGCAGTTCGCTGTTGATGTTGTACAGCTGGTCCTGGTCGGTCGCGACGATGTGCAACTGGATGGTGGTGTATTTGCCGTTGCTGCTCTGGCGCTCGTCAACACGCTCATCGTTGATCTTGGCGTGTTTCTCGACGATCTTGATGATCTTGTCCTTGTTGCCCACACCGGTATCGCTGATTACCTTAACGGGATAGTCAGTGACCGGGAATTCGATCTTTGGCGCCTTTACTTCGGTATCGGTCATGGCGTAACGGCCTCGTAAGCGTAAGCCGTGGCGACGGGCATGGCTGCGCGCCAGTTCAGCGCGGAGCCATGCAGGTGCACACTAAATTCAGTTGAACAAGCCGTAGAAGAATAGACGGATGCTATCCCACATGCGGCGGAAGATACCACCTTCCTCGACAGCGTCCAGAGCGATCAGATCAGCGCTGTGCACCACCTTGTCGTCCAGCTTCACTTCGACTTTACCGATCACGTCGCCCTTGGCGATTGGCGCGACCAGCTGCGGGTTCATTGTCATGCTGGCAGCGAGCTTTTTCAGCTGGCCTTTCGGCAGGGTCATGGTCAGGTCTTCAGCCAGGCCGGCCTTGACTTGATTGGTGGAGCCTTTCCAGACAGGTGCCTGGGCCAGTTCGGCGCCCTTCTGATAGAAGGTCTGGGTTTCGAAAAAGCGGAAACCGTAGGTCAGCAGCTTCTGGGTTTCGGCGGCACGGGCCACTTCGCTGTTGGTGCCGAACACCACGGCGATCAGACGCATGCCATCACGTACGGCCGAAGACACCATGCAGTAGCCGGCTTCGTCGGTGTGGCCGGTTTTGAGGCCGTCGACGGTCTTGTCGCGCCACAGCAGCAGGTTACGGTTCGGTTGCTTGATGCCATTCCAGAAGAACTCTTTCTGCGAGTAGATCGCGTAGTGAGCCGGGTCTTCGTGGATGATCGCGCGGGCCAGCACAGCCATGTCGTGAGCCGACGAGTAGTGCTCAGGGTTCGGCAGGCCGGTCGGGTTCATGAAGTGGGTGTTGGTCATGCCCAGGTCGGCAACAGTCTTGTTCATCAGGTCGGCGAAGGCGTCTTCGCTGCCGGCGATGTGCTCGGAGAGCGCGACGCTGGCGTCGTTGCCCGACTGGATGATGATGCCGTGCAGCAGGTCGCTGACGGTGACCTGCGAGCCGACCTTGATGAACATCCTCGAACCACCGGTACGCCAGGCGTTTTCGCTGACGGTCACCGGATCGTTTTCGCCGATCTGGCCACGACGGATTTCCAGGGTCGCGATGTACGCAGTCATCAGCTTGGTCAGGCTGGCCGGCGGCAGACGCTGGTCACCGTTGTTCTCGACCAGCACGTTGCCGCTGCTGGCATCCATCAGAACGTAGGCTTTGGCAGCCAGTTGTGGTGGCGACGGCATCATCTCGGCCGCGAAGGCGGCTGGCGAGAGGAGCAGCGGGACTAGCAGACACAGGCGTTTGGCAAAGGTGGTGATGTTCATCCGTCTCTCGAAATCGCTAATGGAAACTGCCCGAAGGCAAAATTAAATCAGATGACTTTCTAACGAGTCATCGCGTGTTCAGTTGCTCACTCCAGTCACCCTTGCCGGGCTTTTGTTCTTCGACGAGCCAACAACCTGATTCACCCCCCAATCGCTGGTGAATCGTCAATCAAGTCCTACGTATTACTCGGTGACCACACTTGGCGAACCAAGGTTGGCCAGGCGCACGCTGTTCTGTACCTGGGCAATCTCACCCGGCGAACCGATCGGCCCCAGGCGAACCCTGTGCAGGGTCTGCTGATTGCGCACGATCGAGCTGATGAACACCGGAGCGCTCACCATCCCGCTGAGCTTCGATCTCAGGAGTTCTGCAGCGTCCGGGTTGGCGAACGCGCCCACCTGCAGATACTGGCCAGAGGCTGGTACAGAAGCGTTTTTTTTAGCATCGAGCTGCACAGGCACCGCTGCGGCGGCGTGTTGCTGCGGCGGCGGTGTCCATTGCTCGACGGTGCCGGCCGAAGCCGTGATCACCGGGGCGCTATTCTGCGCGACTTGCGGTTCGTTGAGCATCAAAGGCGCCGGACGGCCTTTGGCTGCCCACCACGTTTGCGGGTCGATGCCTTCGACCTTGACCCGCGCGGTGCCGGTTTCGGCATAACCGAGCTTTTTGGCCGCCGCGTAGGACAAGTCGATGATCCGGTCCGAATAGAATGGCCCGCGATCGTTGACCCGCAGAATCACGCTCTTGTTGTTGTCCAGGTTGGTCACCCGAACGTAACTCGGCAGTGGCAATGTCTTGTGCGCGGCACTCATGCCGTACAGGTCATACACTTCGCCGTTGGCGGTGTTCTGACCGTGGAACTTGGTGCCGTACCAGGACGCCGTACCCGACTGCACGTAGGTTTTGGACTCTTGCAGCGGAAAGTAAGTCTTGCCCAGCACAGTGTACGGGTTAGCCTTGTACGGGCCGGTGTGCAGGGTCGGCGTGGCGTCCGGGATGCGCGAAACATCGACATCCCACCATGGCGCGCCATCCTTGTGGGCGCGGTTGATGTCCAGCCCCGGCGTCGAGCGCACGGCGGTGGTGGACTTCTGGGCCGGCGCGCGGCTGGTCGAACAACTGGCGACCAACACGGCCAACGCGGCGAATGCCATCAGCTTCAGGGGTTTATCGATAGGCAATGCCCGCATTACTTGACGCCCCGTGCTTGGACCAGCTGTTCAGACAGTTGATGTACGGCCATGGCGTACATCACGCTGCGGTTATAACGCGTGATCGCGTAAAAATTCTTCAGGCCCATCCAGTACTCGGGGCCATTGTCGCCTTCCAGGCGGAAAGCGGTAACCGGCATATCATCGCGCAGCGCATCATGACTTGACCACCCCAGGGCTCGCAACTCCCCGACGGTTTTTGTCGGTTCGATTCCTGTGGTCAAACCCTCGTCGGCCTGATCGCCACGGACATCGGCGCGGCTGACTACCGGTTCGCCGGCGACCCAGCCATGACGCTTGAAGTAACTGGCGACACTGCCAATGGCATCGTCCGGGTTGGTCCAGATGTTGATATGGCCATCACCGTCGAAATCCACCGCATAGGCGCGGAAACTGCTCGGCATGAATTGCGGCAATCCCATTGCGCCGGCGTAGGAGCCTTTGAGCGTCAATGGATCGACCTGCTCTTCGCGGGCCAGCAGCAGGAACTCACGCAATTCCTTGCGGAAAAACTCGGCACGGGGAGGATAGTCGAAACCCAGGGTCGACAAGGCATCGATCACCCGGAAATTTCCGGTATTACGGCCGAAAAAGGTTTCAACGCCGATGATCGAGACTATCACCTGGGCCGGCACGCCGTATTCCTGCTCGGCACGGGCCAACACTGCTTCGTGCTGACGCCAGAAATCCACACCCCGGGCTATGCGCGCATCGGTGATGAACATCGGGCGATATTCGCTCCACTGTTTGACCCGTTCGGCGGGTTTCGAGATGGCGTCCAGAATCGACTGCTTGCGCTCGGCTTCGCGGAACACACCCATCAATTGTTCACCGGCGAAACCATAGTCGCGGGTCATTTCACCGACGAATTCGGCCACCTGGGGTGAGCCTTCGTAGTCGCCGGCCAACGCTTCCTGCACGGTGCCAAGGATGCTTACCAGGCCGACCCATGGCGCATACCGAGTCGCCCAGCCACGCATTACTTGCATTGAAAGTTTCACCTTATTCAAACCTGCGCGATCCACTTGCGATGGGTATGGATCGACATCAAAACCCCAAACGCTGACAGCAGCGTCACCAGCGAAGTTCCTCCGTAGCTAATGAACGGCAACGGCACCCCCACCACCGGCAACAGGCCACTGACCATACCGATGTTGACGAAAACATAAACAAAAAACGTCATGGTCAGGCTGCCCGCGAGCAACTTGCCGAACAATGTCTGCGCCTGGGCGGTAATCACCAGTCCGCGGCCGATCAACAGCAGGTAGATCAGCAACAGCGCGCAGATCCCCACCAGGCCGAATTCTTCACCCATTACTGCAATGATGAAGTCGGTGTGGCTTTCCGGCAGGAAGTCCAGGTGCGACTGGGTCCCCAGCAACCAGCCCTTGCCGAACACACCGCCGGAACCGATGGCGGCCTTGGACTGGATGATATTCCAGCCCGTACCGAGCGGGTCGCTCTCCGGGTCGAGGAACGTCAGAATTCGCTGCTTCTGATAGTCGTGCATGATGAAGAACCACATGGCAACCGCCACGGGCACGGCGGCGGCCAGTACGCTGAGGATCCAGCGCCAGCGCAAGCCACCCATGAACAACACGAAAGCGCCGCCGGCCAGGATCAGCAGCGAAGTGCCGAGGTCCGGTTGACGCACGATCAGAATGAACGGCACGCCGATCAGCATCAGGCTGACGCCCACATGCTTGAGCTGGGGCGGCAAGGTGCGTTTGGACAAGTACCAGGCGATCGTCGCCGGCATCAGGATTTTCATGAATTCCGAGGGCTGGAAACGGATCACCCCGGGAATGTTGATCCAGCGGGTGGCGCCCATGGCGTTGTGGCCCATGATGTCCACCACCAGCAACAGCATTACCCCGACCACGTAGCCCAGCGGCACCCAGCGCGCCATGAAGCGCGGTTCGAACTGGGCGATGATGACCATCGACACCAGGCCGATGCCGAACGAAGTGGCTTGCTTGCCCAGCAGATCCCAGCTTTTGCCACTGGCCGAATACAGCACGAACAGGCTGCCGGCGGCGAGAGTCAGCAGCAGGATCAACAATGGGCCGTCGATGTGCAGGCGTTGCAGCAGCGTCGCACGGCGACGCATCACATCCTCGCTGGAGAGCATGCGATCGAAGTTATTCATCACGGGCGGTAGCCTCTGCACTGATAGGGCTGGCGTATTCGGGCTTCAACCGACCGTCCTGGTCCAGGAGCCAGGCATCCATGACTTGACGCACCACTGGCGCGGCGACGCCGGAGCCGGACTCGCCGTTCTCGACCATCACCGACACCACGATTTTCGGGTCGTCGGCCGGCGCGAAGCCGACGAACAAGGCGTGGTCACGGTGACGCTCCTGGACCTTGGAGCGGTCGTACTTTTCACCCTGCTTGATCGCGACCACCTGGGCCGTACCCGACTTGCCGGCGATTCGGTATTGCGCGCCGATCGAGGCTTTGCGCGCCGTACCCCGGGCACCATGCATAACCTGCTGCATGCCGTGGTTGACCTTGGTCCAGTCCGATGGGTCGCGCAGGATAATGTCCGGCATCGGGTTAGGGTCCACCGGCTTCTCGCCTTCGATGGTCCTGGCCAGGTGCGGACGATTCCAGATGCCTTTATTGGCCACCAGTGCGGTGGCCTGAGCCAGTTGCAACGGAGTCGATTGCATGTAGCCCTGACCGATCCCCAGAATCAGCGTTTCACCCGGGAACCATGCCTGGCGGCGGGTCGCGCGCTTCCATTCGCGGGTCGGCATCAGACCCGGCGACTCTTCGAACATGTCCAGGGAAACCTTCTGACCGATGCCGAACTTGGACAGGTACGACGACAACCGATCGATTCCCAGCTTGTGGGCCAGGTCATAGAAGTAGGTGTCGTTGGAGCGCATGATCGCCGTATCGAGGTCGACAAAACCGTCGCCGGTACGGTTCCAGTTACGGTATTTGTGGTCGTAGTTGGGCAGCATGTAGTAACCGGGGTCGAACACTCGGGTCGAAGCGGTCACCACGCCGGAATCCAGGCCGGCAATCGCCACCGCCGGCTTGATGGTCGAGCCCGGCGGGTACAGGCCACGCAGCACGCGGTTGAACAACGGCCGGTCGATGGAATCGCGCAGCTCGGAATAGGCCCTGGAGCTGATGCCGGTGACGAACAGGTTCGGGTCGAAACTCGGCTGGCTGACCATCGCCAGCACTTCACCGGTTTTCGGGTCCAGCGCTACCACCGCACCACGACGACCACCGAGCGCAGCTTCGGCGGCTTCCTGCAATTTGATGTCCAGGCTCAGGACGATGTCCTTGCCGGGAATCGGATCGGTACGCTTGAGCACGCGCAATACGCGGCCCCGGGCGTTGGTCTCGACTTCCTCGTAACCCACCTGGCCGTGCAATTCAGGCTCGTAGAAACGCTCGATGCCGGTTTTGCCAATTTGATGGGTGCCGCTGTAACTCACCGGATCCAGGGTCTTCAGCTCTTTCTCGTTGATCCGCCCCATGTAGCCCACCGAGTGCGCAAAGTGCGCGCCCTGCGGGTAGTGACGAACCAATTGCGCGACCACTTCCACACCCGGCAGGCGGAACTGGTTCACGGCGATGCGCGCAATCTGCTCTTCGGTCAGTTCAAACAGGATCGGCACCGGCTCGAACGGCCGGCGGCCCTGACGCATGCGCTTCTCGAAGATCACCCGGTCCTCGGGCGTCAGTTCCAGCACTTCGACGATCACGTCGAGCACCTGCTGCCAGTCGCCGGAACGCTCGCGGGTCATGCTCAGGCTGAAACTCGGCCGGTTATCGGCAATCACCACGCCATTGCGGTCGAAAATCAAGCCACGGGGCGGCGGAATCGGCTGCACATGGACGCGGTTGTTTTCCGACAGGGTCGAGTGGTACTCGTACTGGATCACCTGCAGGAAATACAGGCGCGCGATCAGCACGCCAATCAGCGCCACCACTGCAATGGCCCCGAACACGACGCGGCCACGCACCAGACGGGCGTCTTTTTCGTGGTCCTTGATGCGGATCGGCTGGGACATGAGGGCAGAGCTACTTGTGGTAAGGGTGACCGGACAGCACGGTCCAGGCACGGTACAACTGTTCGCCGATCAGGATCCGCACCAGCGGGTGCGGCAAGGTCAGCGGCGACAACGACCAGCGCTGGTCAGCCCGGGCACAGACTTCCGGCGCCAGCCCTTCGGGGCCGCCGACCATGAAGTTGACCGTACGCGAGTCCAGCCGCCAGCGATCAAGCTCGACCGCCAGTTGCTCGGTACTCCAGGGCTTGCCGTGGACTTCGAGAGTGACAATCCGCTCGTTCGGCCCGACCTTGGCCAGCATGGCTTCGCCTTCCTGACGGATGAAGCGGGCCACGTCGGCGTTCTTGCCACGGGTATTGAGCGGTATTTCCACCAGTTCCAGCGCCAGCTCGGACGGAAGACGCTTGGCATATTCATGCCAGCCTTCTTCCACCCATTTGGGCATGCGTGAACCGACGGCGATCAGTCGCAGTCGCACAGCAGTCCCTTATTCCTGGTCTTTGTTGAGCTTGTTGAAGTGCTCGTGACCAACTTCAGGGCTGTGGTGTTTGCCATCGGCTGCACGGCTCTGCTCGGCCCCCTTCCACAGGCGCTCCAGGTCGTAGAACTGGCGTGCATTGGAAGTCATCATGTGGACGATCACGTCGTCCATGTCCAGCAGAACCCAGTCGCTGTCGCCCTTGCCTTCTTCACCCAGCGGCTTGATGCCCAGGGCTTTGACGGCCTCTCGGACCTTGTCCAGCATCGCGCCGATCTGGCGGTTGGACGTACCGGTGGCGATGATCATGTAGTCAGTGATGCTCTGCTTGTCGCGAACATCGATGACCAGCACGTCCTGGGCCTTGACGTCTTCCAGGGCGGCTACGGCGATCTTGACCAGTTCGTCGCCTTTAGGCGGCTCGGCAGCGAGTACCTTTTCCGGCAGCGGGGCACTCTTGAACGTGCCTTTGCGCTTAACTTTGTTTACGTCGTTGTTCGTCATATAAAACTCGTTTTGCTCGTATGTTCGGGCGCTTCAATACACGTTGTTGCTACGTGCCTTGAGGCACTCCTATTCAGTTCGACGCACGGTAGAGTCCGTGCGCATCGATGTAGGCCAGGACCGCGTCGGGCACCAGGAAACGTACCGACTTACCGCTGGCCAGCAGTTGACGGATCTGGGTGGCGGATACCGCGAGCGGTGTCTGCCAGACGAATGCAATCTGTCCGCTCGGCCCCTTGAGGGCCAGCGGGTCGCTCACCGAGCGCGCGGCCAGCAGGTTGCGCAAGGCATCCGGCGGTTCGCTGTCGGCATCCGGGCGTTGCAACACCAGGATATGGCAATGCTGGAGCAACTCTTCCCAGCGGTGCCAAGTGGGCAGGCCGCAAAAAGCGTCCCAGCCCAAAAGCAGAAAAACCTGGTCTTCTGCGGCCAGTTCGGCGCGCATCAGCTCCAGGGTATCAATGGTGTAGGACGGTTTGTCCCGCTGCAATTCGCGGGCGTCCACCACCAACGGCGCCACACCGGCCACCGCGCACTCGACCATCGCCAGCCGGTCTTTGGCTGACACCTGCGGCGTATTCCGATGGGGTGGCCTGGCACTCGGTGTCAGTCGCAGTTCATCGAGCGCCAGTGTTTCGGCGACTTCCAGCGCACTGCGCAAATGGCCGATGTGCACCGGGTCGAACGTTCCGCCCAGCACGCCAATGCGGCAAGGGACTGGCTCGCTGACGGTGGCCGGGGCTGGCGGGTCTAAGTCGCCCAAGTCAGGCCGGCTCCTGTCCGCGCAACTGCCCGTCGCCGACCACGATGTACTTCTCGCAGGTCAACCCTTCGAGGCCCACCGGGCCGCGGGCGTGCAGCTTATCAGTAGAAATGCCGATCTCGGCACCCAATCCGTATTCGAAGCCATCGGCGAAGCATGTCGGGGTATTGATCATCACCGACGAGGAGTCGACTTCAGCCACGAAACGCCGGGTGTCGCCCTGGTGTTCGCTGACAATCGAATCGGTGTGATGGGAACCGTAATGATTGATGTGCTCGATGGCCTGGCCCAGTCCGTCGACTACGCGGATCGACAGAATCGCCGCCAGGTACTCGGTGCTCCAGTCTTCTTCGGTAGCGACCACGGCATCGATGATTGCCCGGGTACGCTCGCAACCGCGCAGTTCGACGCCTTTTTCGCGGAACTGTGCCGCCATCGCCGGCAGGAAATCCTTGGCAACGGTGTGATCCACCAGCAGCGTTTCCATGGCACCACAGATGCCATAACGGTACGTCTTGGCGTTGAACGCGATGCGCTGGGCCTTGGCCAGATCGGCGTGTTCACTCACGTAAACGTGGCAGATGCCGTCCAGGTGCTTGATCACCGGTACGCGGGCATCACGGCTGACGCGTTCGATCAGACCACGGCCGCCGCGCGGCACGATGACATCGACGTATTCAGGCATGGTGATCAGCGCGCCGACGGCAGCGCGATCCGTGGTTTCGACCACTTGCACCACTGCGGCCGGCAGGCCGGCCTCGGCCAGGCCGCGCTGAATGCAGGCGGCGATGGCTCGATTGGAATGAATGGCCTCGGAACCGCCACGCAGGATGGTCGCGTTACCGGACTTCAGGCACAGGCTGGCGGCATCGATGGTCACGTTTGGCCGCGACTCGTAGATGATTCCGATCACGCCCAGTGGCACGCGCATCTTGCCGACCTGAATACCGGACGGGCGGTAGCTCATGTCACGGATCGCGCCGACCGGGTCCGGCAGCGCCGCAACCTGACGCAGGCCGACGATCATGCCGTCGATGCGCTCCGGGGTCAGCGCCAGACGTTCCAGCAGAGCCGGCTCAAGACCATTGGCGCGGCCGGCGGCCAAATCCAGCTCATTGGCCGCCGTCAGCTCGGCTCGGGCAGCGTCCAGCGCATTGGCGGCAGCCTGCAGGGCGCGGTTTTTCTGCGCGGTGCTGGCGCGGCCGATCACGCGGGAAGCTTCGCGGGCAGCGCAACCCAGGCGGGTCATGTAGTCAAGAACGGACTCAGTCATGGTCTGGCGTGGTCTTTGATAAGGTCTTGGTAAAGAGTAAAGCGGCAGATTATAGCTGTCGCGTCCCGGGACTAACAGCGGTGACGGGCGGATGGTCGAAATGGAGGGCAATTTGTTGACGTTCAGCCGGGATTAAGCTGCAAATTGTTATCATCACGACTCAATCAGCCCTGATAAACGTCGTTCATCATGTCCAACCTGACTGTTCGAGCATCCGCTGCAAGCCTGCCCACGGGCCTGCCGGACGCGTTTTTCGACCGCGACGCGCAAATTCTGGCTCGGGATTTACTGGGTAAAGTCATACGCCATCGGGTCGGCGACCTGTGGCTCAGCGCCCGAATCATCGAGACCGAAGCCTATTACCGCGCGGAAAAAGGCAGCCACGCGTCCCTCGGCTACACAGAAAAGCGTAAGGCTTTGTTTCTGGATGGTGGCCACATCTATATGTATTACGCCCGGGGCGGCGATTCCCTTAATTTCAGCGCCCAAGGGCCCGGTAACGCCGTGCTGATCAAGTCCGCCTACCCGTGGGTCGATGAATTGAGCGGGCCGGCCAGCCTGGCACAGATGCTATTGAACAATCCCGACGCCCAGGGCCACCCTCGCCCGTCACAACAACTCTGCGCCGGGCAAACCCTGCTCTGCAAGGCACTGGGCCTGAAAGTGCCGGTGTGGGACGCCAAACGCTTTGACCATGAAGTGCTGCTGGTGGAGCACGTCGGCCAGACGCCCGCCCACATCATCCAGACTACACGCCTGGGCATCCCCCACGGGCGCGATGAGCACCTGATGTACCGCTTTGTCGATGCGGCTTATGCGCCGTACTGCACGCGAAATCCGCTGCGACGGGGGCAGACCGAAGGGCGCGATTACATCCTGCTATGAACACAATCCTGTAGGAGCTGCCGCAGGCGGCGATCTATTGATCTTGATCTTTGAAAGGCAAAAGATCGCAGCCTGCGGCAGCTCCTACAGGGGCAACCAATGAAAACGGAGTTGGATTTATGGGCCAATGGCTCGATAGCGTGACCGGTTGGTTGACGGTCAACCCGCAATGGCTGGCGGCGGCAATATTTCTGGTGGCTTTTGTGGAATGCCTGGCGATTGCCGGGCTGATCGTCCCCGGCACGGTTTTACTGTTCACCGTTGCGGTGTTGGCCGGCAGCGGTGCGTTGCCGTTGAGTGAAACCTTGCTGCTGGGCTTCCTCGCCGGCGTGTTGGGTGACGTGGTTTCGTATTTCCTCGGACGGCATTTTCATCAGAACATCCGGCGCCTGCCCGGCTTGCGCCATCACCCGGAATGGATTGCCGGGGCCGAGACCTATTTTCAGCGCTATGGCATCGCCAGCCTGCTGGTCGGGCGTTTTATCGGGCCGTTGCGGCCGATGCTGCCCATGGTCGCCGGCATGTGCGACATGCCCTTCCCACGCTTCATCGCCGTCAGCCTGCTGGCCGGTGCGGGGTGGTCGGTGGCTTATTTGCTGCCTGGCTGGGCCACCGGTGCGGCGATTCGCTTGCCGTTGCCTGAAGGTTTCTGGCCTCAGACAGGAATCGTTGCCGGCAGCATTGCCGTGATGGTCGGGCTGAGCGCCACCAGTAGCTTGCGCCAGCATCGCAGGGCTACAGGGTTAATCGCCGGCATGAGTTTTCTCATTCTGGCAGGGCTGTTCATCGGCTATCCGTACCTGAACGCCCTCGATCAAGGGCTGATGACCCTGGTGCAGGAACATCGCAGCCCGATGCTCGATGAGGTCGCGGTGGTCTTCACGCTGATTGGCGAATTCCGCAACATGCTGCTGTTCAGTGCTTTGCTGGCAGGACTGCTGCTAATTACCCGACAGTGGCGGCAGGCGATCTTCGCCATCAGCACATTATTGTTCACGGCACTGGCCAACACCGCGACCAAACTTTTTTTCGCCCGCCTACGGCCGGAAGTGCTGAGCGACCCTCTGTCCAGCTACAGCATGCCCAGCGGCCATGCATCGGGCTCGTTCGCACTGTTCCTGACCCTCGCGGTTCTGGCTGGCCGCGGACAGCCACCACGCATGCGCCTGACCTGGTTACTGGTGGCCTGTTTGCCGGCGATGGCGATTGCCCTTTCCCGAGTGTACCTCGGCGCGCACTGGCCAACGGATGTAATGGCCGGCACGATGTTGGCAGCGTGCGTCTGCGCGGCCAGCCTGTACCTGGTCCAGCGAAGGGAGCCGCTCAAGGCACTGTCACCCAAGGTCTGGTGGCTGATACTGCCGGCGATGATGGCGTTGTTCGCGCTCTTCGTATTGCGCCACTTGCCACATACAATGTTGCGTTATGCCTATTAGTTGGCTGGGAACCCAGTAGCAAAAAACCGCTTCACCATTAAGAGTGAAGCGGTTTTTTTATCAGACCCCCATTAAAGCTGGGCAATGGCAAGTCAGAACGCTCACGCACGCGATACTGAAAGACAGCAGTATCGGCATTCTTTATTACCCAACCCACAACGAACGCCCTGCGCCATTAAAACTTCCAACCAACAACTCCTTATATCGCTTTCATGCCTACTCCTGCAGGCACGCAAAATATAGCCATTTAACTTAAAACAAACATATTAGAGATCTTTCAATTTATTTAAAACGATACCAGCATTACAAATATAAACTAACACACAAGCCAGCCAACTTATCACAACTACCACCAGCCTTATTCTGACTCTTGCAAGAGGCGCTATTGTTGTGATTGGTGGCAGCCGGCGGTATCGGCTCGAACATCCGGCCGGGTCGTTATAAGTGGTGCAAATAACGTAGGCGCCCTGATCAGGTAAACATTTTGTGTCTTTGAAAAAAGCTAAAACATTCAGTCGCATTCAGTCGCATTCAGTCGCATTCAGTCGCATTCAGTCGCAGTTTTGCAGTAGTGCATTCATTGCGGCGCTGGGCTGTTTGTATTAGTTTTTTGAACATCGCATCACGTTCCGTGATGTGAGATCTGAAAATCATCCTGAGCTCCTCAAACGTTGCTCCCACCAAGGGTGTTTCTCTGTCGTCAGTCAACAAGGTCCATATGCGAAATGGTGTGACTTTGTTTCATGTTAATTAGTAAGCGGAAAATAAAATGAAAGCAGGAACAGTCAAGTGGTTCAATGATGAGAAGGGTTTTGGGTTTATCACACCTGATGATGGTAGCGCGGACCTCTTTGTTCACTTCAAAGCAATAAAGGCCGAGGGCTTTAAAAGCCTTAAAGAGGGACAAAAAGTGACCTTCAAGCCCGTTCCCGGACCAAAAGGAATGCAGGCAGAAGACGTAAGTCTTATATAGACACAACCTGTTAATAATAACTGATTTTCGGGCAAGCCCTGCGCCGTTTTTTGTGGGAGCTGGCTTGCCTTTGGAGGAGACATGAAAGAATGGAGTCAAAATAATTCTGCTGACATTAATACCCCCTCGGAGGAGTTCAATGAGCAGAATGTCTTTTTTTCCCTCGACCCAGCTGAACTCGAAGCTCTAAAAATCAAGGCTGGCCAAATGGTGAGCTACGATTTATGCCGGGGGGATAATGGTCGGTACTACGCAATCAATCTTGAAGTCGTTGATGAAGAAGAAAGTTAGCAGAGGTGCGCATGCCGTGGCCTTGTTACTGTAGTTCCTGGATGCAGGATGGTCGCACCATTTTTGATAACCCCGAGGGAAGACAGGGAAGGCAGAGTATCGGAATTTTGCCATTGACCCCAAACTGGTTTAATGGCAAAAAACCTTGATTTCGCATCCCACAGATGCCGTAAAATGAAAAAGCCAAACAACACCACCAGAAACCAGGTCGGGCGCATACGTGGTGGTTGTCCGCTGCCGCTAGCCCCATAGTAATTATGGTAATTTACCGCATTGAGTTCTGAAGAATGCTTTCAGGCAAACAACTCGCCCTGCAATTCATCCAGCAACGCCTGAATCGCATCCAGTCGTTGCTGCGGATCATCGAGTTGCAGCAGGTCGATTTTGTCCAGTTCAGCGAAGGGCAACAGGTACGCCAACTGATTGGCCAGTGACTGTTGCCCGGTCGCTTCAGTGCCCATGTTCAAGGCTTCAACCATCGGGTGTTCCGCCAGGGCCTTGAGCAATGCCACCAGGTCGGCGTCCTCGTCCTGCAGTGGCTGCTCCGGTTCGTCTTCCAGCCACTCGACCTCGGCGACGGTCAACTGATCGCGCTGGATCTCCGATCGTAATACATGGAAACGCCGTCCGCCTCGAACCCGAATCCCCAACAGGCCGTTGTCCTGTTGATTGAAATCGGTGATCAGCGCTTCGCAACCCACCAGCGCGTAGCCGGCCGGGGCGATCCCGACCTCTTCACCCTCGAGGATGCACACCACGCCGAAACCACCGCCCTGTTTCATGCAGCGGCCGATCATGTCCAGGTAACGCGCCTCGAAAATCTGCAAGTCGAGGATGCAACCGGGAAACAGCACTGTGTTCAGTGGGAAAAGCGGCAGACTCATAGACATTTCCTTTACACCACCATCGACACCGCCAACGGCAGCAACACCGCCGTGGCCACACCCATCAGACTCATCGCCAGCGCCGCGAAGGCGCCACACTCTTCACTTTCCTGCATCGCCACCGCCGTGCCGACAGCGTGGGCCGTCATGCCCAGCGCCATCCCCCTGGCTTCCGGGCTGTGCACGCCGAGCCGGCTCAACAGGGCCGGGCCGAAAATCGCCCCGATCACACCAGTAATCAAGACGAACACCGCTGCCAGCGCCGCGACACCACCGATCTGCTCAGCCACCAACATGGCAATCGGCGAAGTTACCGACTTCGGCGCCATGGTCATCAGGATCATGTGCTCGGCACCGAACCACCAGCCCAGCAGCACGCCCATGCCCGTGGCCACGACACCACCTATCACCAGCGTAGTAAATATCGGCCAGAACAACTGCCGAATCCGTCGCAGGTTGAGGTAAAGCGGCACCGCCAGCGCGACAGTGGCCGGGCCGAGCAGGATACTCAGGATCTCGGTGCTCTTGCGGTACTCGGCGTAGGTCAGACCGCAGCCCACCAGCACGCCGATCACCAGTAACATGGAGACCAGCACCGGTTGCAAAAAGATCCAGCGGGTTTTCTCGAATGCCGCCAGGACGAGCTGATAGGCGCCAAGGGTAATGCCTATGCCGAACAATGGATGGTGAATCACCGACGTCCAGGCGCCGTGCCAGTCGAAGATCATTGGCTGTCCTCGGAGTGAGCGTGACGCTTGACCATGCGCTGCATCAGCACCCCGGCGAAGGCCATCGAAAGCAGCAGCGACAACACCAGCGCACCGACAATGGCCCAGAAATCTGCCGCAATGTCAGCGGCATAGACCATCACGCCCACGGCTGGCGGCACCAGCAACAGCGGCAGGTAGCGCAACAGGCTGCTGGCCGCCAGGTTCAGTGGCTCGCCGACCTGTCCGCGACAGATGAGGTACACCAACAACAGTAGCAACCCCACAATCGGCCCCGGCAGCACGGGCAAAAACAAATGATTGATCGCCGTGCCGAGCAATTGGAACAGCACCAGCCACGTCAGACCTCGTAGCAACATTGTTGATCCCCCGCAAAATCCGTCACCCGCATTGGCCGGGCATTATAAGCATGCCCGCGCTATAGACCGGCATTCGCCAAAAGCATGTTCGGTTGACCGGAGCGTTTGGCCATGTTGATCTAAAGTGGTAAGCCGGGAGGTTAAATCCCCGCAAGCCAAATCTATAAAACCGATGAACCCAAGGAGAGTCTCAATGCCCTATGTTCCAGTTGCAGAGCTCAAAGATTATGTCGGCAAGGAACTTGGACGTTCCGAATGGCTCACTATCGATCAGGAGCGCATCAACCTGTTCGCCGAAGCCACAGGGGATTTTCAGTTCATCCACGTCGACCCGGTCAAGGCCGCGCAAACGCCATTTGGCAGCACCATCGCTCACGGCTTTCTGTCGTTGTCGCTAATCCCGAAACTGATGGAAGACATCCTCGTCATGCCCGAAGGCTTGAAGATGGTGGTCAACTACGGCCTCGACAGCGTGCGCTTCATTCAGCCGGTCAAGGTCAATTCGAAAGTGCGACTCAAGGTCGACCTGACCGAAGTCACCGAGAAAAAACCCGGCCAATGGCTGCTCAAGGCCACCACCACCCTGGAAATCGAAGGTTCGGACAAGCCGGCATACATCGCCGAACCCCTGTCCCTGTGCTTCGTATAAACCTTCCCGGATGCGAAGCAGCTCATGCTGTTTCGCGCCTTCTCGCGGTACCTCACCCTATATAAGGACACATAGCTGCGGCATACTCCCTCGCCTAATTGCCCGGAATCCGCTATGCGCCCACTTGCACTCCTTGCCTTGACCCTGATGCTCACCGCTTGCGGCGACGGCGAATCGCTTTTGGCCCCCGACGCCCGCCTGCCGGATGGCGGACGCTATCGCGGTGACCTGGTCAATGGCTTGCTGCAAGGCAAGGGGCGCATCGACTACCCGAACGGCAGCTGGTACGCCGGCGAATTCGACAAAGGCCAGTGGCATGGCCAGGGCGAATGGCACGGCAGCAACGGCGAGGTCTATCGCGGGCAGTTCAATCAGGGACTGTTCGACGGCCAGGGGGCGCTGACCACCAACGCCAGCAGTTACGGCGGCGGGTTCAAGGCCGGCCGACGCGACGGCGAAGGCACCCTCAAAGAAAACGGCATGAGCTATCGCGGAGAGTTCAAGGCCGATCAATACGCCGGCCTGGGTCGCCTCGAACTCGAAGACGGCAGCGCCTATCAGGGCCAGTTCGCCCACGGCAAACCCAATGGCGAAGGCCAGCGCAGTGACGGCAACGGCAATCAGTTCACCGGGCACTTCGTCGACGGCCAACTGGAAGGCAACGGCACGTTCAACAGTGCCGATGGCGACATCTATGTCGGCAGCTTCAAGAACAATCAACTGCACGGCAAAGGCCGCTACGAAAACGCCGACGGCGATGTTTGGCTGGGCCAGTTCAAGGAAGGCTCGCTGAACGGCAAGGGCGAGTTGATCGGCACTGACGGCAGCCACTACATCGGCCAGTTCAATGACTGGCGCTTTTCCGGCCAGGGCCGACTGAACCTGTCTGACGGCAGTTTTTACACAGGCCAGTTCGACAACGACAGTTACCAGGGGCGCGGCACATTGGTGTTGACCGATGGCACCGTGCTCAGCGGCACCTGGATCAACGGCCAGCGCGTACGCGACGCCGAGGGCAAATTGTTGCCCGACACCCTGGAGCTCGGCCTGCTGGCCCAGGGGCGCCTGCTCGACACAGCGCTGGCCAACATTCCGCCCTCGACCCCGGCGGTGGAACTGTATTCGTTGACCCTGGGCGGTGATGGCAAGCAAAGCGTGTTTCTGCGCGAATCCGACTACGTCGCTAATATGCTCACCAGCCGTTTTGGCGCTTTCGGCCAGATCCGCCTGGTGAACCATCGCGATCACCTCGCCGACCGCCCGATGGCGACTCGGGAAAACCTGCGCCGTGCCGCCCTGACGCTGGCCGAACGCAGCGGGCCGGAAGACCTGATTTTCATCTACCTGACCAGCCATGGCACCAGCGAACACGAACTGGTGCTTGACCAGCCACGCATGGAGTTGGCCGACCTGCCAGCCGACGAAATGGCGGCTGTTCTCGCCCCGTTGAAAAACCGCGACAAGATCATCGTGATCTCGTCCTGCTACTCCGGCGGTTTCATCCCCGCCCTCAAAGATGAACGGACCCTGATCATGACGGCCTCGCGGGCCGACCGAGTGTCCTTCGGTTGCTCGGAGGAAGCCAACTTCACCTACTTCGGCGATGCCCTGTTCGCCCAGGCCCYGAACCAGACCGATGATCTGGAACAAGCCTTCAAACTGGCCAAGGCCACTGTCGCCGAACGTGAACTGGCGGACGGTTTCGAAGCCTCCGAACCACAGATCTGGGCACCGAAAACCGTCCTCTCGCATTGGCAACTACTGCGCAAACAGCAGGCACGAAAAGCCCTGCAAAGTGCGTCTATGGAAAGCAAGGATGCAAACAGCAACTAAGCTGAACAGTATCAAGGGAGAAACACTATGTACTTGACGCCTCAGCACGTGTTGCTTGCCGGAGCCACCGGTTTGACGGGTGAACACCTGCTTGATCGCCTGCTTAACGAGCCAACGATTACCCGGGTATTGGCCCCCTCACGCCGGCCCTTGGCCAAGCACCCCCACCTTGAAAACCCGGTCGGCGACCCGGCGGAGTTTCTGCAAGAGTTGAACGGTCGTGTCGACATCGCCTACTGCTGCCTGGGCACCACCATCAAACAGGCAGGCTCGGAACAGGCGTTCCGCGCGGTGGACCTGGACATGGTCGTGGCCTTTGCCAAACGCGCACGGGAGTTGGGCGCAAGGCATTTGATCGTGATCAGTGCTCTCGGAGCCGATCGCAGATCCTCGATTTTCTACAACCGGGTCAAAGGCGAGATGGAGTACGCACTGCGCGCGCAGGACTGGCCGCAGCTGACTATTTGCCGCCCTTCGCTGTTGCTGGGCGAACGCACCGAACCGCGACTGGGCGAGAAAGTCGCCGGCCCGTTGTCACGGCTGATCCCTGGCAAATACCATGGTATCGAGGCCTGCCAACTGGCCCGGGCAATGTGGCGCCTGGCGCTGGAAGAGCAGGACGGGGTCAGGATTGTCGAGTCGGATGAGCTGAGGAAGTTGGGCAAGTAGCCTGTGGTGCCTGAGTGGGTCTCATCGCGAGCAGGCTCACTCCTACAATTGATCTGCGTCGTTCACAAATCCAATGTGGGAGCGAGCCTGCTCGCGATAGAGTGCGAAGCGCTCTCTTACAACCCACCTGTCGCCTGAAAGCTGACCCCGATCACCGTCAGCAATGACAGCGGCAGCAGCAGCGTGTCGAGCAACGCACTGGCCGGCAGGTCGACGCCTGGATAGCTCGGTGCTTCCGCGCCAAAACGGTCCTTGGCGCAGCACCCACCGTTCATCGCGTACAAATCCAGACGAGTCCCCGAGTACACCACCGGCGCGCCCGGCTTCGCCGCATCGAGGGTGCGCGCCGTGGCGCACCCGACCAATTGCAGCGCCAGTACCATCACCAGCAGCTTATTCATCACTGGTCATATGATGCTCGCCCCAGCGCGGCAACATGTCCTGAGGAATATTCAGCAGGTTGAGAATCCGTGCCACGACGAAATCGATCAGGTCGTCGATAGTTTGCGGCTGATGATAGAAGCCCGGAGATGCCGGCAGGATTGTCACGCCCATGTTCGACAACTTGAGCATGTGCTCAAGGTGAATGCTCGAATACGGCGCCTCGCGAGGCACCAGAATCAACTGGCGACGCTCTTTCAGCGTCACGTCGGCGGCACGCTCGATCAGGTTGTTGCAGGCACCCGTGGCGATCGCCGACAAAGTACCCGTCGAACACGGCACCACCACCATCGCCGCTGGTGCGCCAGAGCCCGAAGCCACAGGCGACATCCAGTCTTCCTTGCCGTACACCCGAATCTGCCCGGCGGCAGCGCCCGTGTATTCGGTGAGGAACGCCTGCATCATCTGCGGTTTGTTCGGCAGCGTGACGTCAGTTTCGGTGGCCATCACCAACTGCGCGGCTTTGGAAATCAGGAAGTGCACTTCACGATCTTCCCGCACCAGGCAGTCGAGCAGGCGCAAACCGTACTGGGCGCCGGAAGCGCCGGTCATCGCCAGGGTGATGCGGTCCGGGCCGTTGCTCATTTGAGCGCCTCGGCCAGCTTGCCGTGCAGGCCGCCAAAGCCGCCATTGCTCATGATCACCACGTGGGTGCCCGGTTGCGCCTGGCTCTTCACGCGCTCGATGATGCCTTCCAGCGAGTCGCTGACAATCGACGGCACCGTACACCGCACCGCAGTGCCGGCCAGGTCCCAGCCGAGGTTGGCCGGTGCATACCAGATCACCTGATCGGCATCGACCACGCTTTCCGGTAATCCGTCACGGTGCGCGCCAAGCTTCATGGAGTTGGAGCGCGGCTCGATGATCGCGATCAACGGTGCATCGCCGATGCGTTTGCGCAGCCCGTCGAGGGTGGTAGCGATGGCGGTCGGGTGGTGAGCGAAGTCGTCATAGATGGTGATGCCACGGACTTCCGCAACTTTCTCCATCCGCCGCTTCACGCTTTTGAAGGCGCTCAACGCGGCGATGCCCATGGACGGCACCACACCGACGTGGCGTGCGGCAGCCAGGGTCGCCAGGGCGTTGGCGACGTTGTGCTGGCCAGTCATGTCCCACTCGACCACACCCTGGGCGACGCCATCGAACATCACTTCGAACTTCGAGCCATCTTCACTGAGCAGCTTGACCTGCCACTGACCGCCGGCACCGGTGGTTTGCACCGGCGTCCAGCAACCCATCTCGATAACACGCTGCAACGCCGGCTCAGTGGTCGGATGAATCACCAGGCCTTCGCTCGGGATGGTCCGCACCAAGTGATGGAACTGTCGCTCGATGGCCGGCAGATCCGGGAAGATGTCCGCGTGATCGAATTCGAGGTTGTTCAGGATTGCCGTGCGCGGACGGTAGTGCACGAACTTGGAACGCTTGTCGAAGAACGCACTGTCGTACTCGTCGGCTTCGATGACGAAGAACGGCGTATCGCCCAGGCGCGCCGACACCGAGAAGTTTTGCGGCACGCCGCCGATCAGGAAGCCCGGGGCCATGCCCGCGTGCTCCAGTACCCAGGCCAGCATGCTGCTGGTGGTGGTCTTGCCGTGCGTACCGGCAACGGCCAGTACCCAACGACCTTGCAGCACGTGATCGGCCAGCCATTGCGGGCCGGAGACGTAAGGCAGGCCTTTGTTCAGCACGTACTCCACCGCCGGGTTGCCCCGGGACATGGCGTTGCCGATCACCACCAGATCGGGGGCCGGATCGAGTTGCGCCGGGTCGTAGCCTTGGGTCAACTCGATGCCCTGGGCTTCCAGCTGAGTGCTCATCGGCGGATAGACGTTGGCATCGGAGCCCGTCACGTGATGGCCCAGCTCTTTGGCCAGAACCGCCATTGACCCCATGAAAGTGCCGCAGATACCAAGAATATGAATGTGCATAGTCGACCTCGTAAAACATGGCCGCAGGTTAGCTTAGGGAGGGGAAAATCGCACCTGATGTTTCAATGGCGCTCAGCGCAAAACCTGTAGGAGCCGGCTTGCCGGCGAAGACAATCTCCAGACCGCCTTCGCCGGCAAGCCGGCTCCTACAGGTCGACGTAGCAATTACCGAGCGATGCCGTGTTTACGCAGCTTCCGATAGAGGGTATTTCGACTGACCCCCAACTGCTCAGCCGTATGCGTCATGTGCCACCGCGTCTGCTCCAGCGCATTGAGTAACGCCAGCCGCTCGGCATCATCCAGCGGATGCTCTGATGGCTCCTCGATAGCCTGCGCCGCCACCGGCCGCGCCTGGCGAATCATCGCCGGCAAATCTTCCAGACCGATCCGCCCGTCCTCACACAGTGCCGCCAACGTACGCAGCACATTACGCAACTGCCGCACGTTGCCCGGCCAGGCGAATCCCAATAAGGCCTCCCGCGCCGGCCCGTCGATCAACACAGTTTCTGCGCCTGCCTCCTCGGCCAGCAAAAAGTCGAGCAACCGGGATTTGTCGCTACGATCACGCAAGGCCGGCAACGCGACTTCCAGCCCGTTGAGCCGGTAATACAAATCCTCACGGAAGCTGCCGTCCTCCACGCGACCCAGCAAGTTGCGGTGAGTGGCACTGATGATCCGCACATTCACCGCTTCCGGCTCGCCGCCGATCGGCACCACTTGCCGGTCTTCCAGCACCCTCAGCAATCGCGTCTGCAGGGCCAGTGGCATGTCACCGATTTCATCGAGGAACAACGTGCCGCCATCGGCCTGTTGCAACTTGCCGCGCATGCCTTCCTTGCGCGCGCCGGTGAAACTGCCACCGCGATAACCGAACAGCTCGCTTTCGATCAGGCTTTCAGGAATGGCCGCGCAATTGAGGGCGACGAAGGCTTTTTCCGCCCGCTGGCTGGCGTGGTGCACCGCTTTGGCAAAGGCCTCCTTGCCGGACCCGGTTTCGCCGTTGATCAGCAGCGGCACGTCGCGTTCGTAGACGCGCAAAGCCTTACGGAAGTCCGCCTGCAACGTCGCGTCATCCAGGCAAATGCCCGACAGGCGCGGTACTTGTGCAACCTTGGCAGTTGGCACCATCGGAATCGGCAGCGACCGCCGTGCCTCACCGCGCAATACCGCGAACAGCTTGCGACCATCGCGGGTGCGCAACGGCCAACTGGCGGCGGCATTGGTGCTCGCGCGACCGAGCAACTCATCGAGCGAGCAATCGAAAAACGCCTCCACCGGCTTACCCAGCAAGCCGCCGCGAATATGTCCCAGCAGGTTCAGCGCACTCTGGTTGACCGCGCAAATTCGCCCTTCTCCGTCGAACGCCAGCAACCCTTCGCTGAACAAACCGACGGACTCGGCCTGCAAGTGAAAACGCAACAACCATTGGTTGTCGAAGCAGCGCAGGAAGTAGCAGCTCTCGATCATCTTCGCCGACAGATTGACCAGCGCCATGGTGTGAAACTGGCTTTGCCGCGACACGTCGCGCCGCGCCGACGACACGTCGAGCACCGCCAGCAGTTCGCCATGGGGATCGAAGACCGGGCTCGCCGAACAGGTCAGGCCGGTGTGGCGGCCGCGAAAGTGTTCGTCCTGATGGATGGTCAGCGACTGACGCTCCACCAGGCAGGTGCCGATGCCGTTGGTGCCTTCGCAGGCCTCGCTCCAGTCGGCGCCGAGCCAGAGCCCGGCACGCTCGAAAATCTGCCGTTCTGCGGGCGCGGTGACGCAATTGAGGATCACGCCGCGGGCGTCGGTCAGCAATACCGCATGGCCGGCACCGGAGAGCTGCTGGTGCAGGCTGGTCATTTCATTGCCGGCGATGTGCAGCACTTGCTGCAAGCGTTCGCGGCTTTCGAGGACGCGACCATGTTCCAGCACCGTCGGCGCGATGCTCAGGGCCGGATCGAGGTGATAGTCCTCAAGGCAACGCAGCCAGGAACGGGCGATGGACGGATCGCTGCCAGGGCCGTGCAGGTGGGCCTTGCCCTGGGTCACGGTCAATACTTGCTGGGCATGGCGACTCAAATGGTTGTCGTGCATTTCTTATTATTCTCCCCGGGGCTCGGCGTCCCGTGCATGAGGTGATGCCGAGCATCCTCCAGCCTGGCCTGCATTGCAATGCTTGCAAGTCTACCCAGTCACAGGTTGTGCCAGAAGCGGTACAAAGTGTCACGCCGGCTGTACCGAAAGCGTCACAGGCATGTTCCATCCGTCCGACAAAAAATGCGCAAGGCCTTGATTTGCCTGAGCTGCAGCGCACTGGCCCGTCCCTTGCTCTACGCTTAAAGCAAGCGCACATGCGCGACTCCCTATAAGCACAAAAGCAAGGAGAGACCACCATGCGTTACGCTCACCCCGGTACTGAAGGCGCTATCGTTTCGTTCAAAGCCAAATACGGTAACTACATCGGCGGCGAGTTCGTCGCGCCTGTCAAAGGTCAGTACTTCACCAATACCTCGCCAGTAAATGGCCAACCGATTGCCGAATTCCCCCGTTCCACGGCCGAAGATATCGACAAGGCCCTGGACGCTGCCCACGCCGCTGCCGACGCATGGGGTGCCACGTCCGCCCAGGCGCGCTCGCTGGTGCTGCTGAAAATCGCCGACCGCATCGAGCAGAATCTGGAAACCCTGGCAATCACCGAATCCTGGGACAACGGCAAAGCCGTGCGCGAAACCCTCAACGCCGACATCCCGCTGGCCGCAGACCACTTCCGCTACTTCGCCGGTTGCCTGCGCGCCCAGGAAGGCAGCGCTGCCGAAATCGACGGCAACACCGTGGCCTATCACATCCATGAACCGCTGGGTGTGGTCGGGCAGATCATCCCTTGGAACTTCCCGATCCTGATGGCCGCCTGGAAACTCGCCCCGGCCCTCGCCGCCGGTAACTGCGTGGTGCTCAAGCCTGCCGAGCAAACCCCGCTGGGCATCACCGTGCTGGTCGAACTGATCGGCGACCTGCTGCCACCGGGCGTGCTGAACATTGTGCAAGGTTTCGGCAAAGAAGCTGGCGAAGCGCTGGCCACCAGCAAGCGCATTGCCAAGATTGCCTTCACCGGCTCGACCCCGGTTGGCTCGCACATCATGAAATGCGCGGCCGAAAACATTATTCCGTCCACCGTGGAACTGGGCGGCAAATCGCCGAACATCTTTTTCGAAGACATCATGCAGGCCGAACCGTCCTTCATCGAGAAGGCCGCCGAAGGCCTGGTGCTGGCGTTCTTCAACCAGGGCGAAGTCTGCACCTGCCCTTCCCGCGCCCTGGTGCAAGAGTCGATCTACGACGAGTTCATGAAAGTGGTCATGAACAAAGTCCTGCAAATCAAACGTGGCGACCCGCTGGACACCGACACCATGGTCGGCGCCCAGGCGTCAGAGCAGCAATTCGACAAAATCCTTTCGTACCTGGAAATCGCCAAGGGCGAAGGCGCCGAGTTGCTGACCGGCGGCAAGGTGGAAAAACTCGAGGGCAACCTGGCGAGCGGGTACTACATCCAGCCGACGCTGCTCAAGGGCACCAACAAAATGCGTGTGTTCCAGGAAGAAATCTTCGGCCCGGTGGTGAGCATCACCACCTTCAAGGACGAAGCCGAAGCCCTGGCCATCGCCAACGACACCGAGTTCGGCCTGGGTGCCGGCCTCTGGACCCGCGACATCAACCGCGCCTACCGCATGGGCCGCGCCATCAAGGCCGGTCGTGTGTGGACCAACTGCTACCACCTGTACCCGGCACACGCCGCGTTCGGTGGTTACAAGAAGTCCGGCGTCGGCCGTGAAACCCACAAGATGATGCTCGACCACTACCAACAGACCAAAAACCTGCTGGTGAGCTACGACATCAATCCGCTGGGCTTCTTCTAAGCCGACGAATCTGAATCGGGCGTAGGAGCTGCCGCAGGCTGCGATCTTTTGATCTTCGCTTGTCGGTGGCTCCAGTCGTCTGATTGAAAAGATCGCAGGCTTCGCCAGCTCCTACAGGAAAAGCGCTCCAACTCACATACCAAACATAGCCCTGCTGCTCTGGCACGGGCTTTGCGTGCCCGCATCACAGATAAATGCCATACCCGAAAGTCCAACAGATCAAACAATAAAAAAGACAGAGAGGACTTATGACTTCTTCCACACAGCTCAAACCCACACTCGGCACCCTGCATCTATGGGGCATTGCCGTCGGCCTGGTGATTTCCGGCGAGTACTTCGGCTGGAGTTACGGCTGGGGCACCGCAGGCACACTGGGTTTTCTCGTCACCGCACTGATGGTGGCGACGATGTACACCTGCTTCATCTTCAGCTTCACCGAACTGACGACTGCGATTCCCCACGCTGGCGGGCCATTTGCCTATAGCCGCCGGGCCTTTGGCGAAAAAGGCGGATTGATTGCCGGCATCGCCACCCTGATCGAATTCGTCTTTGCACCACCGGCCATCGCCATGGCCATCGGCGCCTACCTCAACGTGCAATACCCGGAACTGGACCCGAAGATCGCCGCCGTTGGCGCCTATTTCGTGTTCATGGGCCTGAACATCCTCGGCGTCAGCATCGCAGCCACCTTCGAGTTGGTGGTCACTGTGCTGGCGGTCGCCGAATTGCTGGTGTTCATGGGCGTGGTCGCCCCGGGCTTCAGCTTCAGCAACTTTGTGCTCAATGGCTGGTCGGGCGCCAATGAATTCACGATGGGCTCGATTCCCGGTATTTTCGCCGCCATTCCCTTCGCGATCTGGTTCTTTCTCGCGATCGAAGGTGCAGCCATGGCCGCCGAAGAAGCCAAGGACCCGAAACGCACCATCCCCAAGGCCTACGTCAGCGGCATTCTGACCCTGGTGTTCCTGGCCATCGGCGTGATGGTGATGGCCGGCGGCGTCGGCGACTGGCGTCAACTGTCGAACATCAACGATCCGCTGCCCCAGGCGATGAAAGCCGTGGTCGGCAACAATTCGACCTGGATGCACATGCTGGTATGGATCGGCCTGTTCGGCCTGGTGGCAAGTTTCCACGGAATCATTCTTGGCTATTCACGGCAGTTCTTCGCCCTGGCTCGCGCCGGTTACCTGCCTAAAGGGCTGGCCAAACTCTCGCGCTTCCAGACGCCGCATCGGGCGATTCTAGCCGGCGGCGTGATCGGCATCGCGGCGATCTACAGCGATGGCCTGGTCAACCTGCAAGGCATGACCCTGACGGCGGCGATGATCACCATGTCGGTATTCGGCGCCATCGTGATGTACATCATCAGTATGCTGAGCCTGTTCAAGCTGCGTAAAACCGAACCGAACCTGGAACGCACCTTCCGCGCCCCGGGCTATCCGATCGTGCCGGGGATCGCACTGTTTCTGGCGGTGGTATGCCTCGTGGCGATGGCGTGGTTCAACACCTTGATCGGCCTGATTTTCCTCGGTTTCATGGCTGCCGGTTACCTGTACTTCCAGCTGACTGCCAAGCAACGTTCCGAGGCACCGGCAGACGCTATGCTCGAAGGTATATGAGATGCACCGGCGCCGGGCCACGAGCCTGGCGCCTGCATTATTGAAGTGCATGCAAATGCCCTGTGGGAGCGAGCCTGCTCGCGATGACGGTGTGTCACTCAGCACATGTTGCGGATGCAAGACTGCTATCGCGAGCAAGCTCGCTCCCACAGAAAAGCGGATCGAATTTTTAAATTGATCAGGAGGCCCCGCCCCATGGCCGTATATGCCCATACCGTCGGCGCCCAGACTTACCGCTTCGACAGCCTCAAGGAAGTGATGGCCAAGGCCAGCCCCGCGCGCTCCGGAGATTTTCTGGCCGGCGTCGCAGCCCTTAATGACGGCGAGCGTGTCGCGGCACAGATGGCTTTGGCCGACACGCCGCTAAGCCACTTCCTGCAGGAAGCGCTGATCCCCTACGAATCCGATGAAGTCACCCGTCTGATCATCGACACCCACGACAAACAAGCCTTTGCGGTCGTCAGCCACCTCACCGTCGGCGGCTTTCGCGACTGGCTGCTCAGTGATGCCGCCGACGAACAGGTCCTGCGCGCCCTCGCTCCCGGCCTCACCCCGGAAATGGCCGCCGCCGTGTCGAAGATCATGCGCGTGCAGGATCTGGTGCTGGTGGCGCAAAAAATCCGCGTGGTCACACAGTTTCGCGGCACCCTGGGCCTGCGCGGTCGACTATCCACACGCCTGCAACCGAACCACCCCACCGACGAACCGGCCGGTATCGCCGCTAGCATTCTCGACGGTCTGCTGCACGGTAATGGCGACGCAATGATCGGCATCAACCCCGCCACCGACAGCATCGCTTCGATTTGCGCCATGCTGGAGATGCTCGACGCGATCATCCAGCGCTACGAAATCCCCACCCAGGCTTGTGTGCTGACCCATGTCACCACATCGATCGAAGCGGTCAATCGCGGTGTCCCGTTAGACCTGGTGTTCCAGTCGATCGCCGGCACCGAGGCGGCCAACGCCAGTTTCGGCATCAACCTCAACTTATTGCAGGAAGGTTACGACGCAGGATTGAGCCTCAATCGCGGCACACTGGGTAAGAACCTGATGTACTTCGAAACCGGCCAGGGCAGTGCCCTGTCGGCCAACGCCCATCACGGCGTCGATCAACAAACCTGCGAAACCCGCGCCTACGCCGTCGCGCGGCATTTCAAACCGTTCCTGGTGAATACCGTCGTCGGCTTCATCGGCCCGGAATACCTGTACAACGGCAAACAGATCATCCGCGCCGGCCTGGAAGACCACTTCTGCGGCAAATTGCTCGGTGTGCCCATGGGTTGCGACATCTGCTACACCAACCACGCCGAAGCCGACCAGGATGACATGGATACCCTGCTGACCCTGCTGGGCGTCGCCGGGATCAACTTCATCATGGGCATCCCCGGCTCCGACGACATCATGCTCAACTACCAGACCACCTCGTTCCACGATGCGCTCTACGCCCGGCAGACCCTCGGCCTGAAGCCCGCACCGGAGTTCGAGCAGTGGCTGGCAAAAATGGGCATCTTCACTCAAGCCGATGGCAGGGTTCTCTTCGGCGACAGCCTGCCGCCAGCCTTCCGGCAGGCCTTGGCGCAACTGGGATGAGCATTGACATGGATAAACTACCCTTCGATCCACACAACCCCTGGCTGGAGCTGCGGCGCCTGACGCCGGCGCGAATCGCTCTGGGCCGCACCGGCACCAGCATTCCCACTCGCGCACAACTGGACTTCCAATACGCCCACGCTCAGGCGCGGGATGCGGTGCACTTGCCGTTTGACCATGCCTCCCTCAGCGCGCAATTGGCCGAACGTGATCGCCAGTGTCTTTTGCTGCACAGTGCGGCGACGGATCGCAACACGTACCTGCAACGCCCCGATCTGGGGCGAAAACTCAGTGATGCCTCGGCGCAGACCCTGCGTGATTACGCGACGGCCCATCCGGGAGGCGTGGATCTGGTGATCGTGGTCGCCGACGGCCTGTCGGCACTGGCCGTTCATCGCCATACCCTGCCGTTTCTGACGCGTTTCGAAGAGCAAATGGCAGACGACAGCTGGACTGTTGCGCCAGTCATACTCGTGGAACAGGGCCGGGTGGCCGTCGCCGATGAGATCGGTGAGTTGCTTGGCGCAAAAATGACCGTGATTCTCATCGGCGAACGCCCTGGCCTCAGCTCCCCGGACAGCCTGGGTTTATATTTCACCTACAATCCCAAGGTCGGCCTTACCGATGCCTACCGTAATTGCATCTCCAATGTCCGGCTTGAAGGGCTGAGCTACGGCATGGCGGCACACCGTTTGCTGTATTTGATGCGTGAAGCCTGCCGGCGGCAGTTGTCAGGGGTCAATCTGAAGGACGAAGCGCAGGTTCAGACACTGGCGTCGGACGCGGAGGCCGACATGAAAGCTAATTTCCTGCTCGGCCCGCCGAATGCCTGAACCGCTTCTGCATTGCACATTCGTACCAGTTTCAGGCAGGATCGTTGCGCGGCCGCCAAGGGTTTCCCATCGCCGTCAGAGACGTAAGACAGCCACTTGAAGACGAGACCTACCATGCGGATTATTCAAGCGACCCTCGAACACCTGGACCTGCTGACCCCGTTGTTCGTCAAATATCGCGAGTTTTATGGCTCCCTGCCGTATCCGGACTCGTCCCGGGCGTTCCTCGAAAAACGCCTGCGTCGCAAAGAGTCGGTGATCTACCTGGCGTTGTCCGATGACGACAGCAACAAACTGATGGGTTTCTGTCAGCTTTACCCGAGTTTCTCCTCGCTTTCGCTCAAACGCGTGTGGATCCTCAACGATATTTATGTCGCCGAGGACGCCCGCCGCCAGTTGGTGGCCGACAACCTGATCCGCACCGCAAAAAAAATGGCCAAGGAAACCAATGCCGTGCGCATGCGTGTTTCCACCAGCAGCAACAACGAAGTCGCGCAGAAAACCTATGAGTCCATCGGATTCAAGGAAGACACCGAATTCAAGAACTATGTGCTGCCGATCAGCGACGAACTCTGAATTACCTGCACCTGTGGGAGCGAGCAGGCTCGCTCCCACAGGTTCGGTATCAAGCCATCGGTCTTGTCATGACATTCCCCGCTACAATCTCGACGCGATTTTCACCTCTCGCCTCGTATAATCCCGAACTCCCCGGCTTGTAAGAAAAACTACCCTTATCCGTAGTCTTACGCGAAGTCATCCGCACAGGCCTGCTGAGTCGGGCCGTTACCACAGGTGCTTTCCATGGATTTCAACCCGATCGACATCGTCCTGCATCTCGACGTCTACCTCGACATGCTTGTAACCAACTACGGGGCATGGATCTACGCCATCCTGTTTATGGTGATCTTTTGTGAAACCGGCCTGGTGGTCATGCCCTTCCTGCCGGGCGACTCCCTGCTGTTCATCGCCGGTGCCGTGGCGGCCGGTGGCGGCATGGATCCGGTACTGCTCGGCGGCCTGCTGATGCTGGCGGCGATTCTGGGCGACAGCACCAACTACATCATCGGACGAACGGCGGGTGAAAAACTGTTCAGCAATCCGAATTCGAAGATCTTCCGTCGTGACTACCTGCAACAAACCCACGACTTCTACGACAAGCATGGCGGCAAAACCGTGACTCTGGCGCGCTTCATGCCGATCATCCGCACCTTTGCACCGTTCGTCGCCGGTGTTGGGAAAATGCCTTATCCGCGGTTCTTCGCCTTCAGCGTCTTTGGCACTGTCCTGTGGGTCGGCGGGCTGGTGACGCTCGGTTACTTCTTCGGCAACGTACCGTTCATCAAGAAGAACCTGTCGCTGCTGGTAGTCGGCATCATCCTGTTGTCGTTGGTGCCAATGATCATTGGCATGGTACGTAACCGCCTTGCAGGTTCGAACTCCAAAGCCGAATCGCGCTGACACGATGTGGTCCCTGAGCGCCTGGCGTCGCCGGCGCACCTTGGCAAAGCACCCGATTGCCGATGACATGTGGCAACGGGTGCGCCATTACCTGAGTTTTCTCGATGGCCTCAGCGCCGCCGAAGACCAATGGCTGCGCGAAGCCTGCGTGCTGTTCCTCGAAGACAAGCACCTGAGCGCCCTGCCCGGTGTCGAACTGCATCAGGAACAACGCTTGCTGCTCGCAGCCCAGGCGCAACTGCCGCTGCTGCACCTCGGCGACCTGAACTGGTATCAGGGCTTCCACGAAATCATTCTCTACCCCGACGACTTCCTCAGCCCCCAGCGCCATCGCGATGCCAGCGGCGTCGAGCACGAATGGGACGGAGAACACAGCGGTGAAGCCTGGCAGCAAGGCCCGATCATCCTCGCCTGGCCCGGCGTAATGGCCAGCGGAGGCTGGGAAGGCTACAACCTGGTGATCCACGAACTGGCGCACAAACTCGACATGCTCAATGGCGTCGCCAACGGCCTGCCGCCGTTGCATGCCGACATGCGCGTCAGCGACTGGGCCAACGTCATGCAAGAGGCCTACTACGACCTCGACCGGCAACTGGAACGCAATCCCGATGCCGAAACGGCCATCGACCCGTATGCCGCCGAAAACCCTGCCGAGTTCTTCGCCGTCACCAGCGAATACTTCTTCAGCGCCCCGGATTTGCTGCACGAGGCTTATCCACAGGTGTACCAGCAGCTGAAGTTGTTCTATCGCCAGGACCCTCTGGCGAGGTTGAAGCAACTAAAGGCGCATGACCCTGTCTATCAGGCACACCAGTGAGCGCCATACGACTTCTGGTGCGTGGCGTCGATCCAGGAATATGCCTATAATCGCCGCCACTTTTTGGTCAATCCGGCCAAGTGTTTTTGGTCAACTAACGGGGGCAACGCCCAATGAGCTACAGCAAGATTCCGGCTGGCAAAGACCTGCCGAACGACATCTACGTCGCGATCGAGATTCCGGCCAACCACGCGCCGATCAAATACGAAATCGACAAAGACAGCGATTGCCTGTTCGTTGACCGTTTCATGGCCACCCCAATGTTCTACCCGGCCAACTACGGTTACATCCCGAACACCCTGGCTGACGACGGTGACCCCCTCGACGTGCTGGTCGTAACCCCTTACCCGGTTGCTCCAGGTTCGGTGATCCGCGCCCGTCCGGTCGGCATCCTGAACATGACCGACGATGGCGGCGGCGATGCCAAGGTCATCGCAGTCCCACACGACAAGCTGTCCCAGCTGTACGTCGACGTGAAGGAATACACCGACCTGCCAGCGCTGCTGATCCAGCAGATCGAGCACTTCTTCGCGAACTACAAAGATCTCGAAAAAGGCAAATGGGTGAAGATCGAAGGCTGGGCCGGCGCAGACGCCGCCCGCGACGCGATCACCAAGTCGGTTGCTGCCTATAAAGGTTAAGAGCGGCCGCGAGCTTCAAGCGACAAGCTTCAAGAAAAACCCTGGTTGAACCAGGGTTTTTTGTGGGCGCTTGATAAGTGCGCTAAACATAACGTTTAACCCTGCTCGATCTTGGTTTTTATTTGTTTAAAATTCCCCAAGAGCGTCTTACATCCCGTCGTAAATTTCCCGCGAAATTTGAACGAGACGTTTATTCAAACCCTTGTTAGCCGCCAGTAGACTCGCGTTCATGAAAAAGAACACTAGCGGCCCACGCTTCAAGGCTCTCCTCGAAGCAGCGAACATCACGACCACCGGATTTGCCGAATTCCTGGATACGGCTCCGCAAAATGTACATAACTGGTACACCCGCGGTGTGCCCGCCCATTGCATGGAAGAAGTCGCCAGAAAACTCTCCGTCAGCAGCGACTGGCTGAAAACCGGCGAAGGCTCGAAAGATGCCCAGCACCTGCGCCTGCTCGAAGACTCCGGCAACATCTTCGATGCCCAGACCATCCGCGGTGTCTATACAGTCATCGAGCCTGTCGACGTCGAACTGCCATTCCTCAAAGAAGCTGTCACTGCCCCGGGTTCCAACATAACCCACGTTATAGAAGACCCCGAGAAATCCATCCGCCTGCCCCGCAGCCACCTCGATTCCCTGGAAATCAACCACGCCGACGCCATCTGCGCCCTTATGAGCGGCAATAGCATGGGCGAGAAAATTGAAGACGGTTCGACCCTGGCGATTGACCGTGGCCTGACCCAGATTGTCGATGGCGAGATCTACGCCATCGAACATGACGGCATGCTGCGCATCAAGTACCTGCACCGACTACCGGGCAACTCCCTGCGACTGCGCAGCCACAACCGCGCCGAATACCCGGATGAAATCTTCAGACCCGCCCAAATCGAAGAGCAGAACATCAGGGTGCTGGGCTGGGTGTTCTGGTGGTCGACCCTGAACAAACGGCGGCCGGCGCTGCCGTTTCTTTAAGCGCTCCAGAACGCCCATCGGCCGCCCACCCGGCCGCCCACCCGGGCGGCCAAACGGCTCTGCCCGGCACTTCCCGCTGGGAATTTTCGTCAAACCTGCGTATGCTGCGCCCCACATTTGCGCATCGATCCGCCTTGCGGCTCAGATGCACTGACCTGACAGATGACTTTCTCACCAGGTCCCACAGCCGGACGCAAGATCCGGGTGTACGTTTTGAAGGCTGGCGCGGTTTACCAAAAATGATCCAAGCCAGTCCCCGAGAAGCCGGCCACAAGCCGGCTTTTTAATGTCTGAAAGAAAGTGATTCACGACAAAAATCACTCAACCCCTTCAGTATTCAGCGCATAAAACTCCTGCAACTTGGCTTGCAACAGTTTCTTGTCTGGCAATTGGGTGTGGTACTCCGCGATCAAGGCAGGCGACAGCGAGCGGTTCAGGGCGTACTCGACGATTTCGTCCTCTTTGCTTGCGCATAACAATACGCCGAGCGCCGGGTTTTCGTGTGGTTTGCGGACATTGCGGTCCAACGCTTCAAGATAAAAATCCATCTTCCCCAGGTATTCCGGCTCAAAGCGCCCGACCTTGAGTTCGATCGCCACCAGGCAGTTCAGCCCACGGTGGAAAAACAACAGATCCAGCGCAAAGTCACGCCCACCTACCTGCAACGGATATTGCGAACCCACAAAGCAGAAGTCCCTGCCCAGTTCGATCAGAAAGTCCCTGAGTTTGTGCAGCAGGCCTCCATGCAAGTCTGTCTCTGCATGTCCACGCTCCAGAGCCAGAAACTCGACCACATAGGTATCCTTGAACACATCCAGGGCCTGGGGATGAATTTGTCGCAGCGGTGCTGACACTTTTGCCGGGCTGACCACTGAACGCTCAAACAGAGCCGCCTTGAACTGACGCTCCAGTTCGCGGCTCGACCACTTTTCCTGGATTGCCATGCGCAGGTAAAACTCACGCTCCTCCGGGCGTTTGCTCTGGTTGAGGATGATCATGTTGTGTGTCCAGGGCAATTGTCTCAGCAGTGCTGAGACTTTTACGTCATGCCTGTACGCTTCGAAAAATTGACGCATACGAAACAAATTAGGCCGGGTAAAGCCCCGCAGTCCGGGCTGAGTACGAGCGAGGTGAGTGGCTAATCGAGCCACCACCCCATCCCCCCACTCCGCCGCTTCAATTTTGCGACTGATATAGGCCCCAACCTGCCAGTGCAACTCGATCAGCTCGGTGTTGACCGCCTGCATGGCGCGTTGTCGCGCTGTCACGATCAGTTGGGTGATTTCGTTGAAAGCAGAATCGATAGAGGTATTGCCAGGAAGATCATTCACGTCAGGGCATTTCCATGTCGGTTGGAGGGCCCTCTCAATTACTCCTGATACCGACGCAAGAACATTCACAATGTATGTCTGCATGAAACAACGCTAACAAGCCTCTATCCCGTCCAAAAACCGCTCCCCTTACCCCGGAAGATGCTCTGCCGGTCGGACTTCGCTTTCAAGCTCAACGGGAACCTACGCAATGGATCTGCACATCCCGACCCTGCTGGTAGTCTCGGTCTTCGTTTTCATTCTGATGGGTTTGTTGACCTGTCATGCCTGGTGGCGTGAAACCCGCGAGCTTCCTCTGGCTTATCTGGGTGCAATGATGCTGCTGGCGGCGCTGGGTGTGGTGCTGATCAGTTGGCGGGGTCGATATTGTCCCGCTCGTTTTCAACCGCGAGTCGGGCTACGACCTTTCGAGCCTGCTTTCACAGGCGGATGAAACCCTACATGGCGCCAAGGATCACGGGCGCAATCGTGTGCAAACCCTGCGCAAGTTGTACCTCAACCTCACGGATAGCTGAATGACTTCACCAACGTCAGCTCCCCCACCGCGCGCATCGGCACCAGGAACGTCTCCATCTTCTCGCTCGGCGTGCCTTCCTCGGTAATCACCGTCACCTGCGCCGTGGTCAGCGCTTGCACCGCGTCTTCCTGCCCCTCTTCATCACTGCTGTAGCCACCGCCAAAGTAGTTCACATAGACCAGATATTGCCCCTTGATTGGCGCGGGCATGGCGAAGATCTCCGGGCCGTAGCCGGTGGTGACGTCGACGTCGAGCGCTGCGCCGTTGGGGGCGACGCGGTCGCCGTACCAGATGTGGGCGCCGTCAGGGGTGATCAGGTGCAGGTCGAGGTCGGTGTTATCGCTGTCCCACGACAGCAAAACGCGCAACTTGGCCGGGGTCGCACCGCCGCTGCTGTTGAGAAATTGCGTGCGGTGACGTTGTTGGCCATCAGGGCTGCGTACTTCGACGCTGTTGCTGCCGTTGGGGAATGAGAACGGGCGATCGAAGCGGCCGGCCGGGTCGATTTTCAGCGGCATGCTCACCCCGTTGACGATCAGCCGGCCGGGCTCTGTCGACTTCGGTGTGGCTTTGATCTGCCCGCTGATGCGAGCGGTGTTGGCCTGCCCTGCCGGGGTATTCACCGACGAGGCCGGGTAGTTGACGGTCTGCCGGAAGCTTTCCCCTTCGCCCTCAGGCGCGCCGGTGCGCCAACCGCCTGCGGGGGTGTCGAGTTTGACGCTGTCAGCCGCCATCACCGATGGCAACGCCACCAGCGAACAGAGCAACAGCAAGACCTGTGGATAACGGAGTTTCATGGCCTATTCCAGCAAGAGGTGGCGGGCGAGCCCTTCGATGTAGGTTTCATCCTGGCCGTTGGGGTGTGCTTCGAAGGCCAGGTGCAGGTATTCGTGGGTCAGGTCGAGGCGTTCTTGCAGCGTCTGCGCGCCGCGTACGTAGATGCGCTGACGTTCGCGATCGACATAGGGGCGGCCGAAGGCCAGGCGGYATACGGCGAAGGTGCTGACTTCGTTGTAGCCGGTTTCGCTTTCAAGCTTTGGGCGCCAGCCGCGCCGTTGTTTCTGCAGCCATTCTTGTGCGACGGGCAACGCTTCGCAGGACGCGACCGGGTTGTCCCAGCGGCTCAGACTGGCGCGTGGGTAGGCGTGCAGCAAGATGGCGTCGTAACGCTGGCCGGCCCGTGCCTGTTCGACGGCTTGCTGCCAGGACAGTTTGTCCGGGCCGGGTTGATCGGAATGGTAGGTGACGGTGCTGCCGGCCAGGACCAGGTCGCTGGTCCACGCGGCGATGTCGCGAGACCCGGACGACGCCGGACGCGGTGCGACCCGCTGACGGCTGCTGCTGTCGTCGATGCTCAGGCAGTCACCGCTGCGCGTGGCGTTTTGCAGCAGGTACGTGCGGATGGCCACGGCGAGGGCTTTGGCGGCTTCGACCGGTTCGGCACTGGCTTCGCGCTGGAGAACACGGGCGACGTATTCTTCGCGATCCAGCCGGGCGACGAGCTTGTCGTTGAGCAGGAATAGTTCGCCGTCGCTGTGAATATCCAGCGCATTACCGTTGGCGAATTCAACACGGTAGTCTCCCTGCAACGCTCCGGAAGTCACCACACTGCCCCCCGACAGCACGCGCCGAAGTGGATAGCGCGAGAACAGGTCGACCTCTACGCATTTCCCTGCATCCGCAGGCCATGAAGCGGGAATCACCGTAGACAGTGCCTGCGCGTAATCTCGAAGAACCCGTTGACTGGTACCGCGCCCGCCGGCCCAGACCGGTATGCCATCCGCGGTCCAACCGGCAAACCCGCCCTGGCGCAACGCAGCATCCTGATCCGCCAACCAGCTCCAGGTCTTCACCCGCAGACGGCTTCCGAGTTCACCGACGACATGGCCATCGCCGGCATTGAGCACCACATCGAGCAATACACGTCGGGCTTGATCCTGCGCCGGCAGCACGGCCAACATCATCAACAGTTCCGCCACCGAAACCCGAGTAGCCGGTTGCAACGAAGGCAAATCCAGCAACCATTGCGGCGCCTGCCGCGCCTGCCAATAGGCTCGCCAGTCGGCATCACGGATACCCAGCCGCGCGGGTTCGAAATACAGACCGCATGACTTCACCAACGCCTGATCACGCTCGATCCTGCCGCCCGCCGTGCAGCAATAAACCTCTTCCTTCGACTGGCCGCGACATTCATAAGCCGGCTCACGCGCGCCGGTGTCCACCAGCCAGGCGTAGACGAACAACTTCCACACACTGCCCAGCGGCGTCTGCAAGGTCTGCGGCAACGGCTCGCGGGTGATCACCTGCGTTCGGTTCAGCGACAACAAGTCGCCGTTGAAGGCCAGGCGCAAAGGTTCGTCCTGCGCCGTTGCCAGCACAGGGATCAAACACAGCAACCCACCTATCAGCAGCCTGTGCACGTCAGTGAACCGTGACCTGGCCAAGGGCTGCCTTTTGTTCCACAGCCTGATGCTGCGGTGCATAGACCTGAGTGAAACGCACCGGCGGCAAGTTGAACTGCCCCTTCTGCGAGAAGCGCACCAAGTGCCGCAGGCGCAATTCGCCACTCAAGGCATCCACCGGAACGGCATAAGCCATTTGCCCCGGTTCGAAACGCGCCTTCTCCAGTGCCGTCGGTTCGGTGCCAGCCTTGCCCATGAGCTTGATGCCCCAGGTGGTGCGCTCGACATCTGCACCCGGTGGCAGCGGCACTTCCAGCATCCCGTAACGCAACGGTTTGGCGGCTTTGCTGGTGACGATCACTTCGTCGAGATAGAGGTTGTCGCTGGACAATGGCGCGTTGCCGACCGCTTCGAGTTTGAAGGTGAAGGCCTCATCCCCCGGCACCAGTCGCGACAGGCGACGGGTGATGGTCACGGCCATCGGATCGACCACCGGCTGCTGGCTGCGGTAGCTCAATGCAGCGCGCAGCGGACGCTCTTGCGCGCCGGTCAGCGTCAATACCGTCGGCACTGGCGCAGGCCCCTGCCACGTCCAATACATCTCACCAGAAACCCCGTACTGTTTCTTCCAGCCTTCACCCGGCGCCAATGCAATGGTGGGCGATGCCTGCTCGATGCTGCGTTGCAGCCAGGTCAACGCCAACGCACGTTCCAGGGTCGATTGCTGTGGCAGCAAACGTTGCAGCAAGGCCTGGGCGTGAGCCTGATCGAAGGGTTGCAGCGACAGGTTCAGCGCTTCGGCAAACGGCTGAGAACTGACTGCCAGACGTTGCTGCGCGTCGGCCAGTTGCCGGTTGAACACATCCGGCAAAGCGACCTTCGCTTGCCTGGCCAGCGATGCCGTCAGCACCCGTGCGGCCGCCAGCCCCAAGGCTGAATCCGGATCGCTCATGACGAGGCTGTCTTCGCCGTCTTCCATCAGATTCGCGGCAGTGCCCTCGCCCGCTTTCGCCAGGTCGTCCATCAAGCCACTGAGCAAGGTGTTGACCGGTAACTGCATCTGTCGGGCAAACGACAGGATCAGCGCCCGCTGCAACAGCGGCGTGCTCTTCGCCTGCTTGGCGTAGACCTCCAGCACCCGCTGCCAATGCTCCGGCGGCAGGCTCAGTTCAAGCACCTGGCTGGCATGCCAGTCGGCGTAATAGGCGTAAGCGGTGAGGAACGCATCCGGCTCGCCGTCCATGCCCCACCAGGTGAAACACGCCGAAGGGCCAGCCATTTGCACCAGGCGCAAGCGACTGTTTTGCATGATCAGGCGCAGGCGATCGCGGATCTGCGGATTCGCCGCCAGCGTCGGGTAGGCGATGCTCAACGGCAACAGGCGACTGGCGGTCTGCTCGACGCCACCGTAGGGGTAGCTCAGCAGGTCGTCGAGGGCAGAACGGAACAACGCTGGCGGACTGTCATCCAGACGCAGGCGGATATCACTGGCGTCTGTCGGCAACGTCAGCGGCGTATCGCCCTCACCCACATCAAGGCTCTGGGTTTGAATCACCTGCCAGCCTTCACCGGTCGCGCTCAGGTGCACCGTCAGGGCGTCAGCGGTTTTGCCGTCCTGCACCAGCTCGGCGCTCCACTCGCCATTGGCCAGCTCAAAGGCCGGCAACGGGATGTAGTTGATGCCGCTGTTCAGGGTCGCAGGCACGCGCTGTTCGTTGCCGGCGTAACGGGTCACCAGTTCGGCCTTGACCGGTTTCTCGGCCTGACTGAAGGCGAACACGCCGAGGTCCGGTTTGTCGCCGGCGCGGAATCGAGTCGGGCCGCTCCACTTCAGGTACAGCGGTTTTTCCGAGCGCACGAATTGCTTCTTCTGCCCGACCTGCCCGCCATCGGCGATGGCCCTGGCGGTGATGCGCCAGCGGGTCAGGGAGTCGGGCATCTTGAAGGTGAAGCGGGTTTTGCCATTGGCATCGGTCAGCAACTCAGGTTGCCACGCCGCCGTGTCGACATCCTCGCGACGCGGTCGCTCCAGCACTTTCACGCCGCGCTCACTGCGATTGGCTTTGCCCGGTGCACCGGGGCTGCCCGGCAGGGCGACGTCATAACTGATGAACGACAAACTGGCGCTGGTGCGCACGTTGTTACGCCGTGGGTGATAGAAGAACTGGTCGATGCTCGGCGCGACTTCCGGTTGCAGCGCGTAGACCATTTCATCGACCACGCTGACCGTCAGGTGCGCGGGAATCGCTTTGCCGGCGAATTGGGTGGTCAGGTCCACCGAGACGGTTTCGCCCGGCTGGTAGGTCTCTTTATCGGTGGCGATGGCCACGTCGATCTGCGGCGTAATCACTTTGATGCCGGCGTTCTGGAAACTGTACTGGCCGCCCTTGGTGTACAGCACCGAGAAGGTCAGGTTCGGCGCGAAACCGTCCTTCACCGGGATGCGCGCGCGGTATTGGGTATCGCTGAGTTTTTCCATCTTCAGCCAGTCGCCGCCTTTGGAAAGTAACGCAGTGGCTTCGACCTTATCGCGCTCCAGAGACAGCAGCGCATCGCTCACTGGCTCGGGGAAAGTGATCAGCGCCAGCGCCTCATCACCTGCTATGTACTCGGGCTTGTCGAGGACGATTTCCACGGTGCCGGGTACGGCTTTGACACCTTCGCCGGTAACCGAATGACCGGTGGCACCGACCACCCGGCCATGATCATCCTTGAGCGTCAGGTTGTAGGTGCCCGGCCGGTCAAAGGCCAGGGTGAACCCCTTGTCGATTGCCGCGAGTTTGCCTTCGCCGATGCTCTGGTCTTCCAGGCGTACCCAGCCGTAGCTGCCCGGCGTAATGGCATCGACCTGCTCACCTTCGCGGGTGTAGCTGAAGGCAACCCTGTCACCCACCGCGCTGAAACGCCGAGGCGCGCTCAAGCGGAAATTCGCCGCGCCACGGTCGATGAGGATTTCCTTGGTGGTCTTGACCCGATACGCCGCACCGTCGCTGGCAAACACCGTGAGCATGTAGCGACTCGGTTTGTCGGCAGCCGGCAAGTCGAGGGACGCGTTGCCCTTGGCATCGGTGGTCAATTCGGTGCTGGTCAGCTCCACCGGAAATTGCCCGAGGTATTGCAGTTCGTTGTCGACCATCGACAGTTGCTGGGCGCGCAGGCTCAGACTCAATTTCGCATTGGCCACCGGTTTTCCGTCCGGGTACAGCAGCACCAGGTTGCCCTTGACCGGCTCGCCAGTACGGTAATCCTGCTTGGCCAGATTGAGCGAAATCTCGAAGTGCGGCTTGATGTATTCAGCGACACGAAAGGCGCTGCTGTAGGCCTGATCCTTGTAGTTGAAACGCAGTTCATAACCACCGGCCACGGCGTTATCGGGCAACTGGAATCGGCCTTGAGTGCCAGCCTTGGAATCGAGTTTCAGATCGAGGGATTGCAGCGCCGTGCCGGTCGCATCGAGCACGGTCACGTTGACGTCGGCCGCGGTGGGCTGCACCGAATCCCGGGCATTCTTGAACTCCCGCCCGACGATTTTCAGCGACACCCAGTCCCCCGGCCGATACAGAGGCCGGTCGGTGAAGGCATAGAGTTTGGTGTCATAGATTTCGCTGTCATAGTAGAAGTTCTCGGAGACAAACACCCCGCCCTCTTCGTCTTCGCCTATCACGAACGAGCGCTCGGGGCTGACGTGTTTCAGGCGTAGCAAACCATCGGCATCCGTGGCGCCGCTGCTCATCACGCCGAGGCCGTCAGTCCACAGCACATTGACCTTCGGCACCGAGCTGCCTTCGTGTTTGCGCGCAGTCCACACCAGCAATTCGTCACCGGCAATCTTGCTCACCGCCACGGTGTTGGAGACGAACACCATGGTGGTCGCGCGGTACTTGCCGATCAGCGCCTCCACCAGATAAAGACCCGGTTTGAGATGGCCCAACGGGATGTACACGTTGCCCGGCGCGACGCTGACGAACTCACTGGAAGAACCGGCCAGGTTCACCCCTGCAGGTGGCTGGATCGGTTTGGCCTGCCACAACGGATAACGGAACTGGCTGACCACCGGCAAACCCGGTATCAGCGCGAATTGCGGTTGCGCATCGTAGGGTGTTGGCGCGGCCATCGCGTCGCCCATTTTCAGCTCCGGCACTTCCTCGGTGACTTGTTTACGCGACTCGTAGGAAAACGCCCGCTGCATCACCCGACGGGATTTGCGATACCAGTTGTCCCACAGGTAAGCGAGAGTGTTGGACAGCCCTTCACCCTTGAACTGGCCATCGCTGACCACCCGATGCAGGTTCTTCTGGCGCTTGAGAAAATCCATTGGCTTGTCGATGCGATACACCCGAATGTCGGCACCACCGTAGGGCTCCATGCGAAACCGGCGATAGTCGCGACCCGGCGCTTCGAGGCGCACCATCGCCTGTTCATCGCTGGCAAAGCTGCTGTCGGCCAGCAGGAAAAAACTCTCGCCGGCCACTGGTGCATAGCCGCTGGACGGGACCGAGTCGTCCGCATCAACCGCCGAGAAAGGCAGCACCAATACCAACAGCAGAGACAGAAAACGCAGCATGCGGGCACCGGTCATTGGGAAAGAAAATTCAGTCGATAGACGCCGATGAAGTTGGGGTTGGCTGCGTCGGGTATCCATCGGGTGTCCTTCCATGTCATGAGTTGCTGCAGGCTTGCCGAACGCATGCCGTTGTCGGTGGGTGTGGTGGTGCCGGTGTGATAGGCAATGTAGCGGCCCATCCAGATCATCAGGTGCTGGTCGTCGCCCTGATCGAAAAACATCAGGTCGCCGGGGCGGGCTTGAGCCACATCGCGGCTGACCAGATGGCTGTTGAACTGGATCAATTTGATCGCATTGACGTATGGCCCGACTTTGCCGCCGCCCTGCTGCCATTGCTGGGCAAGACCGCGCTGGGCATCGCTCAATTGCAACTCCGGCGGCAGGTAACGATTGGACAGGCCATTGCTGCGCAGCCATTTGTCGTCATGGACTTTCAGCGCTTCGTTAGCGGCGAAGCGCACCAGTCCGGCGCAGTCTTGCTGATACCAACGGGGGCTCGGGCCCTGGCTCAGTTGCTCCTGGGCGATGCGCACGAACCAGGCGCGAAACACCTGGGATTGCTGTGGGTCGAGCGATGGTGCCTCGACAGCGCGGGCACCCGCGCTCAGCAACAAGGCCAGCAGGCCGAGACTTCGGATCAATGCCGTCACAGAGCTTTCCACTCCAGCGGCAGCCACTGCCAGTGGCCGTCGGGCTCGCTGCCTTCGGGCAAGGTCAGGGCGTATTTACCGTAGCCGCCGAGCTTGCGCAGTTTCGGGATCAGGTAGGTTTGCGCGGCGTTGTAGAACACCGGCTCCATGTCCTGGGGCAGGCTGTCGAGGGTTTCCTGCTGCATCAGTTGCGCCATGGACTCCGGACCGAAATAGACCGGCATCAGCAGGTCTTTGGGCACCACGTCGGCCATTGGCGGGAAACGTTTGTCGAGGGTGCCAAGAGCCTTGTCCACCAGCTTGTCATCGAGGGAAAACAGCAGCATCGAACCGTGACGCGCCAGGCTCACGCGCATGAACGCCTTGCCGCTGATGGCATCGGGATCTTGAGCTTCCTTGGCCGTATAGGGACCGAAACTGGAGCTGACCTGACGTTGCCACTGATGGCTCTGGCCTTGCTGTTTTTCCACCACCGGGAAGGCGCCTTCTTCGACATTGCTCTCGTAGGCACCGACCATCGAGCCGAACAGACTGCCCAAATCTCCATCGAGTTTGCCGCCGCCATCATCGTTGAGGCTGGCCACCAGTAAGGGTGTGTACAACCGCGAATCGGCATACCAGCACAGGCCCGCCGCGCCGGCCATGTGTTCGGTCAGCGCCTGAGCCACCTTCTCCTCGGCACCGAGTTTCATCAGCAGCGGTTTCTGTTGTTCGGCAGCCAGCGGCAACGCCACGCAAGCGCTGGCGCCCATCGGCATGGCTTGCCAGATCGGCTTGAAATCGAAGTCCGGCTGATTCTCCAGTTCATCCATGGCCAGGAAGCTGTGCCAGCCCTTGTCGTCCATGTCGAAACGCAGGCCGGCGAAATTCGGAATGAAGCGCTGGTAACCCATGGCCAGCACACTGGCATTGACCGACAGGCGTTGTTTCACCTGCGGAGCACGCGGCGGCAGGCCGAAGGCTTCGGGGAACAGTTTGTCGCCATTGAGCAACGCGGCAATGGCCGTGGTCGACACGCTGCCCGATTCTTCCGTTGCACCGCTTTGTGGATCGTAGAGTTTCGCCGGATTGGACAGCACCACCAGTTTGTCGCCATGGGACGCAAACAGCAGCGCCTTGCTGGCGTTGTAATTGAGTTGATAGAGCGCCACGTCGTCGGTGCCGACCTTCACGTCAGCGACTTTGCTCAACTGCGAGTCGTCCAGCGCCACTTTGGCCAGCGGCTCCAGCACCTTGGCCAGCCCGCCGCGATCCATCACCAGCAGGAAATCCTTGAGCCGCCCATCCGCCCCGCGCCACAACGCTACGTCGGCAGGCTGATCGAACAGCTGCTCGATCAAGGTGTCCTGCAGTTTCAGGTCATGTTCGTAGATGATCCGCCGCAAGCTGCCGATCAACCCCAGGCGGTCGGCATGGCTTTCGTAATAGAAGACGAAGTCTTCGGTCAGGGTTTCCTTGAGAAACGGCACTGCCAGCAAGTCCTTGGGCAACTGACTCAGGGAATGGGTTTCCAGCAAGCCATCCGGGCGGCTCATGCCCAGTTTGTCACTGGCCAACGCAGGCGCCGGGGCCTTGGGCTTGTGCATGAACCACCCCAACCCACCGGCCACAACGACGACCAGGCATATCCCGATCAGCAGTGTCGGCCAATGCAGGGAATGTTTGGCCGCTGGTGCGCCAGCGGCCGGAGTAACAGCGCTATCACTCATGTTCACAAAACCCGATGTTCATCCGTGGAGCGGGGATGCTTAGTAGTTGAAAGTCTTGACCAGCAGCAGGTCGCCGATTGCGCGCAGGGGCACGATGAACGTCTCGCGTTTTTCATCGACGGTGTTTTCGTTGAGCACCAGGTTGATCTGCGAGGTAATCACCTCGTTCTGGTTGCTTGTCTCATCGAAGTTATAGCCGCCGCTGCCGAAGTTGCCCCAATAGTTCACGTAAACCAGATAGGTGCCATGCAGCGGTGCGGTCATGGTGAACATTTCCGGACCCGGGCCATCGACGCCGTCAGGGTCGAGGCCGCCGCCGTTGGTCAAGTCCGGGTGCGCCCAGAAGGCATGCTGGCCGTCGGGCGTGACGATGTGCAGGTCGAGTTCGGCCTTCGGATCGTCCCAACCCAGCACCACGCGAATCTTCGCCGGAGTGCGCAGGTTGTTGGCTTCATAGAATTGAACACGCTTGAGGGACTGGCCTTCGGCGCTGCGGATTTCGACGCTGTTGGAACCGGCACCAAACGCATACGGTCGGGCGAAACGCCCTTGCTCGTCGGTGTAGAGGTTCAGCGGATTGCCGTTGACCGCCAACGTGTGCGGCCCGCGCTGAGTGCCGATGGCCTTGAGGCGGCCTTCGATCATCGTGCGGTTGCGCTGCACGCCTCGGTCAATCGGTGGCGTGGGATAGGCGACTTGCGGGTTTTCGCTACGGTCCAGCAGACCGTTGTAACGCCAGCCACCCACCGGCTCCGACAACTCGGCATTCGGCGCGGCCAGAATCACGGGCGCGATAGCCAACCCGATCAGCAGCAAAAGAAATGAGCGCATGCGACGCCTCCTGCCATGCATGACGAAACCTTGCGCCTGATCCTGGGCGCGTTACCGATGCGGATACTGCGTTTCGTCTGAAAGACCCGTGACTGCCAGGTCGTATAGGGCTCGAAGGTTAGCCATTCGGGTGTTTTTTAACAATCGAATGGCTCCGAAATTGCGGTGGGAATCACGGTAAGGGGTGAACGGTGAGCCGAATAGAGACGTTATTCGGCTCACGAAATGAGCCGAATAATCCGTAGACACCGGCCTCGCTCATTTGCCCATACCCCCCCTATCTGCTAGTGTCGCGCCGGTTTAACGTCAACCGGAAATCGCCGCCATGGCCCGCAAAAAAGCTGCACTGGATTTCGAACAGTCCCTCGCCGACCTGCAAACGCTGGTGGAGCGTCTGGAGAATGGCGAATTGTCGCTCGAGGACTCGCTGGCCGCTTTCGAGCAAGGCATCGGTCTGACCCGCGATTGCCAGGCGGCGCTGGCCCAGGCCGAGCAAAAGGTTCAAGTGCTGCTCGAGCGTGATGGCGAGTTGGCCGAGGAACCCTTCGACGCGGATCAGCCAGAATGATTGCAGCGTACTCGGCCACCAGCCAGGCCCGCGTCAATGCAGCCCTGGAAACCCTGTTCATCGCGCCGAGCCCTGAACTGGCGCGGTTGTATGAGGCCATGCGCTACAGCGTGATGAATGGCGGCAAACGCGTGCGTCCACTGCTGGCCTACGCCGCGTGCGAAGCGTTGGGCGGCAAGGCCGAGCAAGCCAACGGCGCAGCCTGTGCCGTGGAGCTGATCCACGCCTATTCGCTGGTGCATGACGATTTGCCGGCGATGGACGATGACGATCTGCGCCGCGGCCAGCCCACTACCCACAAGAAATTCGATGAAGCCTGCGCGATCCTCGCCGGCGACGGTTTGCAGAGCCTGGCCTTCAGCGCCCTGCTCGATCCACGCCTGAGCGCGTCGGATGCCGAAATCCGCCTGCAAATGGTCAGCGCCCTGGCGCTGGCGGCAGGCCCGGCGGGCATGGTCGGCGGTCAGGCCATCGACCTCGGCTCGGTCGGCCTGAAACTTGACCAGAAAGCCCTGGAGTACATGCACCGGCACAAGACCGGCGCGCTGATCGAGGTCAGCGTCAAGCTCGGTGCCCTGGCCAGCGGCCGTGYCGAGAAAGACGAACTCAAGTCCCTGCAGACTTATGCACAGGCCATCGGCCTGGCCTTCCAGGTCCAGGACGACATTCTCGACGTCGAAAGCGATACCGAAACCCTCGGCAAACGCCAGGGCGCCGACATTGCCCGGGACAAACCGACCTACCCGGCCCTGCTCGGCCTCGACGCCGCCAAGGCCTACGCCCTGGAGCTGCGCGACCAGGCCCTGCACGCACTGCGACCGTTTGACGCGGCGGCCGAGCCATTGCGCGATCTGGCCCGGTATATCGTCGATCGCCGCAGCTGACGGCGAATCCGCCAAAAAAAACCAACGCGTGGGCAGGGACCGATGCATCAGGTAAACTGCCGCATCTTTTATACCTATAACGATTCGCCTGATGCCCACGACGTTTCATGAGATTCCCCGCAAACGCCCGACCACGCCCCTGCTCGACCGCGCGAAAACGCCGGACGGCCTGCGCCGGTTAGGCGAAGCCGAGCTGGAAACCCTGGCCGATGAGTTGCGCCTGGAATTGCTCTACACGGTCGGCCAGACCGGTGGGCATTTCGGTGCCGGCCTGGGCGTGATCGAGCTGACCATCGCGCTGCATTACGTCTTCGACACCCCGGACGACCGGCTGGTGTGGGACGTGGGTCATCAGGCTTATCCGCACAAGATCCTCACCGGTCGTCGCGAGCGCATGGGCACCCTGCGCCAGAAGGACGGCGTTGCCGCGTTCCCGCGCCGCTCCGAGAGCGAATACGACACCTTTGGCGTCGGCCACTCCAGCACCTCGATCAGTGCCGCGCTGGGCATGGCGATTGCCGCCCGCCTGCAAAACAGCGAGCGCAAGGCGATCGCGGTGATCGGCGACGGCGCGTTGACTGCGGGCATGGCCTTCGAGGCGCTGAACCATGCGCCGGAAGTGGATGCCAACATGCTGGTGATCCTCAACGACAACGACATGTCGATCTCGCGCAACGTCGGTGGCTTGTCGAACTATCTGGCGAAGATCCTTTCCAGCCGCACCTACGCCAGCATGCGCGAGGGCAGCAAAAAAGTGCTGTCGCGCCTGCCCGGTGCGTGGGAAATCGCTCGCCGGACCGAAGAATATGCCAAAGGCATGCTGGTTCCCGGCACGCTGTTCGAAGAACTGGGCTGGAACTACATCGGCCCGATCGATGGCCACGACCTGCCGACCCTGATCGCCACCCTGCGCAACATGCGCGATCTGAAAGGTCCGCAGTTCCTGCACGTCGTCACCAAGAAAGGCAAAGGCTTCGCCCCGGCGGAAGTCGACCCGATCGGTTACCACGCCATTACCAAACTCGAACCGCTGGACGCCCCGGCCGTTGCGCCGAAAAAGGCCAGTGGACCGAAATATTCCGGCGTGTTCGGCGAATGGCTGTGCGACATGGCGGCTGCCGATCCGCGCCTGGTCGGGATTACCCCGGCGATGAAGGAAGGCTCGGATCTGGTCGCATTCAGCGAACGATTCCCGCTGCGCTACTTCGACGTGGCCATTGCCGAGCAGCACGCCGTCACCTTCGCGGCCGGCATGGCCTGCGAGGGCGCCAAACCCGTGGTAGCCATTTATTCGACCTTCCTGCAGCGCGGCTACGACCAGTTGGTGCATGACGTCGCCGTGCAGAACCTCGACGTACTGTTCGCCATCGACCGCGCAGGCCTGGTGGGCGAAGACGGTCCGACCCACGCCGGTAGCTTCGATCTTTCTTACCTGCGTTGCATCCCCGGCATGCTGGTGATGACCCCGAGCGATGAAAACGAGCTGCGCAAAATGCTCACCACCGGTCACCTGTATGAAGGCCCGGCGGCCGTGCGTTATCCACGCGGTAATGGCCCGAACGCGACCATCGAGAAAGACCTCGAGCCGATCGAGATCGGCAAGGGTGTGATTCGCCGCCATGGCAGCAAAGTCGCCCTGCTGGTGTTCGGCGTGCAACTGGCCGAAGCCCTGAAAGTCGCCGAGACGCTGGACGCGACCGTGGTCGACATGCGCTTCGTCAAACCGCTGGATGAAGCGCTGGTTCGCGAAATCGCCGGCAGCCATGAACTGCTGGTGACCGTCGAAGAAAACGCGATCATGGGCGGCGCCGGTGGCGCGGTCAGCGAATTCCTCGCCCGCGAAAACATCCTCAAGTCGATGCTGCACCTGGGCTTGCCCGACATCTACGTCGAACACGCCAAGCCTGCGCAAATGCTGGCCGAGTGTGGTTTGGATGAAGCGGGAATCGAAGCGTCCATTCGCGAGCGCCTGCAACTGCTCAACATCTAAACGCAAAACCCTGTGGGAGCGAGCTTGCTCGCGATAGCGGCCTGTCAGTCGACTCAGATGCTGACTGATACACCGCCATCGCGAGCAAGCTCGCTCCCACAGGTTTTGCGGCTGGATTACAGATTTGCAATCAAACCGAATCCCTGTGGGAGCGAGCTTGCTCGCGATGAAGGCACCTCGGTCTCAGCGGTCTGGCGCAATCAAATGGCAAAGCTTTGCAGTCGCCTCAATCATCTGCCCACTCGGCCGCTCCAGGCCCTTGTCCGTCACCAAGCGCAACTGTCCCTGTGCCACGGCCGCCACCTGTGGCCAGGCTTTCCACGCATCGAGCTGCGCCTGTTCGCTGGCCAGAATCACCTCGGGATTACGCTGCAGCACGGCTTCCACACTGACTTGCGGTGCCGGCAGCTTCAGGTCGGTAAACACGTTTTGGGCACCGCAGACCTCCAGTGCATCGCTGATGATCTGCTCGCCGCCAACCGTATACAGCGGCCGATCCCAGACCTGATAAAACACCCGTAACGGCTTATCCCGTCGATAGCGTTGGCGCAATTCATCCAGCCGCTGGCGTAAATCGCTGGCCAATGAAGTTCCGCGTTCAGGCCGACCAAGCTGAGCGGCTATGGTCTCGATCTGTGCGGCGAGCTGGTGCAGGCTGTGGGGTTCGGCGACGTAGGTGGGAATATTCAGTCGCTTGAGCTGGTCACGCTGGGCCGGGCCGACGCTACCGGGCCATAACAGCAACAGATCGGGTTTCAGGCTGAGCAGGCGCTCCATGTCCAACTGGCCATAGCGGCCAACGGAGGGCAGGTCCTTGAGTTGCGCAGGCCGTTCACCGGCGTCCAGCACACCGACCATGAGGTCGGCGGAGCCCAGTTCAACGACGATTTCAGAGAGCGACGGTGCGAGGCTGACAACCCGCTCGACCGCGATGGCCGAGCCACTGGCGGCCAGCAGCAACACCGCCAGCCAGAGCGCGCGCATCAACCGAGTTGACGCGGAATACGGTAGAGGTAGAACAGCACGGCGGTCGACAGTGCCAGCAGCATCAGCGGCACCGCTTCAAGACCGACGAACACCGCCAGGGCACCGATCCAGGCCGGCAGCCCGGCGACGAGGAATGCCGTACGCCGCTTGGCCGCCAGACTGATCCAGGCGGCAGGTTCTTCAGGGGTATCGAGGGCTTTCTGGGTGGCGATCAGCGCGTGTTTGTAGGCACCGAAGAACCTCAGGCTGACAAACATCGAGGCGACTCCGGCGATGAACAACGGCATCGCCAGCACCGGCAGAATGGCTTCGCCCTGGCCGAACACCGCGTTGATCACAAACAGCGGCAACAAGGCCAGTGCCAGGTACTGCCACCAGTTGACGGACAGTCGCCGCCGCACCTGATCGCGGGTCACGCCCGGTCTACCTCGCCCTGATGCTCATTGCCCATCATGTGGTCGAGCTTGCTGGCCTTGGTCGCCAGGTAGAGTCGGTTATGCGGATTGTGGCCGGTGTGCAGCGGCACGCGCTCGGCGACCACGATACCCATGTCGGTCAAGGCTTTGACCTTGCGCGGGTTGTTGGTCATCAGGCGCAGGGATTTCACGCCCAGGTGCTCCAGCATCGGCAGGCACATGGCATAGTCACGCTGATCGGCGGCAAAGCCCAGACGCTCGTTGGCTTCGACGGTGTCGGCACCACCGTCCTGCAGCTCATACGCGCGGATCTTGTTCAGCAGGCCAATGCCCCGGCCTTCCTGACGCAGGTAGAGCAAAACGCCGCGACCTTCGCGGGCGATGGCCTGCAAGGCGGCCTCCAGTTGCGAGCCGCAGTCGCAACGCTGGCTGAACAAGGCGTCGCCCGTCAGGCATTCGGAGTGCAACCGGCCGAGTACCGGGGCACCGTCGGCGAATTCACCCAGACTCAGCACAACGTGCTCGCGGCCGGTGGCTTCATCGAGAAAGCCGTGCATGGTGAATTGCGCAAAAGGCGTTGGCAGCTTGGAAGCGGCGACAAAAACGACAGGCACCGGTGTGCTCCTGATCTAAAGAGTCTGAAGATTCGCAGAGCCGGCATTGTAACAGCAGGTTCCGGGCGACGCTTAGGCTGAATTATCGGCGATAACTATCAAAAAGTTTGATATGCGCCCTGAAGATACGACCTCTGTGGGAGCGAGCTTGCTCGCGATAGCGGTGTGTCAGAAGCGTATTCGTCAACTGAAAGTCCGCCATCGCGAGCAAGCTCGCTCCCACAGGGTTCAGTGTCAGTCCTTGAAACGGGTCAATTATCTTCAAACGGATACGGCTGTTTCCAGCGCTCGAAGATAGGTTTCAGCTCGCCGTTTTTCACCAGTTGCTCCATGCGCTGGTCGAACAGGGCCAACAGGCTGCGCGCCTTCGGGGTCTTGGCGAAGCACAGGTACAGCGGCAACTCGGCGATATGGGTGCGCCGTAGCTGGGACGGATCCTTGGCGCGGTTGATAACGTCATCGACTTCGGTCAGAGCGTCGATATAGAAGTCAGCACGATTGTGGGTCAGCATCGACACGATGCCGGTACGCCGCATCACTTCATCGAAGTGGCGCACATTGGGCAGGTAATGCTGGTAATCGTAGCCGCGGACCCAGGCCAGTCGATAATTGCCCAGGGTTTGCGGGGTGGGTACCGGACTGCTTGCCAGGCCCAAGGCATAGATGTGATCGGTGTCGAAGTTCCAATGGGGATAGAGCACGCCCTCGGATTCGTCACGATAGGAGCCGACGCAGGCATCGACCTCGCCACTCTCGGCCAGACCCAGGGAGCGCACGTACGGCTCGGTGCGGACGTCGACCTTGACGCCCGCCGGCTCGAACACTTGCCGTAGCACGTCCCAACCCAGTCCATGACCGTCAGCAGCGGTGTAGTCTTCCCAGTCTTCGCTGGCCAGATGAATCACCGACGGCGGCGTAGCACCCCCTGCTTGCGCCTGGAAAAAAGCGCACAACATCGTGAACGCCAGCACCATCAATCCGCGTACAGCCATCCCCCGCGTCCCCCGATAAACAGCACTCATGATCAACGCCTGGAAATCCCCGGTCAGGCGAAAAACCACACCAGTCCTTGCATCGCCAGCCAGGCGAACACCCCGGCCAGGACATCATCGAGCATGATGCCGACGCCGCCATGTACGTGCCGGTCAATCCAGCGAATCGGCCACGGTTTGAGGATGTCGAAGAAGCGGAACATCAAGAAACCCACGAGCAACCATTGCCAACCTTCCGGCACCAGCCACAGGGTGATCCACATTCCGACCATTTCGTCCCAGACGATGCCTTCATGGTCGTGTACCCGTAAATCGTCGGCCACTTTGCCGCACAGCCAGAAGCCGAACGACATGGTGATGCCCAGCATCAGCCAGTAACCCCAGTCGGGAAGCATTTGCCACAACGGGATAAAAGGCAGCGCAACTAACGACCCCCAAGTGCCAGGCGCCTTTGGCAAGGTGCCCGAGCCGAAGCCGAACGCCAAAAAATGCCACGGATTACGCCAGACCGACGGCGGTACGTTTTCCGCCGGGACCTGATTGGGATGATCTGTCACGGTGACTCCCGAAAATGTTGATAACCCCGGGTTTGCGGGGTGATGTCGTGTCCGCTGGCATCCAGCAGTGTCACACCTTGCCCATTAACGACGCGCCCAATCAAATGGATCGGCCAGCCGTCGGCCAGCAATAGCGGCAACTCGACGGACGGTAGGGTGAAGACCAATACGTAATCGTCGCCACCGCTCAGTGCCGCAGCCTGTGCGTCCGATTGACCGAGAAAGTCGACCAGGCTCTGCGACAGCGGCAAACGATCCCGCTCGACTTCGATACCGACCTTCGAGGCCAGCGCGATATGCCCGCAATCAGCCAGCAGGCCGTCGGAGATATCCATTGCCGAAGTGGCCTTGCCACGTAGCGCCTGACCCAAACCGAGTTGCGGTTGCGGCGACCAGTAATGCGCCAGCAACGGCGCGGCAATGCTCGCTTGGGCCGTGCGCTGGCCAAGCACCAATGGCAAGGCACCGGCGGCGTTGCCCAGGTCGCCGCCGACACACAGCAGATCGCCCGGTTGCGCACCGCTGCGGGTCAGCGCCAGACCACCCGGCACGCGCCCGAACACGGTCATGGTCAGGCTCAGCGGCCCACGGGTGGTGTCGCCGCCCACCAGCGCCACGCCGCAGCTTTGCGCCATCTGGTTCAAACCACGGGCATAGGCTTGCAGCCAATCGGCGGTCACCGTCGGCAAGGTCAGGGCAAGGGTAAAGGCAACGGGGGTGGCGCCCATGGCAGCCAGATCGCTGACGGCCACGGCCAGCGAGCGCTGACCGAGCAGAAACGGATCGCAGGGATCGGCAAAATGCACGCCGGCCACCAACGTATCGGTAGAAATCGCCAACTGTTCCCCGGGGGGAACAGCCAGCAAGGCGCAATCATCGCCAATCCCGAGGGCAACGCCTTCACCGCCCTGCGCACAAGGCGCGGCGGCGAAGAAATTGCGGATCAGCTCAAACTCGCCCATAGGGTGTCCTGTCTCACCAATACTGTTCATTTTTTAGCGGCGTCTGGTGTCGCCATACTGCGTTGCCGCTCCTCGCCATAGCACGCTATGACTCGTCGCGGCGCCTTGTCTGGCAACACCAGCCACTCGCTAAAAAACGAACGTATCGGCGAGACAGGACACTAGATCCAAGCGCTGTTAGCGCTTGAACGCCTTGACTTCAGCTTCACGCAGACGCGGGGCCAGCTTGTCGAGCACACCGTTGACGAACTTGTGGCCGTCGGTGGAACCGAAGACCTTGGCCAGTTCGATACCTTCGTTGATCACAACGCGGTACGGCACGTCGACGCGCTTGAGCAGTTCCCAGGTGGACAGGCGCAGAACCGCCAGTTCAACCGGGTCCAGCTCTTCGATGGTCAAGTCCAGGCAAGGCGTGAGCGCCGTGTCGATTTCGGTCTTGAACTGCGGCACCCCGTGCAGGATTTCGCGGAAGTAGGCGCCATCGACATCGGTGAAATCGTTATCGACCCGGAACTGCGCTTCGATTTCGTTCAGCGATTGCTTGGCCATGTGCCATTGGTACAACGCCTGGGTCGCGAGCTGACGGGCTTCGCGACGCTTGACGCTTTTCGATGGTTTGCCGGCATCCGCAGGCTTTGGATCGCGCGGGTTGAAACGATCGCTTTCGTCGCTAATCACTTGGCCTCCAACTGCGCCAGCAGGCTGACCATTTCCAGAGCGGACAGGGCAGCTTCAGCACCTTTGTTACCGGCCTTGGTGCCGGAACGTTCGATGGCTTGCTCGATGGAATCAACGGTCAGGACGCCGAAAGCGACCGGAACGCCGAACTCCATGGAAACCTGGGCCAAGCCCTTGGTGCACTCGCCAGCCACGTATTCGAAGTGCGGAGTGCCGCCACGAATGACCGCGCCCAGGGCGATGATTGCCGCGAATTCGCCTTTCTGGGCGACTTTCTGCGCAACCAGCGGAATTTCGAAGGCGCCAGGTGCGCGGATGATGGTGATGTCGCTTTCGCTCACGCCGTGGCGAACCAGGGCATCAACTGCACCGCTGACCAGGCTTTCAACGACGAAGCTGTTGAAACGGCCCACTACCAGAGCGTAGCGGCCTTTAGGGGCGATGAAGGTACCTTCGATGGTCTTCAGGGTCATTCGATAAATCTCTTAAAGAGCCGGGACGCGTCTCGTACGCGTCCCTCGGTGATATTTGAACCGCGAATTCAAGGCCGGAAACAACCGGTCATTATTCGGAGGGCACGTATTCTACAACTTCCAGATCGAAACCGGATATCGCATTAAATTTCATGGGTGCCGACATCAGGCGCATTTTGCGTACGCCAAGGTCGCGCAGGATCTGCGAACCGGCACCGACAGTGCTGTAGGTGGTCGGTTTTTTCACCGCGGCGTGATCGGCGGTTTCGCGGATGTGCGCCAGCAACACGTCGCCATCGAGCGGGTGACCGAGCAACAGCACCACGCCGCTGCCGGCCTCGGCAACCGTGGCCATGGCGGCGCGCAGGCTCCAGCGGCCCGGTTGCTTGACCATCAGCAGGTCGCGCAGCGGGTCCATGTTGTGCACGCGAACCAGGGTCGGTTCTTCGGCACACACGTTGCCCAGGGTCAGTGCCATGTGCACGTCGCCTTCCACCGAATCACGATAGGTCACCAGGTTGAATTGGCCCAGTTCGCTGTCCAGTGGCTGCTCGGCAATCCGCTGAACGGTACGTTCGTGGATCATCCGGTAGTGAATCAGGTCGGCGATGGTGCCGATCTTGATGTCGTGTTCGGCGGCAAAAGCTTCCAGTTCGGCGCGACGGGACATGGTGCCGTCGTCGTTCATCACTTCGCAGATCACGCCGCTCGGCTCGAAACCGGCCATGCGCGCCAGGTCGCACGCCGCTTCGGTGTGGCCGGCGCGGGCCAGGGTACCGCCGGCCTGGGCCATCAGCGGGAAGATGTGACCCGGGCTGACGATGTCTTCAGCCTTGGCATCACGGGCGGCAGCAGCCTGCACGGTGCGCGCACGGTCGGCGGCGGAGATGCCGGTGGTCACACCGGTGGCCGCTTCGATCGATACGGTGAACTTGGTGCCGAAACCGGAACCGTTGCGCGGCGCCATCAACGGCAGCTTGAGCAGTTCACAGCGCTCGCGGCTCATCGGCATGCAGATCAGGCCACGGGCGTGCTTGGCCATGAAGTTGATGTGCTCGGGCTTGCAGCACTCGGCGGCCATGATCAGGTCGCCTTCGTTCTCGCGGTCTTCGTCATCCATGAGGATGACCATCTTGCCTTGGCGGATGTCTTCAACCAGTTCTTCGATGCTATTGAGCGCCACAAGGCACCCCCTTGAGTCAGGATTTGAGATAGCCATTGGCGGCCAGAAAGCTTTCGGTGATGTTACCTGGCCTTTGCGAAGAGTCGCTTGGTTCTGCGGCCTTGTCGCCGAGCAACAGACGCTCCAGGTAACGGGCCAGCAAGTCCACTTCCAGATTCACCCGGCGGCCTGGCTGGTACGACGCCATGATGGTTTCGCTCAGGGTGTGGGGAATGATGGTCAGCAGGAACTCGGCGCCATCAACTGCGTTCACGGTCAGGCTGGTGCCGTCGACGGTGATCGAGCCTTTATGGGCGATGTACTTGGCCAGGTCCTTCGGCGCGCGGATGCGGAACTCCACGGCACGCGCGTTCTCGGTACGGGCAACCACTTCGCCCACGCCATCGACATGACCGCTGACCAGATGCCCGCCGAGGCGAGTGGTCGGGGTCAGGGCTTTTTCCAGATTGACCGGGCTGCCGCTTTTCAGGTCGTTCATGGCGGTGCAGTCGAGGGTTTCGCGACTGACGTCCGCCGCAAAGCCATTGCCGGGCAATTCCACGGCAGTCAGGCACACGCCGTTGACCGCGATGCTGTCGCCCAGTTTGACGTCGCTCAGGTCGAGCTTGCCGGTTTCGACGTGAACCCGCACATCACCGCCCTTTGGGGTCAATGCACGAATACTGCCGATGGATTCGATGATGCCGGTAAACATGAGGTTCTCCTCGAGAACAAAGCCAAAGCTTGCGCGATGGCCGGAAATTATACGCTTGCTGATGGCAAAGGAATGGCGATGACTCGCCAGTCATCGCCAACCGCACGAATTTCGATGATCTTAAGCTCAGGCGCATCCTTCATTTGCGCGAGTGGCCAGTCCAGCAGCGGCCGCGCCGAGGAACCCAAAAACTTGCCGGCGATGAAAATCTGGAACTCGTCCACCAGTCCGAGCTGGGCAAACGCACCCGCCAGACGCGGACCGGCTTCGACCAGCACCTCGTTGACGCCACGGTTGGCGAGTTCGACCAGCAGCTGACGCAAATCGACCTGGCCGTCATAGCCCGGCACGATCAGGCATTCCGGACCGTTGGCATATTGCTCTTCCACCGCCACGCAGGTGGCGACCAGCGCCGGGCCGACCTTGAAGAACGGTGCATCCAGCGGTACCCGCAGGCGTCCGTCAATCAGGACTCGAAGCGGGGGACGACTCATGGCCAGTGCGGTTTGCTCGGCATCAAGCCCCAACTCATCGGCGCGCACGGTCAATCGCGCGTTGTCCGCCAGTACCGTATCGGCGCCGGTCAGTACCACACTGGCTTGCGCGCGCAGACGCTGAACGGCCGAGCGCGCCGCCGGGCCAGTGATCCACTGGCTTTCGCCACTTTCCATCGCCGTACGGCCGTCCAGACTCATGGCCAATTTGACCCGCACGAACGGCAAGCCGTGTTCCATGCGTTTCAGGAAACCTTGATTGAGCTTTCGCGCTTCACCCTCCAGCACACCACTTTCGGTGGTGATACCAGCCTGAGCCAGGCGCTGCAGACCGCGACCGGCGACTTCCGGATTCGGGTCCTGCATCGCCGCGACCACCCGCGCCACACCGGCATTCACCAGCGCATCGGCACAGGGCGGCGTACGGCCGTGATGGCTGCACGGCTCAAGCGTGACATAGGCAGTAGCGCCACGGGCCAACTCACCGGCCGCGCGCAGGGCGTGAACTTCGGCATGGGGTTCACCGGCGCGCTCGTGCCAGCCTTCGCCGACAATCTGCCCACCCTGCACGATCACGCAACCGACCCGCGGATTGGGGTGCGTCGTGTAATGCCCCTTGCGCGCCAGTTCCAGGGCACGGGCCATGAAATGGGCATCGAGAATGGCTTGTTCTGCGGGCGTGTTCATTCTTTCACCGGTTCACGGGCCAGGCGATCGATCTCTTCGCGGAACTCGTTGAGGTCCTGGAAGCGGCGATATACCGAAGCGAAGCGGATGTAGGCGACTTCGTCGAGTTTCTGCAGCTCGGCCATCACCAGCTCGCCGACCACGAGGGATTTGACCTCGCGTTCGCCGGTGGCGCGCAGTTTGTGTTTGATGTGCACCAGCGACGATTCAAGGCGCTCGACGCTCACCGGGCGCTTTTCCAGCGCCCGCTGCATGCCGGCGCGGAGTTTTTCTTCGTCGAACGGCTGGCGACTGCCGTCGGTTTTGATCAGGCGCGGCAACACCAGTTCAGCCGTCTCGAACGTCGTGAAACGCTCGCCGCAGGCCAGGCATTCACGCCGGCGGCGCACCTGTTCGCCCTCGGCGACCAGACGCGAGTCGATGACCTTGGTGTCGTTGGCACCGCAGAAGGGACAGTGCATGGTGGCAGGCAACAAAAAAAGGGAGGGCCATGGTAGCGCATCCCGGTGGCAAGACAAGCCATAGGGTTTGCGGTATACAGACGGGATGATCACTTGATCCATGGAATTCAGCTTTATGGAGCCACCAATGTCGTTACGTCCGCTCATTTTGCTCAGTGTTTTCAGCCTGCTGGTGGCTTGCGGCAGCGACGCACCCAAGCCCCAGCCGCCAACGCCAGGCCCGGCGCCGCAGCAAGCGCAGAAGAAAGCCCGGGAGGCCGCCGAACTTGGCCCGCTGCCCGCGTATCAGCGCGAATTGAGCGGCACGTTGCAAGGTGTGCCGGCCGGCGCCGAAGTCGAGCTGGCGCTGTTGGTGATCGACGATAAAGACCGTCCGCAGCAATTGCTCGCCAGTTCCAGCCTGATCGGCAACAACCAGGTGTTGCCGTTTCACCTGCGCTTCAACCCGGATGCCTTTCCGGTCGGCGCCCGCGTTGAACTGCGAGGCCGCGCCAGCCAGTCCGGGCAATTGATCCTGCACTTGCCATCGCAGCTGATCACCCAGCCGACCACCCAGGCCCTGGGCCAACTGCAATTCGTCAAAGCCCCATGAGTGCACCGCTCGACCTGCAAATGGCCTTGGAGGATCTGCTCGGTGACGCGCGATTGGTGGACTGTGATTTACCGGGAACCGATTTGAAACTGTGGCTGATCGACGGCGATAACATGGACCGCGCTTTCAGCCCGGAAGAAACCCGGCGCATCCTGCATGAGCCGCCGTACTGGAGCTTCTGCTGGGCCAGCGGCTTGGCCGTGGCCCGTTATCTGGCCGCAAACCCGCATTGGGTCGAAGGCAAGCGGGTACTGGATTTCGGTGCCGGTTCCGGGGTGGCGGGGATTGCCGCTGCCAAGGCCGGCGCGCTCGAGGTGCTGGCCTGCGACCTCGACCCGCTGGCGATTGCCGCGTGTCGGGCCAATGCCGAGCTCAATGACGTGCAGCTCAATTACTCCACGGATTTTTTCGCCGAGGCCGATCGCTTCGATCTGATCCTGGTGGCGGATGTGCTGTACGACCGGGCCAACCTGCCATTGCTCGACCAGTTCCTCAGTCGCGGCCGGGAGGCGCTGGTGGCGGATTCCCGAGTGCGGGACTTTCGCCATCCGTTGTACCAGCGCATAGAGATGCTGGAGGCGATGACCCTGCCGGACCTGGCCGAGCCCCACGAGTTTCGGCATGTGAGCCTCTACCACGCGCAGCGCGCTTGAAATCGCAAAAAGATCGCAGCCTTCGGCAGCTCCTACAGGATTGAATATTTACACGGCCAATGTAGGAGCTGCCGAAGGCTGCGATCTTTTACGCCAGCCCTTATAGTGAGCATATTCACGCTTCCAAGAGATTGCCCATGAGTCAGGAAACGCCGTACATCTTCGACGCCACGACTGCCGATTTCGACCAGTCGGTGATCGAGAACTCTTTCCACAAACCGGTGCTGGTGGATTTCTGGGCCGAATGGTGCGCACCCTGCAAAGTGCTGATGCCGATGCTGCAAAGCATTGCCGAGAGCTACCAGGGTGAGTTGCTGCTGGCCAAGGTCAACTGTGACCTCGAACAAGACATCGTCGCCCGCTTCGGCATCCGCAGCCTGCCGACCGTGGTCCTGTTCAAGGACGGCCAGCCTGTCGATGGTTTTGCCGGTGCCCAGCCGGAATCCGCCGTGCGTGCCCTGCTCGAACCCCATGTGCAGATGCCGCCGCCGGCCGCTGCCGATCCGTTCGAACAGGCCCAGGCACTGTTCGATGACAGCCGCTTTGCCGATGCTGAAGCCCTGCTCAAAGTACTGCTGGGTGAAGACAACACCAACGCCAAGGCGTTAATCCTGTACGCCCGCTGCCTGACCGAGCGCGGCGAGCTGGGCGAAGCGCAAGCAGTGCTGGATGCGGTCAAGAGCGACGAGCACAAGGCTGCGCTGGCCGGCGCCAAGGCACAGATCAAGTTTCTCGGTTTAGCCAAGGACTTGCCGGATGCCGCCGACCTGAAGGCCCGACTGGCGAAAGACCCGCTGGACGATGAGGCGGTCTATCAACTGGCGATCCAGCAACTGGCCCGTCAGCAGTACGACGCCGCGCTGGACGCATTGCTCAAGTTGTTYATCCGTAACCGCAGCTACAGCGAAGGCTTGCCGCACAAGACCTTGCTGCAGGTGTTCGAGTTGTTGGGCAACGATCATCCGTTGGTGAGCACCTACCGTCGCAAGTTGTTTGCCGCTCTCTACTGATCACAAACCTGTAGGAGCAGCCGGTCGACGCTCGATTGCTCGCGATGGTCGTCAACGATGACGAGGGCTGCCTGCATGGCCGAAGCGCCCTGACGCTTTTCGCGAGCAAGCTCGCTCCTACAACCAGCGGTAGAGCGGCGTATCCCCGCCGCTTTCCACCTTCACGTCCGAACTATGGCGCAAACGCACCAGCAGGCGCTTGCCCGCCGCCGCACTGCCAGTCAGGCCTTCGAGTTGATCGAGCAGATCCGGCCCGCTGAGCTGCCCGGCCTTGCGCAGCAAATCCCTGGCGATCTGCCACAGCGCATCATCCTGATCCAGCGGTTTCGCCGCTGGCGCGCTGACCTCGGATTTTTCCACCTGCAACTGCGCTCCCAGTCGCGCCCAGTCCGCGTCGTCCATCTCCAGGGTCAAATCCACCGGCCAGTCGCCGATGCTTCCGCGAATTCGCAACATAGGTCTGCTCCCGCACTTTTCTTCCCCGCATGCTCCCATGGGACTTGTGCAACGCCAAGCAGGCAGTCAAACTCTCCGCGCTTACGTTATAAGATTACATAACATTTTCTTCATTTTACTTTTCGGAGACTCGCCATGCGTCGTCTGCTTCTCGCCCTGTCGTTTGCCATGTTGCCGCTGACTGTCGCCCATGCCGCCGACGAACACGATCATGAGCATGGCAGCCTGGGTGCCCACGAACATGGCGTGGGACGCCTGAACGCGGCGCTGGACGGCAAGACCCTGGAGCTGGAGCTGGAAAGCCCGGCCATGAACCTGGTGGGTTTCGAGCATGTAGCCACCAGCGACGCAGACAAAGCCAAAGTCGCCGCCGCCCGCGCCCGGCTTGAGCAACCACTGACCCTGTTCAACCTGCCAAAAGCCGCCGGTTGCGTGGTGGAAAACCAGGAACTGGAAAGCCCGCTGTTCGGCGACCAGCCCGATGCCGACGATGATCACGATGAAGACGCCAAGGACGAAGACGGCCACGAACATCACCATGATCACAGCGAAATCCACGCTCGCTATCAGTTCACTTGCGCCACGCCGGCGGCCCTGAAGTCGCTGGACCTGGCGAATATCTTCACCAGCTTCCCGGCCACCCGGACAATTCAGGTACAACTGATCGGCCCGAGCGGGCAGCAAGGGGTTGATGTGACGGCCAAGGCTGCCAACCTGAAGTTCTGAATCCACTGAAGATCCCTGTGGGAGCGAGCTTGCTCGCGATGAGGCCAGCACATTCAATTTCAATGTGACTGTAAGACCGCTATCGCGAGCAAGCTCGCTCCCACAGGGGGTTGTGTTGATAGTGAAATCCAGACCAGTTCCCACACTTATGAAATCGGTGCCATGACCCAAGCACTCATCGAACTGTCCGACCTGGGCTTCAGCTGGCCCGGTCACCCGCCACTGCTGGACATCCCGGCGTTTCGCCTGGAGCGCGGGGAAACCCTGTTCCTCAAAGGCCCCAGCGGCAGCGGCAAGACCACCCTGCTCGGCTTGCTCGGAGGCGTGCAGAAGCCTGATCGCGGCAGCATCCGCCTGCTCGGCCAGGAACTGACGCAACTCTCGGCCGGCGCCCGCGACCACTTCCGCGTCGATCACACCGGCTACATTTTCCAGCAGTTCAACCTGCTGCCGTTTCTGTCGGTGCGCGAAAACGTCGAACTGCCCTGCCACTTCTCGAAACTGCGCGCCGAACGGGCGAAACAACGTCACGGCAGCGTCGACAAAGCGGCCGCGACGCTGCTTGCCCACCTGGGTTTGAAGGATGAAAACATCCTCGGTCGCCGCGCCGACTCGCTTTCCATCGGCCAGCAGCAACGGGTCGCCGCCGCCCGCGCGCTGATCGGGCAACCGGAACTGGTTATCGCCGACGAGCCGACCTCGGCCCTCGATTACGACGCCCGCGAGAACTTCATTCGCCTGCTGTTCGCCGAGTGCCGCGAAGCCGGGTCGAGCCTGTTGTTCGTCAGCCATGACCAGAGCCTGGCGCCGCTGTTCGACCACAACCTGTCGCTGGCCGAACTCAATCGCGCCGCTACCCCGTCCGAGGTCTGAGATGTATCTGTTTCGTCTAGCCATGGCCAGCCTGGCTAACCGCCGCTTCACCGCGATTCTCACGGCGTTCGCCATCGCCCTGTCGGTATGCCTGTTGCTGGCAGTGGAGCGCGTGCGCACCGAAGCCAAGGCCAGTTTCGCCAGCACCATCAGCGGCACCGACCTGATCGTCGGCGCCCGCTCAGGCTCGGTGAACCTGTTGCTGTACTCGGTGTTCCGCATCGGCAACGCCACAAACAACATTCGCTGGGACAGCTTCGAACACTTCGCCAGCAACCCGAAAGTGAAGTGGGCGATCCCGATGTCCCTCGGTGACTCCCATCGCGGCTACCGGGTGATGGGCACCACCGAAGCCTACTTCGAGCATTATCAGTACGGACGCCAGCAACACCTGGAACTGGCCGATGGCCGGGCCTTTGCCACTGACCCGTTCGAAGTGGTGCTCGGTGCCGAAGTGGCCGATGCGCTGCACTACAAACTCGGTGACAAACTGGTGCTGGCCCACGGCGTGGCGGCGATCAGCCTGGTCAAGCACGACGACAAGCCGTTCACCGTGGTCGGCATTCTCAAACGCACCGGCACCCCGGTAGACCGCACGCTGCACATCAGCCTTGGTGGCATGGAAGCGATTCACATCGACTGGCATAACGGCGTGCCGGCCCGGGGCGAGGGTCGCATCACGGCCGATCAAGCGCGCAACATGGACCTCGCGCCGCAAGCGATCACCGCGTTCATGCTCGGTCTCAACAACAAGATTTCGACCTTTGCCTTGCAACGGGAAATCAACGAATTCCGCGGTGAGCCGATGCTGGCGATCCTGCCGGGCGTGGCGTTGCAAGAGCTGTGGAGCCTGATGGGCACCGCGGAAAAAGCCTTGTTCGTGGTCTCGCTGTTTGTGGTGCTGACCGGATTGATCGGCATGCTCACGGCCATTCTCACCAGCCTCAACGAACGCCGCCGGGAGATGGCGATCCTGCGCTCGGTGGGTGCTCGGCCATGGCATATCGCGACGTTGTTGGTGCTCGAAGCCTTTGCTCTGGCACTGTCAGGCGTGATCGCCGGCGTAGCGTTGCTGTATGTGTGCATCGCGGCGGCCCAGGGTTATGTGCAGGCCAACTACGGCCTGTTCCTGCCGCTGTCCTGGCCAAGCGAGTATGAATGGACGCTGCTCGGAGGCATCCTGGTCGCCGCGCTGCTGATGGGCAGCGTGCCGGCCTGGCGTGCCTATCGCCAATCCCTGGCCGATGGCCTGTCGATCCGTTTATGAGGACGTTGAAAATGCCCCGCGCTGTACTTGCGCTGTTGATGCTGGTCGCCCTGCCCCTGTGGGCAGCCCAGCCAAAAGACCTGACCTGGTCGGAGATGATCCCGCCCGACGCGCCGAAAGAAGTGCCGAACATGACGCCGCTGCACGATCTGTCGCAGATGAGCAGCACGCTCTCGGCAGAGTCGGCGCCAGCAGCCAAACAGGACATGCCCAACGCACCGGTGGTCAAGACCCTCGATGGCCAGAACATTCGCCTGCCGGGCTACATCGTGCCGCTGGAAGTGAGCGAGGAAGGACGCACCACGGAGTTCCTGCTGGTGCCGTATTTCGGCGCCTGTATCCATGTGCCGCCACCGCCGTCGAACCAGATCGTGCACGTCAAAAGCGAAGTCGGCGTGAAGCTCGACGAGCTGTATCAGCCGTACTGGATTGAAGGCGCGTTGCAGGTCAAGGCGTCCACCAGCGAGCTGGCGGATGCGGGGTATCAGATGGAGGCGGACAAGATTTACCTGTATGAACTGCCGGAGTGAATACCCACCAGCCTGAAGTTGCAGGGTTGCCCTGCAACATGGAATCTCCCACCTGGATAGTGATTATCTGGAAGGTATTGGGCACACTGACGGTCTGTTTATTTACAACCCAACCTGACTGAGAGGACTGATCATGGTTCTGCGCTCGGAAATCCTGGTGAACAAAAACGTGCTCCCGACTAAAGAACAAGCTCTGCCCGGCCGCGAAACCGCGATGACCCTGCCCGAAAAGCACTTTGTGTTTAAAGACACCCCCTTGCTCGGCCCGTTCTTCGAAGATGTCGACTTCGCGATCTTCGGCCTCGGCTGCTTCTGGGGCGCGGAACGCCGCTTCTGGCAACGTGAAGGCGTGGTCAGCACCGTGGTCGGCTACGCCGGCGGTTTCACGCCGAACCCGACCTACGAAGAAGTCTGCTCGGGCCTGACCGGCCACGCCGAAGTGGTGCTGGTGGTGTATGACAAGGCCAAGGTCAGCTACGAAGAACTGCTGGCGATGTTCTGGGAACTGCACAACCCGACGCAGGGCATGCGCCAGGGCAATGACATCGGCACCCAGTACCGTTCGGTGATCTACGCCACCAGCCAGGAACAACTGGACGCGGCGCTCAAGAGCAAGGAAACCTACCAGGCCGAGCTGTCCAAGGCCGGTCTCGGTGAAATCAGCACCGAAATAGACCAGGCCCCGACCGTCTACTTTGCCGAAACGTATCACCAGCAGTACCTGGCGAAAAACCCGGAAGGCTATTGCGGCATTGGCGGTACAGGCGTGACCTGCCCGATCTGATTACTGTAGGAGCGAGCTCGCTCGCGAAAAACCAAAGGGCGCCGCTGGGCACCTGGTTTTACGCGTTAACGTTCACGAACATCGTCGGAACGCCGCCCGGAGCGAGCTCGCTCCTACAGATCAACTCTCGGCAATCAACCAATCCATCCGCCACCCACCCTGGGTCTGCCCCAGCTTCTGGGACAACCACGGCAGCAACTCACGCAACTCTTCCTCAAGCCCCCAAGGCGGATTGGCAATCGCCAACCCGGAACCGTTCAGGCTGTTCGGCGTATCCAGCGGATGCACCAGCAACTCCACCCGCAACAACTTCGGCGCACCGGTTCCGGCCAGGTCCTGGTAGAAACGACGCAGCGCACGCTGATCCTTCACCGGGTACCAGATTGCCGCCACGGTCTGGCGCATCCGGCCAATCGCTTCCTTCAACGACGCGGCACAGCGCTGCATTTCGTCGAGCTTCTCGAACGGCGGATCGATCAGCATCACCGCACGCTTCTCCGGCACCGGCAGCAAGGCTCGCGGCACATGCCAGCCTTCGCCCAGGTGCACCTTGACCCGACGATCACCGGCCATGTTGTCCTTGAGCAGCACGCCGTCTTCCGGGTGCTTCTCGTTGAGCAACACACGGTCCTGCGGGCGAGTCAGGCGCCGCGCCAACTCCGGCGACCCCGGGTAATAGCGCAACTGGCCATCCGGGTTCATCTCGTGCAGCACCTGCATGTAATCAGCGGTCAGGATCGGCAGATCCGGCTGATCCCACAAACGCGCAATGCCTTCCAGGTACTCGCCGGTACGGTTGGCCTGATCACCCTGAAGGTCATACAGACCGATACCGGCGTGAGTGTCGAGATAGGCAAACGGCTGTTCCTTGCGCGACATCAGGGCGATGAGGCGGGTCAAGGTCAGGTGTTTGAACACATCGGCGTGATTGCCGGCATGGAAGGCGTGACGATAATTCATGGTTGCTCCTGCGAAGGCCGGGGAGTTTACCTTTTACCGGCCGGCAAGTCAGGGGTTGACGGCCGAGCGGACACTTCGAGCATTCATAGCGGCAACAAGCATGCACCATCACTCGACAAATTCAGAAACGCCTCACAACAGGAAGATTCCCGAACCTGCAAACCGGCGTGATAGCGTTCTTTGTCGAAAAAAGCAAAGGACGCACAAATGACCATTCGCTACGCAAAGATTGCAATGACCCTGGCGCTCGCCGCATTCGCCTTCATGACCGTGTTCAACAACATCAACGACTACGGTTCCAACTTCAACTTCGTCCGGCACGTGCTGAGCATGGACACCACCTTCCCTGACAACGCCGCCCGGTATCGCGCAATTGATCTGCCTTGGGTGTGGCATGGGGCCTACTGGCTGATCATCGTTGGCGAAGCCATTACCTGTGGACTTCTTGGCTACGGCGCACTACAGCTCTGGCGCTCACGGTCAGCCGGTGGACATGAATTCAGACTGGCCAGGAAGTGGGCCGTAGCGGGTTTGACGACTGGGTTTTTCGTGTGGTTTTTCGGCTTCATGGTTGTTGGAGGCGAGTGGTTTCTGATGTGGCAATCCGACATCTGGAATGGCCAGGACGCAGCCTTCAGGTTCTACATGGCAATACTGGGCGTGCTGATCTTTCTGAATCAGCCCGATGCCGATCTTGACTGATCCCCAATAAAAGACGACCCGCACCCATCGGATGCGGGCCGTCTTCTTCAATCAGGAAGCTAAAAAGCCTCGCTGAAAGCCTCATCTGTTCAGCATGAAGTCCTTTTCCGCCGCGGCGAATCGCTGCAGCATGCCGGCAGACAGCGCGCCCAATTTGCTGACGATGTAGATCGCCAGGCTGGCGAAGATGAAGCCCGGGATCTTTTGATCTTGTGGCGACGTCTACGCCGCCGCTGTAGGCCGCACCCGCACGCCGCCCAACCACATCCAGCACATCGCAGCCATCGCGCAACGAGATTGCGCAGAGCAAGGCAAAATCGCTGAGGATGAACGACTCGCACTCGATCGAACCGCGCATCGACAGGTTCTCAAGCACTTGGGTTACTGCACGGATTCTGTAGTTGGCGGCGTCGGTGAGGATGTCGAGCGGCACGTGGGTGTCGACGAACAGCGTGGGCATGTCGGTGCAGTTACTGGTCAACGCCATGAAGCGGTTGTCGGGATGGGGGATTGGTTTTTCGTAGGGTGGGTCAGGATGTATTGATTTCATTTTTAATGCTCTAAGGAAGAAATGGACCTGCCATTAGCCTTCCTACGGGCTAGGGTGGCAGCTATGCACGGGGTAGGAATATCGAGACCTAGAGCAAAACTCGACCACGCCGAAGCGTGCCCGCGCATAGCCGCCGCAACTGATCTTACGGCCGCATGCAAACGGCCGCAAACCAGGCAGTGACGCCAATGTAGCTCTAACGGTCTTGAGAGGTTCCTACACCCCACCACTGAATTATCAGTGACCGCCAAAGACTATCGACGGAACTCGCATCGCACCAGTTCATGAAAACCGATAGGTTTTGAAGGAAACGTCCTAGGACCTTGCCCAGAAAATTTACAACCTGCCTGACGGGTGAGGAGTGGCATGAAGAACGGGCACACCAACAAGATTGGGTAATGCCGATCAGTTAAGCGAAAGGGAATCACTGTAGGAGCGAGCTTGCTCGCGATGGTCGTTAACGATAGCGCGTGTTTACTGGCTAAACGCGGCGCTCTTGAGTCCATCGTCGGAACGCCGCCCGGAGCAAGCTCGCTCCTACAGAGTCCTTAACTGATCGGTATTAACCAGATTGGGTGCCCATTTTTTATGGGTCAGTTACCTGAGTATCCCCGACATCACTATCAGGCCAAGTAGCACCATGCCGGATAGAACCCCTAGAAGAGTCCATTGCAGCACTACGAGCTTTTGCCTGAGGTCATGGGGAAAGTTGTCGAGATCTTCAGCAGTGACCATACCGCGCTTCAGAAAAAATTGGGGAAACGTAACGACGCTAGATATTGAATAAACCAGTCGAGTCTTACCTCTAAGCCCTGCGTCAATACGCGCGGAGACAGTTATAAGTGGAGAACTGTTTTGGAAATGCTCTGAAAGGGCATCTCCCTTGGTGTAGCCCAAGTGCAGCGCAACCCCAAAAACAACAAGTGCCCCACCGAAAACTATTAGCCCTGATGCCAGGAATAGTGCGTCTGCAACGCTAATGTTCATTGAGTGGCCTCGAAAATCCGCTCGCCCATTTTTTCACCAATAACACTCCCAATAGCGCTGGAAGAAAAAGAGCCTGCCCCGACCACAACAATACTGCAGACCAGTAATCCCAAGCCGCCAGTTGGCACACCCAACCCAACACAAAGCCCGCCGACAGCTGAGGTTGATAGAGCAGCACCTACAATTCCGCCACCTACGATCCCCCCGGTAAAACTCCCCGTTTCAGTAAATTTAACCCGCTCGCACGTTTCAGTATTTCCCGCAGTACACACATCCTGAACCTTCACGGCAGATGCCCCGCCACCAATGGCAGTACCTAGCCAACCACCGTATTTGATGTATTTAGTTGCCTTTGCCACACTTTCTAGATGAGTGGCGTGACCCGGTATTTGCCCCGCAGGACTGGCATTGGTCCAGTGGTGAACCAGACTTTGGCTGGAGATGCCCAACATTTTTTTCAAATTGATGTGGTTTGGGAATCCAATACCCTTGCGGGTTAGGGTCGTCATATGGCTGTTGAGTTGTGCCAGTAAACGCTGTCGTTCTACGAAGAAGGCCGGCGAACGAAGGTGCCCATCTCTTTGGAGCGTCGTCTGTTGCAATACTTCAATTTCCCTCAAGGCATTACCGACGTTATCCAGATTATTCTTGAAAATGCTCGCGCCGACGCCCACAGCGCCTGAGCCATAGCCCAAGATCGTCTGAATGGCATCCCGGTGTTGCATCATGAAATCCGCCTCTTCCGGGCTAAGCGTCTCCAGTATTTGATTGGTCCGTGCCGCCACATCCATGAGCAGCGCTTCTTCGCGGGTGCACTGGAAGTTGTTGGGATCGCTCAGCACGATCAGCGAGCCGGCTTTGACGTCGCGCAGGTTGGGATTGAGCAACTTGAATTTGCCCATCACCGCCGGGTCGCGCAGGGTGAACAGCGAGGCCTCGAGTTGTTCGCGGGTGGTGCTTTTGGGAACGACGTAAAAACCAGGCTCCTGGACCGATGTATTGAACGGTATCGGTTTCGGATTGCTCCGCGCGGTCGCGAGTGATGATGGCGATGCTACCGGGTTGCTCGTGGCTAGGGCAGACGGTTGTCTGACGGCCCGTGCGGCGTGCGGTGCAGCACTTCTGCTGGATCCATACGAGCCTGTGAAATCCGATGCGATAAGAGTCGCCTTGCAAGGGCAACCGCTGAAACTGTCCAGCGTGCCGGCCACCAATCGTCCATGACTCACCATGTAGGAAATACCGCCCTCAATCCTGTAGGTTTGGCCGTCCACGCCGCAGGTGACCGGATCGCCTTCGCGCGCATGGGCGAGGCCATACATCATGACGCGTGTATCGGCGTCCTTTACCTTGCCTCCGCACGTGGTCTTGTCACCCAAGCGGATAAAATGCCCTTCAGTCATTGATTGATCTCCCTCTCTACTGCCGTCCCAGTCATGGGCAGCGCACCACTGTTAACGATCGGTAAGCCGACTCGGGATGAGTGGCTTAGCGCAAAGTACGTGGACAGAGAGGAAACTCAAGATGGCCGAGAAAATCAGGAAATGTCTTACGACCAGCACTGAAAAGGACCACGGATATTGGAGGGCCAATGCCTGTTTTCGGACCTGGCTTGCAAAAAAAAAACGGCCCGCAACATAAAGCTGCGAGCCGTTCTTTTATCAGAGATGGGAAGAGCTCAACCCATCACTCATCACTTGTTCAAACGATAATCACTCTCTGCAGCCGCAAAACGCTGGAACATGCCAGCAGTCGGCGTGCCCATTTTGCTGACGAAGTAGATCGCCAGGCTGGCGAAGATGAAACCAGGGATGATTTCGTACAGGCCCAGCAGTTCGAAGTGTTTCCAGACGATCACGGTGATCGCGCCGACCAGGATACCGGCCAGTGCGCCGTTGCGGGTCATGTCTTTCCAGATCACGGAGATCAGTACGACGGGACCGAATGCGGCACCGAAACCAGCCCAGGCGTAGCTCACCAGACCCAGTACACGGTTTTCCGGGTTGGATGCCAGCGCGATAGCAATCAGGGCAACCAACAGCACCATGGCACGACCGACCCAGACCAGTTCAACCTGGGAAGCGGATTTACGCAAGAAGGTCTTGTAGAAGTCTTCGGTCAGGGCGCTCGAGCACACCAGCAACTGGCAGCTCAGGGTGCTCATGACGGCAGCCAGAATGGCCGACAGCAGGATACCGGCGATCCATGGGTTGAACAGGATTTTGGCCAGCTCGATGAACACACGCTCGTGGTTCTCGGAGACCGCGCCCGCCACGTCCGGGTGCGCCGAGAAGTAGGCGATACCGAAGAAGCCCACTGCCACGGTGCCGCCCAGGCACAGGATCATCCAGGTCATGGAGATGCGACGGGCCTTGGCGATCGATTTAACCGAATCGGCAGCCATGAAACGCGCCAGGATGTGCGGCTGGCCGAAGTAGCCCAGCCCCCAGCCCATCAGCGAGATGATGCCGATGAAAGTGGTGCCCTTGAGCATGTCGAAGTTGCTTGGATCTTGCGCTTCGATGGCCAGGAAGGTGGTGTCGACGCCACCGGTGGCCAGCAGCACGATGACCGGCGTCAGGATCAGCGCGAAGATCATCAGGGTGGCTTGTACGGTATCGGTCCAGCTCACCGCCAGGAAACCACCAATAAAGGTGTAGGCAATCGTCGCCGCAGCACCGGCCCACAGCGCCGTCTCGTAGGACATGCCGAAGGTGCTTTCGAACAGACGGGCCCCGGCCACGATGCCGGAAGCGCAGTAGATGGTGAAGAACACCAGGATCACGACCGCAGAGATGATCCGCAGCAGGCCGCTTTTGTCTTCGAAACGGCTGGCGAAGTAGTCCGGCAGGGTCAGTGCATCACCGTTGTGCTCGGTCTGTACACGCAGACGGCCGGCGACGAACAGCCAGTTCAGGTAGGCGCCGACGATCAGGCCGATGGCGATCCAGCTTTCGGAAAGACCGGACATGTAGATCGCGCCGGGCAAGCCCATCAACAACCAGCCACTCATGTCGGAGGCACCGGCGGACAGTGCAGTCACGACGCTGCCCAGGCTACGGCCGCCCAGGATGTAATCGGAAAGGTTGTTGGTGGAGCGATAGGCCATCAAGCCGATCAGCACCATTGCTGCGATATAGATCACGAACGTGATCAGGGTTGGATTGCTTACGCTCATTAAGTTACGCCCTGGCTTTGTTTTTATGTAGCGGCGGCTGGTGAACCGCTCGCAAACGCATACGTTTGACAGACGATCCGGATTCCCGCGCATTTATGACTGATGTTTCCCCAGGAAAGCCATCAGCCGGAGCACCCGGATTTTGTCCGGGTTGCACCTTGGACGCGAATGCTATTCAACAAAGCAAATAAGGTGCAACCAGTTTCTCGGGATTAAGTTGCACCTAGCGAGAAATAAACGTTAAAAATCGTTTTTTGCTCCTTTTCGGAGCAAAAACGAGTGTTAACTCACCGGAAAAGCACCAAGCAAATGCAACGCAGCCTTACCAGAATTTATTTCCTGACGAGCTGCGTAATATTCTGACAAAAAAAGGGTTGCACCCGGTTGCACCTCGACAGTCTCACGGCTAATCTTGCCGCCAGCTGATGCCACGCAGTCGTGGCAAACATGAGGATAAAAACATGGCTACCACCACCCTTGGGGTCAAACTTGACGACCCGACCCGCGAACGCCTCAAGGCCGCCGCGACCTCGATTGATCGCACGCCGCACTGGCTGATCAAGCAGGCAATCTTCAATTACCTGGAAAAACTCGAGGGTGGTGCAACCCTGACCGAGCTGAGCGGTTTGACCAAGGACTCCGACGACAGCGTCGACGCGCCTCTGGATCACGCCCACCAGTGCTTCCTCGAATTCGCCGAAAGCATCCTGCCGCAATCGGTACTGCGTGCCTCGATCACCGCCGCCTACCGTCGCCCTGAGCCGGAAGTCGTGCCGATGCTGATCGAGCAGGCGCGCCTGCCGGCACCGATGTGCGACGCCACCAACAAACTCGCCGCCTCGATTGCTGAAAAACTGCGCAACCAGAAGAGCGCTGGCGGCCGTGCCGGCATCGTTCAGGGCCTGCTGCAGGAGTTCTCCCTGTCGTCCCAGGAAGGCGTGGCGCTGATGTGCCTGGCCGAAGCGCTGCTGCGCATCCCGGACAAAGGCACCCGCGACGCCCTGATCCGCGACAAGATCAGCACCGGCAACTGGCAGCCGCACCTGGGCAACAGCCCGTCGTTGTTCGTCAACGCTGCCACCTGGGGCTTGTTGCTGACCGGCAAGCTGGTGTCCACGCACAACGAAGCCGGCCTGACATCGTCCCTGAGCCGCATCATCGGCAAGAGCGGCGAGCCGATGATCCGCAAGGGCGTCGACATGGCCATGCGCCTGATGGGCGAGCAGTTCGTGACCGGCGAGACCATCGCCGAAGCCCTGGCCAACGCGAGCAAGTTCGAAGCCAAAGGCTTCCGTTATTCCTACGACATGCTGGGTGAAGCCGCACTCACCGAGCACGACGCGCAGAAGTACCTGGCCTCGTACGAACAAGCCATCCACTCGATCGGCAAGGCCTCCCACGGTCGCGGGATTTATGAAGGCCCGGGCATTTCGATCAAGCTGTCCGCCCTGCACCCGCGCTATAGCCGTGCGCAGTACGAGCGCGTGATGGAAGAGCTGTACCCGCGCCTGCTGTCGCTGACCCTGCTGGCCAAGCAATACGACATCGGCCTGAACATCGACGCCGAAGAAGCCGACCGCCTCGAGCTGTCGCTGGATCTGCTCGAGCGCCTGTGCTTCGAGCCGCAACTGACTGGCTGGAACGGTATCGGTTTCGTGATCCAGGCTTACCAGAAGCGTTGCCCGTACGTGATCGACTACGTGATCGACTTGGCTCGCCGCAGCCGTCATCGCCTGATGATCCGCCTGGTGAAAGGCGCGTACTGGGACAGCGAAATCAAGCGCGCCCAGGTCGAAGGCCTGGAAGGCTACCCGGTCTACACCCGCAAGGTGTACACCGACGTCTCCTACATCGCTTGCGCCCGCAAACTGCTGTCGGTGCCGGAAGTCATCTACCCGCAGTTCGCTACGCACAACGCCCACACCCTGTCGGCCATTTATCACATCGCCGGTCAGAACTATTACCCGGGCCAGTACGAGTTCCAGTGCCTGCACGGCATGGGTGAACCGCTGTACGAACAGGTTGTAGGCAAAGTTTCCGAAGGCAAGCTGAACCGTCCGTGTCGTGTGTACGCTCCGGTCGGCACCCACGAAACCCTGCTGGCTTACCTGGTGCGTCGCCTGCTGGAGAACGGCGCGAACACCTCGTTCGTCAACCGCATTGCCGACCAGTCGATTTCGATCCAGGAACTTGTAGCCGATCCGGTAGCCAGCATCGAGCAGATGGCGACCGTGGAAGGCGGTTTCGGCCTGCCGCACCCGCGCATTCCGCTGCCGCGTGATCTCTACGGCTCCGAGCGCGCCAACTCCAGCGGCATCGACATGGCCAACGAACATCGTTTGGCGTCCCTGTCCTGCGCGCTTCTTGCTACCGCACACAACCACTGGAAAGCGGCGCCGATGCTCGGTTGCGCCTCCAGCACCGAAGCGCCGGCACCGGTGCTGAACCCGTCCGATCTGCGTGATGTGGTCGGCCATGTGCAGGAAGCGACCGTCGAAGACGTCGACAACGCGATCCAGTGCGCCCTCAACGCTGCGCCGATCTGGCAGGCCACCCCGCCCGCCGAACGCGCCGCGATCCTGGAACGTGCCGCCGATCTGATGGAAGCCGAGATCCAGCCGCTGATGGGCCTGCTGGCTCGCGAAGCCGGCAAGACCTTCGCCAACGCCATTGCCGAAGTGCGTGAAGCCGTGGACTTCCTGCGTTATTACGCGGTGCAGGCGCGCAACGACTTCACCAATGACGCTCACCGTCCGCTGGGCCCAGTGGTGTGCATCAGCCCGTGGAACTTCCCGCTGGCAATCTTCAGTGGCCAAGTGGCTGCTGCGTTGGCCGCTGGTAACCCGGTATTGGCCAAGCCTGCGGAACAGACTCCGCTGGTCGCCGCTCAAGCCGTGCGCCTGCTGCTCGAAGCAGGGATTCCGGAAGGCGTACTGCAATTGCTGCCGGGTCGCGGTGAAACCGTCGGTGCCGGCCTGGTCGGCGACGAACGCGTCAAAGGCGTGATGTTCACCGGCTCCACCGAAGTCGCGCGCTTGCTGCAACGCAACATCGCCGGCCGCCTGGATAGCCAGGGTCGTCCGATCCCGCTGATCGCCGAAACCGGTGGCCAGAACGCAATGATCGTTGACTCCTCGGCACTGACCGAACAAGTCGTGATCGACGTGGTTTCGTCGGCCTTCGACAGCGCCGGTCAGCGTTGCTCGGCCCTGCGTGTCTTGTGCTTGCAGGAAGATTCCGCAGACCGCGTCATCGAAATGCTCAAGGGCGCGATGGCTGAAAGCCGTCTCGGCAACCCTGAGCGCCTGTCCGTGGACATCGGCCCGGTCATCGACGCCGAAGCCAAGGCTGGCATCGAGAAGCACATCCAGGCCATGCGCGACAAAGGTCGCAGCGTGTACCAGGTGGCCATCGCCGATGCCGAAGAAGTCAAACGCGGCACCTTCGTGATGCCGACGCTGATCGAACTGGAAAGCTTCGACGAACTGCAGCGGGAGATCTTCGGCCCGGTGCTGCACGTGGTCCGTTACAAGCGCAAAGACATCGATCAACTGATCGGCCAGATCAACGCTTCCGGCTACGGCCTGACGCTGGGCGTTCACACCCGCATCGACGAAACCATCGCCAAGGTGATCGACAACGTCAACGCCGGTAACGTCTACGTCAACCGCAACATTGTGGGTGCCGTGGTCGGCGTGCAGCCATTCGGCGGCGAAGGCTTGTCGGGTACCGGCCCGAAAGCCGGTGGCCCGCTGTACCTGTACCGCCTGCTGTCGACGCGTCCTGCGGATGCGATCGAACAATCCTTCGCTCGCGGCGATGCTGCCGCAGCACCGGACGTTCGTCTGCGCGACGCCATGAGCAAGCCGCTGACCGCCCTGAAAGCCTGGGCCGACAGCCACAAGTTCGCCGATCTGAGCACCCTGTGCGTGCAGTTCGCCGCGCAATCGCAAAGTGGCATCACCCGTGTCCTGGCCGGCCCGACCGGCGAGCGCAATAGCTATGCGATCTTGCCGCGCGAGCACGTACTTTGCCTGGCGGAAGTCGAAGGCGATCTGCTGACCCAACTGGCGGCGGTACTGGCTGTCGGTGGTTCAGCGGTGTGGCCGGAAGCTGACTTGACCAAGGCCTTGTTCGCACGCCTGCCGAAGGATATTCAGGCACGCATCAAGCTGATTTCCGACTGGAACAAGGACGAAGTGGTGTTTGATGCGGTTGTGCATCACGGCCACTCCGACCAGTTGCGTGCGGTGTGCCAGCAGGTTGCCAAGCGTGCCGGCGCCATCGTTGGCGTGCAGGGCCTGTCACAAGGCGAAACCAACATTGCGCTGGAACGCCTGGTGATCGAGCGGGCGTTGAGCGTTAACACGGCTGCGGCGGGTGGTAATGCCAGTTTGATGACCATCGGTTAACACCGACAATCCGGGCTGCCGCAATGGCCGCCCGGTGCTTTAGAAGCAAGATCAAAAGATCGCAGCCTTCGGCAGCTCCTACAGGGGAACGCATTCCAATGTAGGAGCTGCCGAAGGCTGCGATCTTTTGCTTCTCCATCACCAAGATCAATCATCCTGTTCAGTCTTTATTCCCAAGCCTAGACTCGGCCCACTCCAATAAAAGGTAGGCCGCCATGTCCGAGACGTTGCTCAGTTCCCGCAATCTGGCTTTCGAGCTGTATGAAGTCCTTGATGCCGAGGGCCTGACCCAGCGTGAGCGTTTCGCCGAGCACAATCGCGAAACCTTCGATGCGGCCATTGGCACCGCCCGCAGCATCGCCGAGAAGTTCTTCGCCCCGCACAACCGCAAGGGCGACGAGAACGAGCCGCGCTATGAAAACGGTCAGGCGATTCTGATTCCGGAAGTGAAACCGGCGGTGGATGCCTTCCTCGAAGCCGGTTTCCTCAACGCCGGGCGCAGTTTCGACGCCGGCGGCATGCAGCTTCCTACGCTGCTGTCCCAGGCCTGCTTCGCGCACTTTCAATCGGCCAATGCTGCTTCGACGTCGTACCCGTTCCTGACCATGGGCGCGGCCAACCTGATCGAAAGCTTCGGCACCGATGAGCAGAAGCGCCGCTTCCTGCAACCGATGATCGACGGCCGTTTCTTCGGCACCATGGCCCTGACCGAACCCCACGCGGGTTCGTCGCTGTCGGATATTCGTACCCGCGCGGAACCGGCGCCCGACGGCACTTATCGCCTCAAGGGCAACAAGATCTTCATCTCCGGCGGCGATCACCCGCTGTCGGAAAACATCGTGCACATGGTGCTGGCCAAGCTGCCGGACGCGCCGGCCGGGGTGAAGGGCATTTCGCTGTTTATCGTGCCCAAGTTCCTGGTCAACGATGACGGCAGCCTCGGCCAGCGCAACGACGTGCTGCTGGCCGGGCTGTTCCACAAGATGGGCTGGCGGGGCACCACGTCCACCGCGCTGAATTTCGGCGATAACGGCGAATGCGTCGGCTATCTGGTGGGCAAGCCGCACCAGGGCTTGAGCTACATGTTCCAGATGATGAACGAAGCGCGGATTGGCGTCGGCATGGGTGCCGTGATGCTTGGTTACGCGGGCTATCTGTATTCGCTGGAATACGCTCGCGAGCGTCCACAGGGCCGCGTGCCGGACAGCAAGGACCCGAACACCGCGCCGGTGGCGATCATTCAGCACGCTGACGTCAAACGCATGCTGCTGATACAAAAGGCTTACGTTGAAGGTTCATTTGACTTGGGTCTTTATGCGGCGCGGCTGTTCGATGACACCACCACCCTTGCGACCGAAGCCGAACGCAAGCAGGCCCATGAACTGCTGGACCTGCTGACGCCAATCGTCAAATCCTGGCCATCGGAGTTCTGCCTGAAGGCCAACGAACTGGCGATCCAGATCCTCGGCGGCCACGGCTACACTCGCGAATACCCGGTGGAACAGTACTACCGCGATAACCGCCTGAACCTGATCCACGAAGGCACCCACGGCATTCAGTCGCTGGACCTGCTGGGCCGCAAACTGGCGCAGAACGGCGGTGCGGGGCTCAAGCAGCTGATTCGCCTGATCGCCGACACCGCCGAGCGCGCCCAGGCGTTTGAGTCGCTGACGTCGCTGCGCGAACCGCTGGAAAAGCTGGTGGCGCGCCTGCAAACCGTGACCATCGGCCTGCTGACTGATCTGGCACAAGGCAAGGTCAACAGCAGCCTGGCGAACTCGGCGCTGTACCTGAAGGTGTTTGGTCACACGGTGATTGGTTGGCGCTGGCTGGAGCAGGCGATCCGTGCCGAAGAAGGTTTAGCCAAGGGCAATGCGGCGGATGTCAGTTTCTATAAAGGCAAGCTGCAGGCGGCGCGCTACTTCCTGACGTGGGAAGTGCCGGGTTGCCACCATGAGCTGGCGATTCTTGAAGCTCGGGATGATGTGTGCCTGGGCATGCAGGATGAGTGGTTCTGATCAGGTATAGATTGGTGTAACGGCCACAAAAAAGATCGCAGCCTTCGGCAGCTCCTACAGAGGAACGCATTCCACATGTAGGAGCTGCCGAAGGCTGCGATCTTTTGATCTTTTAATTCAACCGAAACCCACCCATCTGCCGCGCCAGATCATCCGCCAACCGCTGCAACGTCTGGCAATCATCCCGACAAGCCCTGACCTCCCCCGCCGTCGCCCGCGCCAGGTCGGAAATGCCCTGCACGTTGCGATTGATTTCTTCGGTCACCGCCGATTGCTCTTCCGTCGCCGTCGCCACCTGATGGTTCATATCGCTGATGCGTTCCACTTGTCCGGTAATCGCGGTCAACGAGGCGCCGGTACGCTGGCTCGACTCGACACCCGTGCCCGTCGCGGCCTGCCCGGAATGCATCGACGACACCGCGTTTTCTGCACCTTGCTTGAGGCTGCCGATCATCTGCTGGATTTCATCGGTGGAGGCTTGAGTGCGCCGCGCCAGGGTGCGCACTTCATCGGCCACCACGGCAAATCCACGCCCCATGTCTCCGGCTCGCGCCGCTTCGATAGCGGCGTTGAGCGCCAGCAGGTTGGTCTGCTCGGAAATCCCGCGAATCACCGCCAGCACCTGATCGATCGACGCCACCTGATGCGCCAATTCACCCACAGCGCTGGCGGCGACGCCGATTTCGTCGGACATGCTTTCAATATGCCGGATCGAGCCACCCACCACTTCCCGTGCCTGCATCGCCTCATCCCGAGCCGTTTGCGACGCGACCGCCGCATTGCCGGCATTTTGGGCGATTTCCTGAACGGTCAGACCCATTTCGTGAACCGCAGTGGCGACCATGTCGGTCATTTCCTGCTGGCGGCCGGAGCGTTCGGCGGTGTTGTCCACAACTCTGGCCACTTGCCCCACAGCCGTACGCAATCGTTCGCTGGTGGTCAGTACTTCGCCGATCATGTCGCGCTGGCTATCCAGGAACCGATTGAAACCGCGAGCCAGATCGCCCAGCTCATCGGCGCGGCTGGAATCTAACCGCTGGGTCAAATCGCCACCACCGCTACCGATGGCCACCAGTGCCGCTGTTACCTGACGAATCGGTCGTACCAACCCACGGGCCAGCAACACCACCAGCAGCAGGCACACAATCGCCACCGCCAGGCCGATGCCACTGCTCATCCACATGGCGCGGCGGGCTTCGGCGTAAATCTGTGATTGCGGCACTTCGGCCACCAGGGTCCAGCCGAGATCACGCAATGGCAGGCTTAACGCGAGGAGGTCTTCACCGTCACGCTGGAAGCCGCTGCTGGTGGCAGCTTTTTGACTCATCACCGATTGTGCCGCCGTAGCACCAATCTGCTCGGTCAAAGTTCGTTTGCCACTCAATTGCGCCTCGGGATGCACCTGGATCAAACCGTCGGAACGCACGAGATAGACCTTGCCGCGCTCACCGAAGCTGAAGTTGTGGATCAGCTCCGACAGCTCTTTCATGCTCAGGCCCAGCCCGGCAACGCCCACGACTTTACCGGCCTGCTCGACTTTGAAGTCGATGAAAAGCGCCAATTCTCCGGTGGCCGTGTCGTTATCGATGTTGAGAGTGCGCGGCTGGTTGCTGTCGAGGAACGAGTAGAACCAGGCATCTTTCGGATTGGAACGACTGAGGGTCCGGTCCAGGCCTTTTTCGGTGAAGTAATGGTTGGACGCGGTGCCGACAATAATCGCGGTAAAGGCCTTGTGCTCGGCGCGGATGCCTTCGAGATAGGTAGTAAAGGTGCTGGCCCGGGCACCGTCTTCACCCCCTGCCAGCCAGTCGCGCACCATGCTGTTGCTGGCGATGTCCTTGGCGGCGGTGAGCGGTTGGACCAGGATGCGTTCGATGTCGTTGCGCATCGCTTCGATGCTCGACGGCAAGGCTTGCTCGACCAGATAGCTCTGGGCGAGGCGGTTAACCACCAGGGTATAGATGCCAACCACGATCAGAATACTGACCAGCAAGGCGCTGCCCATACTCAGGATCAACTGCCATTGAATACTGCGTCGCCAGAACTGCATGGAGCACCCCCAAAGAATAAGAGGCTGAAACACTGCAACAGCCGTGCCGATTGTATACAAACCAACCGACAATCTATTCTTTGGTTGTGCGCAAAGCCGATCAGGCCTGATTGATCGTCTTGGAGATCACTTCAACCGTGGCGCTGACTTGCTCTTGGTAACGGTCGAGTTCGAGCTTGTGCTGTTTCTGCATTTCGATCTGCTGGGAGCACAGATTCATCGCCGCCAGCACCAGCAGGCGGTCACCGATCAGCGTCGGGTACTTCCTCTTGGTTTCGGCCAGGGCTGCCTTCAACATCATCGCGGCGTCCAGCAGGGTCTGTTCTTCCCCGGCCGGTGCCTTGATCGAATAGTCCTCTCCCAGGATCGAGACGACTTTTACCCCTGCGGCGTTGTAACTCATGCGCTGACAGGACCTGCGCTGACGCGTTCAACCAGGGCCTGAATGCGAGCCGCCGTGGCGCCTTGCTTCTCTTCGTGTTCCATCAGGCTCAGTTGCAGGCTTTCGTTTTCATCTTTGGCCTGGGCCAGTTCCGCGGTCAGGTTCTGGTTCTGTTGCACCAGGTCGCTGACCAGTTGTTCCAATTGGCTTAGGGATGCTTCCAACATTTTGATTTTCCGGGCTTTTTCAAAGGGCGCGTACGATAAAGAAAAGTCACCCTGGATGCCAGGGTTATACAGGCGCAAAGCCTTGATTTTGCTGACGGGCGACCTTCCTCGCGAGTTTTAAAGACTGTGATTGGCCAATCTGGTTCCTGCACTTCGTCGCCACAAGGTGCAACCGGCTAAAACACGGGGGGCTCAAGACTTCAGCCAGGCGACCGATAAGTCATCCATACAGCAGCCTCAGCCCCGCACGGATGCGCTATTTTCGGTGATCGCCATGTCCCTTCGTAATATGAATATCGCCCCTCGGGCGTTCCTCAGCTTTGCCCTGATCGGCGGCTTGATGATGGTTCTGGGGGTGTTTTCCTTGAATCAGATGAGCAAGATCCGCGGCGCCGCCGAAAACATCACCAACAACAGTGTGCCGAGCATCAAGAGCCTGGACGAGTTCACCCAGCTCACCTTGCGCCTGCGCGTGCTGTCCTACCGTTTGCTGGTGAATCGCGAGCCTGACGTGCAGCAGAAAACCGTGGAATTGCTGGAGACGCGTAACCAGCAGATTCGCGCCGCCCAGGCGACCTACGAAAAGCTGATCGCCAGCCCGCAGGAACGTGCGGCCTACGATCAATACGTACAGCTGCTGGGTCAGTACCGCCAGATCGAAGACCGGATGAAGACCCTGTCGCGCAACAATCAGGTCGACGAACTGCGCAGCTTGCTCAACACCGATTTGCTCAACAACTCCGAAGCGATCAACGCCGTGTTGAACCGCCTGCTGGAGATCAACACCCAGCAGAGCCACGACACTAACCAGCAGGCAGCCGATCAGTATGATTCGGCGTTCAACCTGGTGATCTCCCTGTTGGTGATCGCCACCGCCCTGACGTTGCTGTTCGCCTGGTTGCTGACCAACAGCATCACCCAACCGATAGCCAACGCCCTGAGCGCCGCCGAACAGATTGCCGAAGGCAACCTGACGCGCCCGATCAACGTCGACGGCAAAGACGAAGCCGGCCGCTTGCTGCTGGCCATGTCGAAGATGCAGGACAAGCTGCGTGACACGCTGCAGCGCATTTCCGGCTCGGCCACGCAGCTGGCGTCCGCTGCCGAAGAACTCAACAGCGTTACTGACGAAAGCGCCCGAGGCCTGACCCAACAGAACAACGAAATCGAACAGGCCGCCACGGCGGTCAACGAAATGACCAGCGCCGTGGAAGAAGTCGCGCGCAACGCGGTCAGCACGTCCGAGGCGTCGAAGAACGCCACCACATCTGCCGGCGACGGCCGTGACCTGGTACAGGAAACCGTGAGCGCCATCGAACGCATGAGCGCCGACGTGCAGAGCACCGCCACCCTGATCGGCGACCTGGCCAACGAGTCACGCGACATCGGCAAGGTGCTGGATGTGATCCGTGGCCTGGCCGACCAGACCAACCTGCTGGCCTTGAACGCCGCCATCGAGGCCGCACGCGCCGGTGAGGCCGGTCGTGGTTTCGCCGTAGTGGCCGACGAGGTTCGTGCCCTGGCCCACCGCACCCAGCAGTCGACCAGCGAAATCGAACGCATGATCGGCAGCATCCAGAGCGGTACCGAGCACGCGGTGGACTCGATGCGCAACAGCACCGAACGCGCCGAATCGACCCTGAACATCGCCCGCGGCGCCGGGATGTCGCTGGACACCATCAACAGCGCCATCGTCGAAATCAACGAGCGCAACCTGGTTATCGCCAGCGCCGCCGAAGAACAGGCGCAGGTGGCCCGTGAAGTGGATCGCAACCTGGTGAACATTCGTGACCTGTCGGTGCAGTCGGCCACCGGGGCAAATCAGACGAGTGCGGCGAGCAATGAGCTGTCGCGCCTGGCGGTGGACCTGAACACACTGGTTGGGCGGTTTAGCCTTTAAGCTATAAAGCAAAAAGATCGCAGCCTGCGGCAGCTCCTACAGGAAAACACACATCCCTGTGTAGGAGCTGCCGCAGGCTGCGATCTTTTGAGCAGCAAAAGCTTTTTGACAGCATCACATTTCAACAGGTTAGAATCGCTGGCACGCAGACTGCATGGTCAGTTTGCGCCCGCCTTTCAGCTTTCTGGAGTACTGCCTTTGAATGCGACGACCATCAACAGCCTGTTCTTGATCGGCGCGTTGCTGGTAGGTGCGAGCATTCTGGTGAGCTCACTTTCGTCCCGTCTCGGCATCCCGATTCTGGTGATTATCCTGGCCGTCGGCATGGCGGCCGGTGTCGATGGCGCCGGCATTCTTTTTGATAACTACCCCACGGCCTATCTGGTCGGTAACCTCGCGCTGGCGGTGATCCTGCTCGACGGCGGCCTGCGCACCCGGGTGTCGAGTTTCCGCGTGGCGTTATGGCCGGCGCTCTCGCTGGCCACGGTCGGCGTGTTGATTACCACCGGGCTGACCGGCATGGCGGCCGCCTGGCTGTTCAACCTGAACCTGATCCAGGGCCTGCTGATCGGCGCCATCGTCGGCTCCACCGATGCCGCGGCGGTGTTCTCGCTATTGGGCGGTAAAGGCCTGAACGAACGGGTAACCGCCAGCCTTGAAATCGAATCCGGCAGCAACGACCCGATGGCGGTGTTCCTCACCGTTACCCTGATCGACATGCTCGCCAGCGGCCAGACCGGCCTGCACTGGAGCCTGCTGACCCACCTGTTGCGCGAATTCGGCATCGGTGGCGTCATCGGCCTGGGCGGCGGCTGGCTCATGCTGCAACTGGTCAACCGCATCAACCTGGCCACCGGCCTGTATCCGATTCTGGTCATCGCCGGTGGCCTGGTGGTGTTTGCCCTGACCAACGCCCTGCACGGCAGCGGCTTCCTCGCCGTGTACCTGTGTGGATTGATGATCGGCAACCGCCCGGTGCGCAGCCGCCACGGCATCCTGCATATGCTCGACGGCATGGCCTGGCTGGCGCAGATCGGCATGTTCCTGGTGCTGGGGCTGCTGGTGACGCCTCACGATCTGCTGCCTATCGCCTTGCCAGCACTGGCCCTGGCGCTGTGGATGATTCTGTTTGCCCGGCCATTCTCAGTGATGGTTGGCCTGTTGCCGTTCAAGGCGTTCCATGGTCGCGAAAAAGCGTTCATTTCCTGGGTCGGCCTGCGCGGCGCGGTCCCGATCATTCTCGCGGTGTTCCCGCTGATGGCCGGCCTGCCCAACGCCCAGCTGTACTTCAACCTCGCCTTTTTTATCGTGCTGGTGTCGCTGCTGGTTCAGGGCACGAGCCTGCCGTGGGTCGCCAAGCTGCTGAAGGTGACGGTGCCCCCGGAGCCTGCGCCCATCTCCCGCTCGGCCCTGGAAGTGCATGTCACCAGTGAGTGGGAGCTGTTCGTTTATCGCCTCGGCGCGGAAAAATGGTGCATCGGTTCGCCCCTGCGCGAGCTGAAAATGCCCGAAGGCACCCGTATCGCCGCCCTGTTTCGTGGCCAACAATTGCTCCATCCGTCGGGTAGTACGGTGCTCGAAGTCGATGATTTGCTGTGTGTTATCGGCCATGAACACAACCTGCCGGCCCTCGGAAAACTCTTCAGCCAGGCGCCACAACGGGGCCTCGATCTGCGCTTCTTCGGCGACTTCGTACTCGAAGGAGACGCCCAGCTGGCCGCGGTTGCGGCCCTCTATGGCCTGAAGGTCGAAGGCATCGATCCGGACATGTCCCTGGGCCACTTCATTGCCCATAAGGTCGGCGGCGCGCCGGTGGTGGGTGACCAGGTTGAATGGAACAACACCATCTGGACCGTGGCGGTCATGGACGGGAACAAGATCGGCAAAGTGGGCGTCAGATTCCCCGAAGGAAGTCGCCCGGGTCCCGGACTCTTCCTCTAAACTGCTTCCACTATCACTTGCTTGACCGGTCTTTATGCCTAATCTGCGCTCCATCTTCGCCATCGCCCTGCTGGGTTTGAGTCTCTCTGTCAGTACTTTGCAAGCGGCCGAACCGCCTTCCAGCGAAGCCGTGCAGGCGAGCCTGGACAAGATCGCCGACCGCAAACTGCCGGAAGCCGATCAGAAGGCCCTGCAAACCGTCCTGCAAAGCACGCTGAACCAGCTCAACAACAAGCGTGACTACGAGCAGAAACTGACCGCGCTCAAGCAGCAATTGAACAATGCGCCCAAACAGACCGTCGAGAACCAGCGGGAACTGACCCGCCTCAAAGCCAGTAACGTGGTGCCGGTGGCGCAGCGATTCGCCAAAGAACCGATCCAGCAGCTTGAGCAAATGCTCACCGAGCGTTCCACCCAGCAAAGCGACCTGCAAAAAGCCCTGGCCGATGCCAACAGCCTGATCATCACCGCCCAGACCCGCCCCGAGCGCGCCCAGGCGGAGATCTCCAGCAGCCAGACGCGCATTCAGCAGATCAATACCATCCTCAAGAACGGCAAGGACGGCGGCAAGGCCTTGAGCGCCGAGCAGCGCGACCAGCTCAATGCCGAGCTTGCAGCGCTGAACGCCCTGATCCCGCTACGGCGCCAGGAACTGGCCGGCAATACCCAATTGCAGGACCTCGGCAACAGCCAGCACGACCTGTTGTCGGAGCGATCCGACCGCCTGGATCGGGAAATCCAGGAACTGCAAACCCTGATCAACCAGAAGCGTCTGGCGTTGTCCCAGGAAACGGTCACCCAGCAATCCATCGAAGCGCAGAAGGCCGGCGGCAGCAGCCTGCTGGCCACCGAAAGCGCGACCAACCTGAAACTTTCGGACTACCTGCTCAAAAGCACCGACCGTCTCAACGAAGTCACCCAGCAAAACCTGCAGACCAAGCAACAGCTGGACAGCCTGACCCAGAGCGACTCGGCCCTGGACGAGCAAATCAACGTGCTCAAAGGCAGCCTGCTGCTCTCGAAGATTCTCTACAAACAGAAACAGGCGTTGCCGCGCCTGCGGCTCGACCGCAACCTGGCCGATCAGATCGCCGACATTCGCCTGTACCAATTCGAAGTCAGCCAGCAACGGGAGTTGCTGAGCAATCCGACCACCTATGTCGAAAACCTGCTGTCGACCCAGCCGCCCGAGCAAGTCACGCCACAACTGCGCAAAAGCCTGATGGAGCTGGCCACCACCCGCACCGACCTGCTGGAACGCCTCAATCGCGAACTGAGCGCGGTGCTCAATGAATCCATCACCCTGCAACTGAACCAGAAACAACTGCTCAGCACGGCGCAAAGCCTGCGGGCGACGCTCGATGAGCAAATGTTCTGGATTCCCAGCAACAAGCCGCTGGAGCTGGAGTGGATCAGCAGTGTGCCGGATCGCCTCCAGCGGCAACTCGATTCACTACCGGTTCTTTCAAGCCTGAGCGAACTGACCGACGGCCTGACCCAGCGCCCGCTGCTGTTCCTGCCGCTGGCCCTGCTGATCGGCGCACTGCTGTGGCGGCGCAAGAATCTGTACGCGCGACTGAACAAGGTTCACCAGGACATCGGTCACTTCAAACGCGATAGCCAGTGGCACACGCCGCAGGCGATTCTGATCAATATTCTGCTGGCGATGCCGGTTTCCCTGGGCCTCGCCTTGTGCGGGCTGGCCCTGCGAATCGACGCCCGTGGGCAGAACGCCAATATGGGCGCGGCGCTGCTGCAAATGGCCGGGGCCTGGCTGGTGTTCTACACCGCCTACCGGATCCTCGCACCGGGTGGTGTGGCAGAACTGCATTTCCGCTGGGAAAAACCCCAGGTGGAATTCCTGCGCAGATGGGTCCGCCGCCTCGGCATAGTGGTGATGGCACTGGTGACCGTAGTCGCCGTTGCCGAACAGCAACCGGCGGCGCTGGCCGATGACGTGATCGGCATGCCGGTGGTGCTCATCTGCTACGCCTTGATGACCTTGCTGCTCAGCCGCTTGCTCATCAGCAGCCCGACCCACGAGAACGCCTCGCTGTTCCGCAAACTGGTGGGGATCCTGTTCACCGCCCTACCCGTCGCGTTGTTCGTGGCCGTGTGCTTCGGCTACTACTACACCGCGCTCAAGCTCAGCGACCGCTTGATCAACACCCTGTACCTGCTGATGTTCTGGCTGGTGATCGAAGCCACTTTCGTGCGCGGCCTCAGCGTGGCGGCCAGGCGTCTGGCCTACCAGCGCGCCCGGGCCAAACGACTGGCCGCCAAGGAGGCCGGCGATGGCGAAGCCGTGATCGAAGAACCGACGATGGACATCGAGAAGGTCAACGAACAGTCCCTGCGCCTGATCCGCCTGGCGTTGCTCGGTGGCTTCATGGCGGCACTGTATTGGGTCTGGGCCGACCTGATCACGGTGTTCTCGTACCTGGACAATGTCACGCTCTACGAATACACCAGCGGCACCGGCGCTAATATGAGCATGGTGCCGATCAGCATCGGCGACATGCTCGGCGCGCTGATCATCATCGGTATCACCTTCGCCCTGGCGCGCAACCTGCCCGGTCTGCTGGAAGTGTTCGTGCTGTCGAAACTCAACCTGGCCCAGGGCAGCGCCTACGCGACCACCACATTGCTGTCCTACGTGATCGCCGGCGTCGGTTTCGTCTCGACGCTGTCGACCCTCGGCGTAAGCTGGGACAAGTTGCAATGGCTGGTGGCGGCACTGTCGGTCGGTCTCGGTTTCGGCATGCAGGAGATCTTCGCCAACTTCATTTCCGGCATCATGATCCTGTTCGAACGCCCGGTGCGGATCGGTGACACCATCACCATCGGCAACCTGTCGGGGACCGTAAGCAAGATCCGCATCCGTGCTACGACCATCACCGACTTCGACCGCAAGGACATCATTGTCCCGAACAAGACGTTCATTACCGGGCAACTGATCAACTGGTCGCTGACCGACACCATCACCCGGGTGACCCTCAAGCTCGGTGTCGACTACGGCTCGGACCTGGACCTGGTGAAAGAGCTGTTGCTCAAGGCCGCGCGCGATAACCCGCGCGTCCTGAAAGACCCGGAGCCACACGTGTACTTCCTGAATTTCGGCGAAAGCACCCTCGACCACGAGTTGCGCATGCACGTGCGCGACCTCGGCGACCGCAACCCGGTACTCGACGAGGTCAACCGCTTCATCAACCGCGAGTTCAAGAAGCAGCACATCAACATCTCGTTCCGGCAGATGGAGGTCTACCTCAAGAACCTCCACGGCCAGGAATACAAGATGGTGCCGATCGAGCCGGAAGCGAAGACCATCGTGCCGTTGGTCGACGGCAAGGCATCGAAAGAGCCGCCCGCCGCCGAACTCGACTAACCGGCCTTTCCCCAGCAGAATGCTCGGACATTCTGCTGGAGCCGGCCCTTGAAAGCCCTCGACGAACTCACTTTCGATAATCGCTTCGACCGCCTGGGCGATGCGTTTTCCGCCCATGTGCTGCCCGAGCCCATCGATAATCCGCGCCTGGTCGTGGCCAGCCCCGCCTCCATGGCGCTGCTGGACCTTGACCCGGCCGAGGCCGAAACCCCGGAGTTCGCCGAACTGTTCAGCGGCCATAAGCTCTGGGCCGACGCGATCCCGAGGGCGATGGTCTATTCCGGGCATCAGTTCGGTTCCTACAACCCGCAACTGGGCGACGGTCGCGGCCTGTTGCTCGGCGAGGTGTACAACGAGGCCGGCGAACATTGGGACCTGCACCTCAAGGGCGCCGGCCAGACGCCATTTTCACGCATGGGCGATGGCAGGGCGGTACTGCGTTCGTCGATCCGCGAATTCCTCGCTTCCGAAGCCCTGAACGCCCTGAACATCCCGACCACCCGCGCCTTGTGCGTAATCGGCTCCGATACCCCGGTGTGGCGCGAAAAGCAGGAGCGCGCGGCCATGGTCCTGCGCCTGGCGCCGAGCCATGTGCGCTTCGGGCACTTCGAATATTTCTACTACACCAAGCGCCCGGAGCAGCAGAAAGAGCTCGGTGATCACGTGCTGGCCATGCACTTCCCGGAGTGCCTGGAACAACCAGAGCCGTACCTGGCGATGTTCCGCGAAGTGGTCGAGCGCAATGCCGAACTGATCGCCAAATGGCAGGCCTATGGCTTCTGCCACGGGGTGATGAACACCGACAACATGTCGATCCTCGGGATTACTTTCGACTTCGGCCCGTTCGCCTTCCTCGACGACTTCGACGCCAACTTCATCTGCAATCACTCCGACGACCAGGGCCGCTACTCCTTCAGCAACCAGGTGCCGATAGGCCAGTGGAACCTCAGCGCGTTGGCCCAGGCCCTGACGCCGTTCATCAGCGTCGAAGCCCTGCGCGAAACCCTCGGCCTGTACCTGCCGCTGTTCCAGGCCCATTACCTGGACCTGATGCGCCGCCGCCTCGGCCTGACCACTGCTGAAGACGACGACCAGAAGTTGCTGGAGGGCCTGCTGCAACTGATGCAAAACAGCGGCGTCGACTACAGCCTGTTTTTCCGTCGCCTGGGTGATGAAGCACCGCAACAGGCCATCACCCGCTTGCGTGACGACTTCGTCGACCTCAAGGGCTTTGATGCCTGGGGCGAACTCTACGTCGCCCGGGTGGCCCGTGAAGGCACGCTTGATCAACATCAGCGCAGCCAGCGGATGCACGCGGTCAACCCGCTGTACATCCTGCGCAACTACCTGGCGCAAAAGGCCATCGAGGCGGCGCAGAACGGCGACTACTCGGAAGTCCGCCGACTGCACGCGGTGCTGAGCAATCCGTTCGTGGAACAACCGGGGATGGAAAGTTATGCCGAGCGACCACCGGAGTGGGGCAAGCATCTGGAGATCAGTTGTTCGTCGTGATGCGGGTCAGATAAAGACCTCTGCCGACACACCAAAGCGCTCGGCCAGCCAGCGGATCTGTCGCAGGTTGAGCTGGCGCTTGCCACTCAGGATCTCGGAAACCACAGACTGAGGGCCGATGCCAGGCAGGTCACTCTGACTCAGGCCGTGTTCACGCATCAAGTAGCCAAGAACCTCGACCCCGCCAGGCTTCGGCATCGGGTGATGCTTATGGTCCCACTCCTCAATCCAGTCACCGATGATATCCACCAGACTCATCAGCGGGTGGGACTCATCATCGCCGGTCATCTCGAGCAACTCGTCCAGCGCATGCGCCAGCAGGTCATAGTCATCTTCGCTTTTCGGCTTTCGAAGCAGCGGTGAGACGAATTCCCAGTGCTCGGCAGCTCTTTTGATCAGGACACTCATGCTCTTTCCTCCTTCCATTTGCCGCGGTCATATTCGCGGTGATCCAGCACATGCTTGATATAAAGCTTTTGCGATCGATATCTGACAAAAGCTATCAGCCGCAACTTGTTACCACCGATATCGAAAACATGAAACTCACCTACCTTGTCGACAGCAGGGAATGTGGCTCTCATCGCTGCAAAATCCGGCGGTTTGCTTCCTTTGGCTAATTGATACCAATGATCCAGCGCGTTGGCTGCCATTGGCCATTTGGCCTTGGCTTCACGTACTCTTTTTTCGGTGAGAACATGCATGCAACATCCTTATCGCACTTTGCTATGGGGAGTTAATCACAGATCAAAAATATCGCAAGTTGCGATAATCCTTGGCAGACCAGCGGTGTGGCTTAGCACGACTCAGCCTAGTTTTATCGCCTGTCGCTGCACGATTGAAAATATGAGCAAACGTCTCCAACTAGGTGTTATCAGCTTCCCATTGGATCTTGCTCATGACCGACCCACTCCTCATCCCCTGCCCTCACTGCAACGGCCTCAACCGCATTCCCGCCGAGCGCCTCAATGACCACCCGAAATGCGGGCGCTGCAAGGCCGAAGTCCTGCTGAGCAAACCGTTCGAATTGAAGCAAGGCGACTACGCCAGCCAGATCAAGGGCGATCTGCCGCTGCTGGTGGACGTGTGGGCGGACTGGTGCGGGCCGTGCAAGTCGTTTGCGCCGGTGTTCGAGCAGGCAGCCGGGCAACTGGAGGGCAAGTGTCGGCTGGCCAAACTGGACAGCGAGGCGAACCAGCAGTTGTCGGCGCAATTGGGGATTCGCTCGATTCCGAGCCTGATCCTGTTCAAGAACGGCCGGGAAGTCGCCCGGCAGAGCGGGGCTTTCCCGTTACCGCAACTGATGGGCTGGTTGCGTAGCCAGGGGATCTGAAGCACCACAGACCCTGTGGGAGCGAGCTTGCTCGCGATGAGGGCTTCATATTCAACATCTCTGTTGACTGATAAACCGCTATCGCGAGCAAGCTCGCTCCCACAGGTTTTTCAGGCGTTTTCCAGCAAGTTGTGCAGCTCAACGAATTGCTGGGTCAGCTTGTGCCGCGGGTCGAGATGGATCAGCGGCGTGTTGGCCTGGTGGGATTCGCGCATGCGTACCGAGCTGGCCAGGTACACCGGCAACACCGGCAGGCCTTCGGCGATCAGTTCGTCGAGGATTTGCTGGGGCAGGCTGGCGCGGGCCTGGAACTGGTTGACGACGATGCCTTCGACTTCCAGGCCTTCGTTATGGTCGTCCTTCAACTCTTCGATTTCGGCCATCAGGCCGTACAGTGCCTGGCGTGAAAAACTGTCGCAATCGAAGGGAATCAACACACGATCGGCGGCAATCAACGCTGAAACCGCATAGAAATTCAGCGCGGGCGGAGTATCGAGGTAAATCCGGTCGTAGTCTTCGCCCAGTTCTTCAAGCAACTTACGCAGCTTGTTGATCTTGTGCTTGGCCTCAAGCTTTGGCTGCAAGTCCGCCAGCTCGGCGGTGGCGGTAATGACATGGAGGTTATCGAACGGGGTTTCGTAGATGTCGACCTGATTCTTTTTGGAGAACGGCCCGGAAGACAGCGTCTGCTTGAAGAAGTCGGCGATGCCCATCGGGATATCGTTACCGGTGAGCCCCGTCAGGTATTGAGTGGAGTTGGCCTGGGCATCGAGATCCACCAACAAGGTGCGAAAACCCTCGCTGGCACTGACCGCCGCCAGATTACAGGCAATACTGGATTTGCCAACGCCACCTTTCTGATTGAACACCACGCGCCGCATGTCAAAACCTCCGTGTACCAAAGAATGACCGAGTGTAGTGGTCCACCGCGTTGCTTCGCTACCTTGTCGGCACAGGGACTACACAGTCAGTTGCCTTCTCTTGCTTGAAAAGCCCTGAACGGCTCGGTGATTCGACGCCAGAACCGACAGACGGAGCAAAAAACCTTGTGAATAATTACCAATCGTTCAATTTTTTCGAGTCAGCCGCTTCATCTTATTGAGCAAAATGTAACCAGCATTTGCTACACGTTCCCGGCACCGGGATAATGCGCGCCACTCGGCGCCAAACGCCACGCAGGGTAAGTCTCGGCCCTCGGCCACTCCCCCGCGTCAAGTAAGCCCGTGAGGGTGGGATGAATGTCTGTGATCAACTTCAACATCGCCCAATGGCGCGCCTGGGCCCCAGGGCTTGAAAGCGTGAGCGATTGGCAGGCCTGGAGCCGACAACCGGCCGTGCTGCCGGACAGCGATGCCGCTCCCGACGTTTCTTTTCTGCCGGCCATGCAGCGCCGCCGGCTCAGCCGCCTGGCGCGGATGGCCTTCAGCGTCGGCTGGCCATTGGCCGAAGGTCGGCAGGATCTGCCATTGGTCTTTGTTTCCCGTCACGGCGAAACGCCCCGCACCGTCGACATTCTCAGTGATCTGGCCGCCGATCAGCCGCTGTCGCCGACCCGGTTCAGCTTGTCTGTGCATAACGCGATTATTGGCTTGTGGTCGATCATGCGCGGTGAAACCAGTGAAATGACGGCCCTGGCCGCCGCAGGTGATGGCCTGGAACACGGCATGCTGGAAGCTGCCGCGCTGCTGGCTGAAGGCGCTCGCGCGGTACTGCTGGTGGTCACCGAAGAGCAGCCGCCCGAGGCTTACTCAACCTGGATCGACGACGTGCCGTTCCCTTATGCCGTCGGCCTGCTGATCACCCCCGGTACCGACTGGCAGTTGTCCCTGAACAGCCCCTCGGATGTGTTGTCCAAATCCCGCTGGCCACACGCGCTGAATCTGTTGCGTATGCTGCTCGGCCAGCAAACCACCTGCCAACATGCCTGGAAAAATCGTGTATGGACCTGGCAACGCAACCCGTGACCGAGAAAAACCGCGACGCCTATTACTGGCGTTTGCTGGCCACCGCCGCGAGCTTTGCCCTGTTCGGGCTGGGCGGGCTGTGCCTGCGCCTGGTGATTTTCCCTGTGCTGAACTGCCTGCCGGGCGACGCCCGGACCCATCGGCTGCGGGCCCGGCAAACGGTCAGCCGCTGTTTCTGGATTTTCGTGCGTTTCATGGCCCGCACCGGCGTACTGACCTACACCATTGAAGGCGCGGAAAAACTCGGTCGCCCCGGGCAAATGATCATTGCCAATCACCCGTCGCTGATCGACGTGGTGTTTCTGATCGGCCTGGTGCGTCACGCCAACTGCGTGGTCAAGCAAAGCCTCTGGGAAAACCCTTTCACCCGCGGACCGCTGCGCTGCACCGAATACATCAGCAACGACGGCAGCATGGACATGCTCGACGCCGCTGCCGACGCGCTGAAAGACGGCCAGACCCTGATCATTTTCCCGGAAGGTACGCGCACCCAACCCGGCCAGGCGCCGGCCTTTCATCGGGGCGCCGCGGCAATCGCCCTGCGGGGTGCGAAAATCCTCACCCCGGTCATTATCAAGGTCAACCCGACCACATTGACCAAGGCCGAGCCCTGGTATCGCATCCCCAAGCGGCGCGTGCACTTCAGTTTCCGGGTCGGTGCCGATATAGATCCACAGACTTTCGCCACGCAGGGGCCGGCTCCGCAAGCCTCGCGCAAGCTCAACGATTATCTACATTCTTACTTTATTAAGGAGCTCGCCGAAGATGAGCGATCTGCACCGTGATATCAAAATGCTTATCATCGACGCCCTTGGCCTGGAAGACATCAGCGCCGAAGACATCGGCAACGAACAGACGCTGTTCGGCGAAGGCCTGGGCCTGGACTCGGTGGACGCACTGGAACTGGGCCTGGCCATCCAGAAAAAGTACGGCATCAAGATCGACGCCGATGCCAAGGACACACGTAATCACTTCAGTAACGTGGCGAGCCTTGCGGCGTTCGTCACCGCAAAACAGGCAGCTTGAGACCGGACCATGCAAACTCGTGACGACATTTTCAACACCCTGCGCGATGCCCTGGTCGAGCTTTTCGAACTGGACCCTGAGCGTGTGAGCCTGGAATCCAACCTGTATCAGGACCTGGAAATCGACAGCATCGATGCGGTCGACCTGATTGATCACATCAAACGTCAGACCGGCAAGAAAATCGCCGCCGAAGAATTCAAATCGGTGCGTACCGTCAGTGACGTGGTCGAGGCGGTCTACCGTCTGGTTCAACCGGCCGCATGAATCGACTGATTGGCCTCGGCCTGCTGCTGGCAGGCCTTTTGTATCCCTTTGCGGTGTATTTCGGCATGGAGCATTTCGCCCCGTGGCAGTTCGGTCTGCTGCTGGGCGGACTGTGGCTGGCCCGGGCACTGACCGGCAAACGTCGGCCTGGCAGCCTGTGGATGGCCACGGTGGCCATTGTGTTCTGCCTGTTGCTGGCACTGTTCGACAGCCCGGCGCTGTTGCGTTGGTATCCGGTGTTGATCAGCGCCTTCATGTTGGCGCTGTTCGGATCGAGCCTGACATTCGGCCCACCGATCGTTGAACGCCTGGCCCGGGTACGCGAGCCGCAATTGCCGGCCGAGGGCATTCGCTATACCCGTCAGGTAACCATCGCCTGGAGCGTTTTTTTTCTCTGCAACGGTGTGTGCGCCGCCGCCCTGACCCTCTGGGCGCCGCTGAGCTGGTGGACGCTGTACACCGGCCTGATTTCCTACGGATTGATAGGCCTGATGTTTGCCATTGAATGGCTGATAAGACTAAGGGTACGAGGCCGCCCATGAATTGGATAAAACTTGAGCACCTGCTGCTCAAGGCTCCGCCGGAGCGCGCCGTAGCGACCGCTCCGGCACTGGATCACGCCCAACTGTGCGAACAGGCGCTGCGCCTGGCCGCCGGCCTGCAAGCCCGGGGTGTCCGGCAGATGGCCGTGCACCTCGAGGATGCCGCCGATCTGGCGATCGCGTTGCTTGGCGCCTGGCGTGCCGGGGTCAGTGTGTTGCTGCCGTCTGACCTGCAACCGCAGACTCGCCAACGTTGGTCAGATGATGTCGATCTGTGGCTGACCGATCAGCCCGGCGATGCGCACCTTGGTGATTTCCAACAGCCGCCGCTCAGTGCCGCCGCGCTGGATCTCGATCAATGCAAACTCAGCCTGTGCACGTCGGGCTCCAGTGGCGAACCCAAGCGCATCGAAAAAAAACTGCGCCAACTGGCCAATGAAGTCGAAGCCCTGGAACAGCTGTGGGGCGCCGACCTGGGCCCGGCGTGCATCATTGGCAGCGTCGCCACCCAGCACATCTACGGTCTGCTGTTTCGGGTGCTGTGGCCGCTGTGCGCCGGGCGCCCGTTCGTACGTCGGCAGCTGGCCTTTCCGGAAGACCTGCAACGCGCCAGCCGCGAGTACCCGGCCTTCGCCTGGGTGGCCAGCCCGGCGTTGCTCAAGCGCATGGGCGACAACCTCGACTGGCCTGCCTTGAGCTCAGTGCGCCGGGTTTTTTCCTCCGGCGGTGCATTGCCGGTCGAGGCCGCACAGAGCCTTCACGAACGTCTGGGGCAATGGCCAACGGAAATTTTCGGCAGTTCGGAAACCGGCGGAATCGCCTGGCGTCAGGGCGCTGAACTCTGGCGGYCCTTTGCCGAAGTCACGCTGACTCAAGACAGTGATGGCGCGCTGTTGATCGCTTCGCCCTACTTGCCTGGCGGTCATGTCGAACAGACTGCCGATTCAGCACGCATCGCCGTCGATGGGCGCTTCGAATTGCTTGGGCGACTTGACCGGATCGTCAAGCTGGAAGAAAAACGCATCTCGCTGCCGACGCTGGAACAGGCTCTGACAGCCCATGAATGGGTCGTCGAAGCGCGGCTCGGTGTCATTCAGGAAAACCGTGCCTCCCTGGGAGCGTTGCTGGTGCTGAGCGATGCCGGTTTGCATGTGCTGCGCAATCAGGGTCGACGCAGTCTCACCGAGCAACTGCGCCAGCACCTGAGCCAACACTGCGAAGCCCTGGCCTTGCCAAGGCGCTGGCGTCTGCTGCGGCATCTGCCGCTGAACACTCAGGGCAAACTGCCCCAGGCCGACGTCAATGCCTTGCTGTTGGCACCGCGCCCCAAAGCGCCTGAGGTGCTGGAGCAAGTCGAAAGCCATGGCGAGTGGAGCCTGCAACTGGCCGTGCCACCGGACCTGGCCTATTTCAGCGGTCATTTCCCCACGGCGCCGGTATTGCCTGGCGTGGTGCAGGTGGACTGGGCGCTGAGTCTGGGCCAGCAACTGATGAACCTGCCGAAAAAATTCGCCGGCATGGAAGTCTTGAAGTTCCAGCAACTGGTGCGCCCGGGCGATGAGATCCAGCTGCACCTGCGCTTTGACCCGGTACGCGGCAAACTGTACTTCGCCTATCGCAACGAAACCGCCACTTGCTCAAGCGGGCGGATCTTGCTGGAGGTGGCGCATGCATAGCCCCTGCGCCATCATCCCGGTGTACAACCACGAAGACGCAATCACCACGGTGGTCGATGCCCTGATCGCCAGCCATCTGCCGTGCATTCTGGTGGACGATGCCAGCAGCCCGCGCTGCGCCCGGGTGCTGGATCGCCTGGCCCAGCGTGAAATGGTTTACCTGATCCGCCTCGCCGAAAACCAGGGCAAGGGTGGCGCGGTCATGACCGGCTTGCGCGAAGCTTCGCGCCTGGGTTTCAGCCATGCCTTGCAGGTGGATGCCGATGGTCAGCACGACTTGCAGGACGTCAAACGCTTCATCGAACAATCACGCCGCTACCCACAGGCGGTGATTTGCGGTTATCCGCTATATGACGCCAGCGTGCCGAAAGGCCGTTTATATGCGCGCTACCTGACCCACGTCATGGTCTGGATCAACACCCTGTCGTTGCAGATTCGCGACTCCATGTGCGGTTTCCGGGTCTACCCATTGCCACCGGTTCTGGCGTTGATCGAGTCAGCGAAAATCGGCAAGCGCATGGACTTCGACTCGGACATCCTGGTGCGCCTGGCTTGGCGCAATCTGCCGATGCAATGGCTGCAAACCAAAGTCCATTACCCGCTGGACGGCGTTTCGCATTTTCGGATGTTCCACGACAACGTGCTGATTTCCAGCATGCACACGCGGCTGTTCTTTGGCATGTTGCTGCGGGCGCCAGTGATCCTCTGGCGACGGTGGCGGGCATGAGCGCAGACAAACAACACTGGGCCGACCGCGAAGAACGAGGCAGTTTCTGGCTGATGAAGCTCACCGCCTTCGGCGCCAAAGTGCTGGGCCGTCGGGTACTGAGCCCCGTGTTGTACGGCATCGTCTTGTATTTTTTCCTGTTCGGTCGCAGCGCACGCAAAAGTGCCTGGCAATATCAACAACGCCTGGCCGACTGGAGCGGACGCAGCGAGCTACGCCCGAGCCATTGGCGGGTATTCGGCCAGTTCATGGCTTTCGCCGACTCCATGCTCGACAAACTCGACGTCTGGAACGGCAAGCTGAGCATCGAACAAATCGAAATCATCGACCCGGCGCTGCTGCGTGACCAGTTGCGCGGTGCCCGCGGGCAGATGCTGGTGGGCGCGCACCTGGGCAATCTGGAAGTCTGCCGCGCACTGGCGGAAATCGGCGAGAAGGTCACGATGAACGTGCTGGTGCACACCAAGCACGCCGAACAGTTCAACCGTTTGCTGGGCGAAGCCGGGGCGACCAATTTGCGCCTGATCCAGGTCAGCGAGCTCGACCCCGGGATCATGCTGCAACTGAGCGAGCGCCTGGAGCGTGGCGAGTGGCTGGCGATTGCCGGCGACCGCGTGCCGCTGCATGGCGGACGCAGCGTGACCGTGGACTTCCTCGGTCATCCGGCCAGGTTCCCCCAGGGCTCGTGGCTGCTGGCCGGTTTGCTGAAATGCCCGGTCAACCTGCTGCTGTGCCTGAAAAAGCCCGACGGCGATTATCGACTGAGCATTGAGCCGTTCGCTGAGGCAATCACCTGGAAACGCAGCGACCGCGAACAGGTCATTCATCAGTGGGCCTCCCGCTACGCCGAACGCTTGGGTCACTATTGCCTCGAAGCGCCCCAACAATGGTTCAACTTTTACCCTTTCTGGAAGACCGATGACGACGCCAACGCTTGAGCCGGTAACCTTCGGCGAACGCCCTTTGCGCATTGAAGATGTGCTGGCACTGGCCAACCGCAAGGTGCCGACGCAGTTGCAAAGCGATCCCGCCTACCGCGAGCGCATCGCCAAGGGCGCGCGTTTTCTGGACTCTCTGCTGGACAAGGAAGGCGTGATCTACGGCGTGACCACCGGTTACGGCGATTCCTGCGTGGTCGCGGTGCCACTGCATCACGTCGAGGCGCTGCCCCGTCATCTGTACACCTTCCACGGCTGCGGCCTGGGCAAACTGCTCGACGCCCAGGCCACTCGCGCGGTACTGGCGGCGCGTTTGCAGTCGTTGTGCCACGGTGTGTCCGGGGTGCGCGTGGAGTTGCTGGAGCGCCTGCAGGCGTTCCTTGAACACGACATCCTGCCGCTGATTCCGGAAGAAGGTTCGGTGGGCGCCAGTGGTGATCTGACGCCGCTTTCGTACGTTGCCGCCACGCTGTCCGGCGAACGCGAAGTGATGTTCCGCGGCGAGCGCCGGCAGGCCGCCGATGTCCACCGCGAACTCGGCTGGCAACCACTGGTGTTGCGTCCGAAAGAAGCCCTGGCGTTGATGAACGGTACCGCGGTGATGACCGGTCTGGCCTGCCTGGCGTACGCCCGCGCCGATTACCTGCTGCAACTGGCCACGCGCATCACCGCGCTGAACGTGGTCGCCCTGCAGGGTAACCCGGAGCACTTCGACGAGCGCCTGTTCGCCGCCAAGCCACACCCGGGGCAGATGCAAGTCGCCGCGTGGTTGCGCAAGGATCTGGCCATCGACGCGCCGACCGCCCCCTTGCATCGCCTGCAAGACCGTTATTCCCTGCGCTGCGCACCCCATGTGCTGGGCGTGCTGGCCGACAGCCTGAACTGGCTGCGTTCGTTCATCGAGATCGAGCTCAACAGCGCCAACGACAACCCGATCATCGACGCTGAGGCTGAGCGTGTGCTGCACGGTGGGCACTTCTACGGCGGCCACATCGCGTTCGCCATGGACAGCCTGAAAAACCTCGTGGCCAACGTCGCCGACCTGCTGGACCGGCAACTCGCGCTGCTGGTGGACGAGCGCTATAACCATGGCTTGCCGAGCAACCTGTCCGGCGCCACGGCTGACCGCGCCATGCTCAACCATGGTTTCAAGGCGGTGCAGATCGGCACCAGTGCCTGGACCGCCGAAGCGCTGAAAAACACCATGCCGGCCAGTGTCTTTTCGCGCTCCACCGAATGCCACAACCAGGACAAAGTGAGCATGGGCACCATTGCCGCCAGGGATGCGATCCGCGTGCTGGAGCTCACTGAACAGGTGGCGGCCGCCACGCTGCTGGCGGCCAATCAGGGTGTCTGGCTGCGCGGTCAGGCTGAAGATGCACGACCACTGCCACCCGCATTGGCCGCCATGCATGAAGCCTTGGCCAAGGACTTCCCACCGGTCATCGAAGACCGCGCGCTGGAAGGCGAATTGCGCCTGTGCCTGCTACGCATCGCCGAACAACACTGGAGGCTGCATGCGTAGCAAGGGATTTCTCTACACCGACACGGAAATCGTCGTACCGTTCTTTGACGTCGACAGCATGCACGTGGTCTGGCACGGCCATTACGTCAAATACCTGGAAGTCGCCCGCTGTGCGCTGCTGGACAAGATCGGCCACAACTACACGGCGATGAACGAGTCAGGCTACGCGTGGCCGGTGATCGACCTGCAATTGCGCTACGTGCGCGGTGCGGTGTTCGGCCAGACACTCAACGTGCGCGCCAACCTTGTGGAGTGGGAGAACCGCTTGAAGATCAACTACCTGATCAGCGACCTGCAAACCGGCGAACGTTTGACCCGGGCCATGTCGGTACAAGTCGCCGTCGACCTCGCCAGCCGCGAGATGCAACTGGCCTCGCCGACAGTGTTCACCGACGCCGTAGAGAGAGCTCTGCGATGATTTTCTACCCCTCCCGCTTCCCTGTAGGAGCGAGCTTGCTCGCGATGGTCGTTAACGATGACGCCGGGCACCTGACAGTCCGCGGCGCCCTCAGGTTTTTCGCGAGCAAGCTCGCTCCTACAGTGTTCTGCGTGCTACTGGGCATTCCTGGACTAGCCCATGCCTTCGACCTGCAACAACTCAGCGATCAACTGGCCAGGCCCGAGGTGATCCACGGCAGTTTCACCCAGGAAAAACACCTGCGCGCCCTGCCCCAGCCGCTGGTCAGCAAGGGCACGTTCGTCCTGGCAAAAAACCACGGCTTGTTGTGGTTGCTGAAAACGCCACTGCAACAGGACTATCGCATCACCGCCAAAGGCATTGCCCGGCGTGACGGCATTGTTTGGCAAATGCTGCCGGGCAAAAGCGCCGGTGCCGAGCAGAACCGTTTGTTCCTGGCCGTGCTGCAAGGTGACAGCAGCGGCCTGCAACGGGATTTCGAATTGTCCCTGAGCGGCGACGCACAGAACTGGAAGCTCACGCTGTTGCCGCGCTCAATGCTGCTCAAGCAGGTGTTCAACCAGATCAACATAACCGGCGCGGAACTGGTGCACAGCATCGAACTGCTCGAAACCCAGGGCGACAGCACGTTGTTGCGCATGCAGGACAGCACCGGCACCCAACCCTTGAGCGATGCGGAGCAACATGACTTTGCCGAGTGAACGGTGGTTGCCACGGCTGTTTCTGCTCCTGCTGCTGGCCGTACTGGCGCTCGCCGGTTGGCAATGGCGTGACGGCGCGCCACTGTCGGCCAACCTGATGGAACTGGTACCCGGCACGGCGCCCGATGCTCTGGAACTGCGCGCCGAACAACGCATGCAGGAACCGCTGAACCGCGAAATGCTGGTGCTGGTCGGCCACACCGATCGCCAGCAGGCCGTCGCCATGGCGCAGACCCTCGGCGAGCAATGGCAGGCCAGCGGACTGTTCGAAAAGGTCCAGTGGACCCTGCAAGCCGACTTGCCGGCGCTGCGCACGCAGTTGCTGCAAGGTCGCCTGGCGATGCTCCAGGCGGCGGACCGACAACTGCTGATCGAGCACCCCGGCACCTTTATCCAGCAACGGGTGCAGGCCTTGTTCGACCCGTTCAACGGTTACAGCCTGGTGCCGAGCCAGGACGACTGGCTGGGCCTGACCGGGCGCATCCAGAACAGCCAGCCGCAACGCGGTTCGGTGCAACTGGACATCGGCAGCGGCGCCCTGGTCGCCGATGCCGATGGCAAGAGCTGGGTATTGCTGCGCGCGCGCACCACCGGCAACGCCTTCGACATGAACCTGCCGCTGCAAGTGGCCGACTTGCTCGAGCACAGTCGCGAAGAAGCCGCCCGGCACGACGTGCAACTGCTCGCCGCTAGCGGCTTGTTGTACGCAGCCAACGGGCAACAGCAGGCTGCCCGGGAGATGACCTGGGTCGGGGGCGGTGCCACCGTCGGGATTTTGCTGTTGCTGTTGTTGGCCTTCCGGCGCTGGCGCGTCTTGCTGGCGTTCGTGCCGGTAGTGGTGGGCATGCTCTTCGGTGCGGTGGCCTGCGTGGCGTTGTTCGGCCATATGCACGTGATGACGCTGGTGCTGGGCTCGAGCCTGATCGGTGTCGCGGTCGATTATCCGCTGCATTACCTGTCCAAGAGTTGGAGCCTGAAACCCTGGCACAGCTGGCCTGCCCTGCGCATGACCTTGCCCGGATTGACCCTGAGCCTGATCACCAGCGGTATCGGCTATCTGGCCCTGGCCTGGACCCCCTTCCCGGCGCTGACCCAGATTGCCGCGTTCTCTGCCGCCGGTTTGCTCGGCGCCTATCTGTCCGCGGTGTGCCTGCTGCCGGCATTGCTCAAGGGCGTAGACCTGCGCCCGGCGCAGTGGCCATTGCGTGTTTGCGAGCTGTTGCTGGACTGTCGTGAAGCGCTGCTCAAACAGGCGAAAACACCCGTCTTGCTGGCGCTGCTGATCGCCTTTTGCGTGGGCGGACTGTTACAGCTCGGCAGCAAAAACGACATCCGCCAGTGGATCAGCGCGCCGCAACAATTGACCGACGAAGCCCAGACCATTGCCCGGATCACCGGCTATCAACCCACCAGCCAGTTCTTCCTGATACGCGCCGCCAATCAGCAGCAGTTGCTCGAACGCCAAACCGCCCTGAGAGAGCGACTGGATCAATTGATTGGCCTGGAAAAGCTCCAGGGCTATCTGTCGCTCAATCAACTGGTCAGCCCGCCGAACGAACAGCAACAGGTGCGCGCAGCATTGAGCAAACTGCCGTCGTTCTGGCAACCGTTGCTCGACATCGGCATACCGGCTGAGGCGCTGCAAGCCGAGCTAACGAAGTTACAGGCATTGCCTGTCGAGGACATCGACGCCGCGCTGGCCGGCCCGTTGGCAGAACCCTACCGGGCCCTGTGGCTGGGGCCGACCGATGATGGCGTGGCGGCGATGGTCAGCCTGCAAGGCATCAACAACCCCGCCTTGCTGCGGCTCCAGGGTGAGGATTTACCCGGCGTGACACTGGTGGATCGACTGGGTGAATTGAACAATGTGTTCGCGGCCACCCAAATCAGTGCCGCGGAACTGAAACTCGCCTCCTGCGTGCTGATCGTGCTGGTGCTGATCCTGCCCTTCGGCCTCGGCGGCGCGTTGCGCATCGTGTCCCTGCCACTGCTGGCAGCGCTGTGCAGCCTGGCCAGCCTCGGCTGGCTGGGGCAGCCGTTGACCCTGTTCAGTCTGTTCGGCCTGCTGCTGGTGACGGCGATCAGTGTCGATTACGCGATCCTGATGCGCGAACAGGTCGGCGGCGCGGCCGTGAGCCTGCTGGGCACCCTGCTGGCGGCGTTGACCACCTGGCTGTCCTTCGGTTTGCTGGCGGTGTCGAGCACCCCGGCGGTGAGTAACTTCGGACTGTCGGTGAGCCTCGGCCTGATCTTCAGCTTCCTGCTCGCGCCGTGGGCCGGTCAACAGGTGCATGAGCCCACGGCCGTGGAGCGGGCAGCGTGATGGTCGTGCTGTTCTGGGCGATGGCGCTGGCGTTGTTCGCGGTGGCGACCCGTGTCGGCCGGCATTTCGGCCTGATTCCCATCGTCAGCCAGTTGTTGCTGGCGACCCTCGGCTTGCCACTGTTGATGTATTTCTGGATCGAGCCCCAATGGCAATTGAGCGGTGCGCTGCTGGTGTCGCCGGGCTGGCTGAAGAACCTCTACAGCCTGAGCTTTGCCCTGTTGCTGGGCTACATCCTCAGCGATGTGATCGACCTGCAACTGGATCGCCAGAGCCTGAAAATCGCCCTGCCCAGCTTTTGCCTTCCGTTTGCCTGCGGCCTGGCCACGGCGGTCTGGTTGTTGCCGGCGCAACCGTGGATCAGTTCGCTGGCCGTCGGCCTGTTGTTCGCCATCACCGCGATTCCGGTGTTGTACCTGTACCTGCGGCACATCGATTACCCACCCGCCGCCACCCGGCGACTGGTGCAAACCGCGATCCTCATCGACCTCGCCTGCTGGACCCTGTTCGGCATCGCCCAAGGCAGCCTGCACCTGAGCAGCCTGTTGCTGCCGCTGGCCGGCGCGTGCCTGCCGGTGCTGCTGCGGTTGCTCGGCTTGCGCCAGACATGGCTTTACAGCCTGAGCTTTTTCGCCCTGCTGGTCTTCGCCGAACACTTCAAGCTCAATGCGCTGATTTTCGGCATCGGCTATGTGTTGATCATGGCCGCACTGAAAGCGCCGCTGGTGCTGCCGTTGCCGGCCTTGTGGATGATCCGGTTGCAGACGTACATCGCCATCCCGCTGATCCTCACGTTCGGCATCGTGCAGATCAACGTGCACAGCGCGATCGACAGCCTCGGCTGGGGGCAACTGCTGGCCCTGCTGCTGTTGCCGATGCTGAGCAAACTGCTGGGTAACTGGCTCGGCCTCGGCTGGGCCGGAGCCTCGTTCCAGGGCGCCAGCCGTTGGCGGGAAAGTGTGCTGCTGAACATCCGCGGCTTGAGTGAGATCGTCTTTCTCAACCTGCTGCTGCAACAGCAACTCATCAGCCCGCCGCTGTACTTTGCCCTGATGCTGATGGGCCTGATCGCTACACTGCTGCCTGCCCTGACCGGCATGCACCGAATCCCCCTGAAAGCCGCTGTCCCGGCAAGGAGCCCCCATGCCAACCGTTGAAATGGAATGTCGCCAGGTCGTGGTCATCGGCGCCGGCCCTTCCGGTGCCATCGCCGCCGCGTTGCTCAAGCGCAAGGGCCACGATGTGCTGGTGATCGAGCGTCAGCATTTCCCACGGTTCTCCATCGGTGAAAGCCTGTTGGCCCATTGCCTGGATTTCGTCGAAGAAGCGGGCATGCTCGACGCCGTCAACGCGGCCGGTTTCCAGGTGAAAACCGGTGCCGCGTTTGCCTGGGGCGAGCGCTACAGCGCATTCGACTTCGGCGAGACGTTCAGCCACGGCAAATCGACGACGTATCAGGTCCAGCGCGCCGATTTCGATAAGCTGCTGGCCGATCAGGCCGCGCTGCAAGGCGTGGAGATTCGCTATGGCGAAACCATCGTCAGCGTCAACAATGCCCCGGAAAAACCGCAGCTCGGCGTGCGCCGCGAAGACGGTAGCGAATACCGCATCGAGGCTGATTTCCTGCTCGATGCCAGTGGTTACGGCCGCGTGCTGCCGCGCTTGCTCGACCTCGAGGCACCGTCGAATTTCCCGGTGCGTCAGGCCGTGTTCACTCACGTCGAAGACCGTATCGACCTCCCGGCCTTCGACCGCAGCAAGATCCTGGTGACCACTCATCCGTCCCAGCGCGACGTGTGGTTCTGGACCATCCCGTTCAGCAATGGGCGCTGCTCGGTCGGCGTGGTCGCCGCCGAGGAACGTTTCGCCGGCCGCAGCGACAATCTGGACGAGTGTCTGCGCGGCTTTATCGCCGAGACGCCAAGCCTGGCCAGTGTGTTGCAAAATGCGCAGTGGGACACCGAGGCCCGGACCATCGGCGGTTACTCGGCCAACGTCAAAACCCTGCACGGCCCGGGTTTCGCGCTGCTGGGAAATGCCGCGGAATTCCTCGACCCGGTGTTTTCCTCCGGCGTGACTATTGCCATGCGTTCGGCAAGCATGGCCGCCGGGGTGTTGCACCGTCAGTTGCAAGGCGAAGCCGTCGACTGGCAAACCGAGTTCGCCGAACCGCTCAAGCGCGGCGTCGACACGTTCCGTTGCTATGTCGAAGGCTGGTACGCCGGGACTTTCCAGGATGTGATCTTCCATGAGGGCAGTTCGCCTGAAATCCGCGGGATGATCAGCTCCATTCTTGCCGGGTACGCCTGGGACCGACGCAACCCGTTCGTCAGCGAAGCCAGGCGCCGGTTGAAGGTGATATCGGAGTTCTGTGCGATGGATGCGTCATGAACTACTTGAGCGACCACTACGTCGAAGAAACCCGTTTCGGTTTGTGGTTCCTGCGCAGCCGGATCTGGCAACACTATGTGCTGCGGTTGGCGATCGACGATTTGCGCAACCTGTTCAGCGAAGCGCTACCGGTTAGCCCGGTGTTGCTGGATGCCGGTTGCGGCCAGGGCAAGTCATTCCCGCTACTGCACCAGGCCTTTGCGCCCGGTCGTCTGATTGGCGTCGATGCTGATCCCCAGAGCCTGGACCAGAGCCGCGCAGAAGCGGCCCGCCAGGGCATGGCAGTGGAGTTGATCGGCAGTGACTGCGCCAGCCTCAACCTGCCGGACGCCTGTATCGACCTGCTGTTCTGTCACCAGACCTTCCATCATCTGGTGGAGCAGGAACAGGCACTGGCCGAGTTCTATCGCGTGCTCAAACCCGGCGGTTATTTGCTGTTCGCCGAATCCACCGAGGCTTACATTGATACCTGGGTGATCCGCTGGTTGTTCCGCCACCCCATGCATGTGCAGAAAAGCGCCCCGCAGTATCTGCAAATGATTCGCCAGCAGGGTTTCGAATTTACCGAGAAAAACGTGTCTTATCCGTACCTGTGGTGGAGTCGCGCCAAGGATTTCGGCCTGCTCGAACTATTGGGTGTGTGCAAGCCAAAGCCCTTTGGCCAACGGGAAGAAACCCTGGTCAATGTGGTGGCGCGCAAACCTTTTGAAGGAACTGTGTGATGTTCATTGCCAGCCGCTTGAAACACCAAACCTGTGGGAGCGGGCTTGCTCGCGATAGCGGTGGGTCAGCCAACGGATATGCCGGATTTGCCGCCGCCATCGCGAGCAAGCTCGCTCCCACAGGGGTAACCAGCATTCTGCGATTTCTGTTGGTCGCCGTGGTTGTGTTGCTGAGCGCCTGCGCCGGCCGGGCGCCGCTGCCCGAAAAAAATCCGGATCTGCCGTTGCCGCTGCAACTGCACATCCAGCTCTTACAGCCCGACGATCGCCAGGACTGGATACTGGTGATCCAGCGTGAAGAGGCGGGTATTCGCTGGTCGATGATGGACCTGCTGGGCATTCCCCAGGCCCGCCAGAAATTGGTCGATAAAACCTGGGAGTCCGATGGTTTCTTGCCACCCAATCCGCGAGCCCGCGAGCTGTTCGCGGCGCTGCTGTTTGCGCTGACGCCGAAAGACGAACTGGCGGCCAACTATCCCGACGCCTGGCAGCACGGCAGACAACGGTCCCTGCCCGAGCGCTGGGACATTCGCTACGCACAACCGCAGAATTTTGAATTGAAGTTTCCAAGTGGTCCGACCTATCAAGTCACGCCCCTGACGGGTGAAACGCCATGACGGCTTACCTCAATGCCCTCGGATTGGTCTGCGCGCTGGGCCGCGACAAGCAGGAAGTGGCCAACAAGCTCTTTGCCGGCGACTGCGGCGGCATGCGCGAACAGACCGGGTGGGTGCCTGAACGCACGCTGCCGGTCGGCGCGGTCCAGGGCAAACTGGCAAGCATTCCAACCGACATGTCACGCCATCACAGTCGCAACAATCAGTTGTTGCTGGAAGCCACGCTGCAAATCCGCGCGGACATCGACAGCGCGATCCAGACCTACGGCCGCGACCGCATCGGCGTCGTGCTGGGCACCAGCACCTCGGGCATCGACGAGGCCAGCCAGGGCCTGGCGCATTACCTGCGCGAAAAGCAGTTCCCTGCCGAGTACGACTATCAGCAACAGGAACTCGGGGCACCGGCGAACTTCCTCGCCGAGTGGCTGCAATTGAGCGGGCCGGCCTATGTCATTTCCACGGCCTGCACTTCCAGCGCCCGAGCCTTGATGAGCGCCCAGCGCCTGTTGGACCTGGGCATTTGCGACGCGGTGCTGTGTGGCGGTGTCGACACCTTGTGCAAACTGACCCTCAACGGTTTCTCGGCGCTGGAAGCGGTCTCGGAACAACGCTGCAATCCGTTTTCGGTGAACCGCAATGGCATCAACATTGGCGAAGCGGCGGTGCTGTTCCTGATGACCAAGCGTGCAGGCGACAGCCAACCGATTGCCCTGCTCGGCAGCGGCGCCAGTTCCGATGCGCATCACATATCCGCCCCAGAGCCGAGCGGGCGTGGCGCCCTGCAAGCCATGCGCAAAGCCTTGGGCCGCGCCAACCTGCAACCGGAGCAGATCGCTTATCTGAACCTGCACGGCACCGCCACCCAGCACAACGACGCCATGGAAAGCCAGGCCGTGGCGACACTGTTCCCGGCCGGCGTGCCCTGTTCGTCGAGCAAGCCCATGACCGGCCACACCCTCGGTGCAGCCGGCGCGCTGGAAGCGGCGTTCTGCTGGTTGAGCCTTTGCGCAATCAATCGCGAGCATGCCCTGCCGCCCCATGTCTGGGACGGGCAGCCCGACCCCGAACTGCCGCCGCTGCAATGGGTGACCTCGGCTACGCGCCTGACGTCCATTGCACCCCGCTACCTGATGAGCAATTCCTTTGCCTTCGGTGGCAACAACGTCAGCCTGATTATCGGAGACGCCCCATGATTGACTGGCCGCTCGCCGAACTGCTGCCCCACGCTGGCGACATGATCCTTATCGATCGGATCCTGGCGTTCGATGAAGAGCAGATTCACACGCGCCTGACCGTCAAGCCCGATGGCCTGTTCAACCTCCCCGACGGCAGCCTGCCGGCCTGGGTCGGCATCGAACTGATGGCCCAGAGCGTGGCCGCCTTCGCCGGTTGCCATGCGCGCCAGCGTGGCGATGCGGTGGAATTGGGCTTCCTGCTCGGCAGCCGAAAGTTCGAATGCAACGTCGAAAGTTTTCCGGCCGGCACCGAGTTGACCATCCACGGGATTCGCTCCCTGGAAGACGATAACGGCATGGGCGTGTTCGAGTGCCACATCAACGCCCCCGGCATTCACGTCACCGCTCGTCTGAATGTGTTCCGCCCTCCCCAGGCCGCTCAATATCTCCATGAACCCGAAGGAGTCCAGTGATGACTGAATCCGTACTGGTCACCGGTTCCAGCCGTGGCATCGGCCGCGCCATCGCCTTGCGCCTGGCCCAGGCCGGGCACGACATCGTGTTGCATTGCCGCAGCGGCCTGGCGGACGCAGAAGCCGTCAAGGCCGAAGTCGAGGCCTTGGGCCGTCGTGCGCGCATCCTGCAGTTCGACGTCTCCGACCGCGCCCGCTGCAAAGAAATTCTCGAAGCCGACGTGGAAACCCACGGCGCCTATTACGGCGTGGTGCTCAATGCCGGCCTGACCCGCGACGGAGCCTTTCCGGCCCTCAGCGAGGAGGATTGGGATGTGGTGATGCGCACCAATCTCGACGGTTTCTACAACGTGCTGCACCCGGTGATGATGCCGATGATCCGTCGTCGCGCCGCCGGACGGATTGTCTGCATCACCTCGGTGTCGGGGCTGATCGGCAACCGTGGCCAGGTCAACTACAGTGCCTCCAAGGCCGGTTTGATCGGCGCGGCCAAGGCATTGGCGATCGAGTTGGGCAAGCGCAAAATCACCGTTAACTGTGTCGCACCCGGCCTGATCGACACAGCCATGCTCGACGAAAACGTGCCGGTGGAAGAACTGATGAAAATGATCCCCGCACAACGCATGGGCACCCCTGAAGAGGTGGCCGGCGCGGTGAATTTCCTGATGTCGGCGGAAGCCTCGTACATCACCCGGCAGGTTCTGGCCGTCAACGGAGGCCTGTGCTGATGAAGCGCGTCGTCGTCACCGGCATGGCCGGCATTACCTCACTGGGCAGCGACTGGGAGACCATCGCCGGCAACTTCGCGGCCAACCGCAGCGGCATCCGCCGGATGGACGAGTGGGATCGTTTTACCGAGCTCAACACGCGCCTGGCTGGCCCCATCGATGACTTCAAGGTGCCGAGCCACTGGACCCGCAAGCAACTGCGCAGCATGGGCCGGGTTTCGCGGCTTGCTGTGGGTGCGTCGGAACTGGCACTGGCCGACGCCGGCCTGTTGGGCGACGAGTCGATCAAGGACGGGCGCATGGGCGTCGCCTGCGGCTCCTCCACCGGCAGCACCGACGAGATCAAGGCGTTCGGCAACATGCTGCTCAACTCAGTGGCCGAGGGCCTGAACGCCAACTCCTACGTGCGCATGATGCCGCACACCACGGCAGCCAATATCAGCATCTTCTTCGGCCTCACCGGCCGCCTGATCCCGACGTCCAGCGCCTGCACCAGCGGCAGCCAAGGCATCGGCTATGCCTACGAGGCGATCAAGTTCGGGCGCCTGCCACTGATGCTCGCCGGCGGTGCCGAGGAACTGTGCCCGACCGAAGCCATGGTCTTCGACGCGCTTTACGCCACCAGCCTGAAAAACGACACCCCACAACGCAGCCCGCGCCCTTACGACTCCGCACGCGATGGCCTGGTGATCGGCGAAGGCGGCGGCATGCTGGTGCTCGAAGAACTGGAACACGCCCTGGCCCGCGGCGCCCACATCCATGCCGAGATCGTCGGTTTCGGCAGCAACGCCGACGGCCAGCACACCACCCGTCCCGAACAAATCACCATGCGCCGGGCCATGGAACTGGCCCTGGAAGACGCCGGGCTGAAACCTTCGGACATCGGCTACGTCAACGGCCACGGCACCGCCACCGAACAGGGCGACATCGCCGAAACCCTGGCCACCAGCAGCCTGTTCGGCGAACACATGCCGATCAGCTCGCAGAAAAGCTTCCTCGGCCACACCCTCGGCGCCTGCGGTGCGTTGGAGTCCTGGTTCAGCATCGAAATGATGAACCGCGACCTGTACGCCCACACCTTCAACCTCGACGAAGTCGACCCGCACTGCGGCAAGCTCGACTACCTGCGCGGCGAGTTTCGGCAGATGAGCAATCGGTATGTGATGAATAACAACTTTGCGTTTGGCGGGGTGAATACTTCGCTGATTTTCAAGCGCTGGCCGTAACAAGGCAATTTGAAGAATTACCGGTAAGCAATGAATAACCTGTGGCGAGGGAGCTTGCTCCCGCTGGGTCGCGTAGCGGCCCCAAAAGGGGACTGCTGCGCAGTCCAGCGGGAGCAAGCTCCCTCGCCACAATAGGGTCTTTCTCAAACAGGTCGACTCAGCATCGACCTGTCTGGCTCTGCGATGGCTGGTTGCCCAGGATCCTCAGAGTCTCACAAGCCCCTTTCGGGAACGATCAGTTACCCGTGATTTACTAGCGCGAGTCGAGGTTATCCAACACCCGATTCACCGCCAGCTCCCCCAACATGATCGACTGCTGAATCCCCAACAATGTATTGCTCTGCGCTCCGTTCAGATTCCTCGCGAAATCACTCGCCATGGCATTGGCTGATGCCAGCGACACACAGGCGTATTCCAGTAGGGTGTGGTTGTCGATGTCGGGGGCTATGAGGAAGAGGGTACTAGGTTGGTGTGGAGCGTCCGGATCGGTATCCGGTGAATTTTGAGTCGTTTTGTCCATTTCCTGAATACCAAGTTATGCCGACCACTCCCAAGCTACTAAACAAGGGGGTGGTAGCTGTACGCAGGTTAGTAGACCGGGGAATCAGGAAGCCGGCGCGCCCAAAAGCGCCCTACGCACAGCCACCATAAAGTGCAGGAACTGAATACCTGACAGTCTGATGCGCCATACGCCCTGAAACCACGGGCTACTAAACCCGATCACTGACAATCAGTGACGCGATTCAAGTTACTGGCAGCCCCAAAGACGCACAAGCCGGCGAATTCTGACGTAGTTGTAGGCAACACCGCAAGGTGCTGTAGCCTCGCGGAAAGATGACATCTTTGCTCTTTAACATTGATTACCGGAGTCCATAGAAACCGACGTATACCGAACAATTACGCACACCGATCGATACCAATGCGCGCAACCGCGGCCTTCGCCGAAGACTGAAAGTCCGCTAACTCCTTCCCCTTCGAAATATCCTGAACTAAGAGGAAAACGGAACGAGATATTTCGGAAATCTCCCACAGTCAGCGCTGAATTTTCGTCGCACGCATACTCCCAACACACTTAAATTTGGCACGGAAGCTTGCTCGCGGTAAAAATATGTCTCGCCCTACCGTATTGCTCTTTCGGATCCGTTCCCTGCTCGCAAAGCCAAAGTCTATTTTTTTGTTCCCATGAGACTCGAAGCCACCTGCGACGCCCTAGACGTTCGGCTAACACATTTTTCGGGGGGGGGGGGGTGAAGGAGCTAAACTTCCATGTGGCCAGCATGGCCACCTTAGCCAAGCTAGTTGAACCTAGGATTTAAGCAAACGAACAATGCCCCGTAGGTTACACAACTACGGGGCTTTCAATCGTTTGACTTGAGAGCGCAAAATGAAGAAATCTTGCGCTATATTAAGGTATCGATAGACACTAACTTATAGATGCACTGCTTCTCGATTCACTATCCCAATTCAGTTTTTTGAGTCGATTCCATGCACGTTTCAGATGTTCAGGTTTCATCTGAGATTTTTTTCGAGAACTCCAATCCTGCACCGCCCTGACCGCGACATCCGGATCATTATTGGCCGATGGCGTATGGCACATTACCCAATGAACAGTGCTTAGCAACTCCATACCATACGGATCTTCGAACCCTTCAATTAGCTTTGCAACTCGCTCCATTTTATTGTGGGTATCGACATCGTTTTTCAAAAACTCAACAGCCTCGGAAACCGCCTCTGGTTTTAGCTCAAGTGGTTTAGTTGGGGCGTCCTTACCATCGCCATAACCATAAATGAAGTGGCCATCAATCTTTATCAATACTTGACGCAAGTTTTTTGCATAAGGGCCAAACGGCTTCTGTTCGAACTGAAGTCGTAATGGTTTTCCGCTTTCTTGCAAAAAATACATAAGCTTATGCACTTCTAATAGACTGACGCAAGGATCCAAAAAACCCTTCAAGTACTGTTGCATCAGCACTACAAGAGCTGCTCGACCATCGGTCATTTTTGGACGCTCCGTTGCATTCAGCATTTCCTTAGCCGCAGGCGCACCGTTTGGCGGGTACAGTAAAACCTGAACTTCCGGCACAGTTGCAAACGCCTGCTCAATCGTTGGTTTCACTTCGCTCCAATCTAAACCGCCCAATCCACAGCCTAACGGCGGAATAGCTATAGATTTGATATGTAAGTCATTCACTGTCCGTACCAAATCTTCCAGCCCGAGCTGAATGCTTTCCAGCTTACTTTTTGACCGCCAATGACCCTTAGTTGGAAAATTAATAATCCACCGCGGCCCACCAACCAACCCACCTAAATCATAGACATGTACCTTTCCAAGTATGACTGTCTGATCCTTGCAAGCCTGCTGGTAGCTTTTATACATTTCAGGAAAAGCTTGCTTGAATTGCAACGCTATTCCTTTGCCCATCACGCCTTCGGTGTTGACTGTATTCACCAAAGCTTCCGCAGGCGCCTTGAGAAGATTGCCTTTGCTAAGTTTGATCATGTCAGTAGTACCAGTCATTTTTCACCTTTACTTCCGGCCGGTGGGCAGAGCGCTGCAAAATCGCACCTACCCGCTGCGCTACCTCTGCGTTATGACAACCGATGCCATGAAAGCGGTTCCATTGAAAGTGCTCCTCAACCAGAAACTCTGCCTGCTTCTCATGGGTCCTACCTTGCCAAAATCTGGCATTAATCGCTGACCAATCTAGGTCTACCATTGAGGTCAAGTCATCATAAAAAGAGGTATGGCATGCTCCTGCATTACCATCGCTGAAGGCCCAATCACGATCATCAGGCAACGCATTTCCAACAGTACTCACCAGATGGAGAATCTCTGTTTGGCAGCCCGCAGCCCTACCTGTATTACCAAGATTTATAGTGTAGAGCATAGGAGAGCGCGGACAAAAATAGAAAGGGACGAACTGCCCCACGTATTTTGAGTCGCAGCAATCCACCGTTAAGACTTCAAGTCTTCGCTGCTTGATGTGGGGATAGCCGATTATTTCATGCCCACCTCGGGCTGCCATGACAGCATCAGAAAGCAACCCAGACTCCATGATAGCTGAGAGGTTTGTGATGTCCGTGATGTGATAAATCAATTTTTCATGCGGATTGAATGTCATCAACAATCGCCTGTGCCTAGCATTTTAAAAGGCTTGACCTTCCCATCGTGAGCGCGAGACGAGGGGGCATAGTGTGCGGTGTCGTCGGTGCAGATACCTAATGATATGTGATACCTGTCAGACATGCGCTAGGGTATTTAATGGACACATTGTCATGCGAACAATACCGAGTGCAAAATGCCACCTCCGGCAGCTTCCTTCCTCTCTATAAGCGGAAATCGGACCCAGCAACAAAAAATCAGGCATGGCAGAGCACGACCATTTCGTCAGACGAACGGCCACGACAATGCATAGCGTACCTACCGCTCAACCCCACCATCTACACTCGCTCAAAAAAGCTGAATCCAAATCGCTTAATGGCGAGCGCCCATCAGGTGAGCACCAAGCTTTTCGTATTAACGATTATTTCCCCTCAACCTTCCGCGTCAACAACTCCACAAACGCCCTCGCCATCGCCGACTTCTGATCCTTGCGCTGCACCAGCCACACCGCCGACACTGCCGCCGGATCGAGCAGCGAGCGGTAGACCACACCGTCGATGCGCATCCGCTGATAAGACGCCGGCAGCACCGATACACCAAGACCTGCGGCCACAAGCCCAATGATGGTCATCGCCTCACCGGCCTCCTGGGCGAAGTGTGGACTGAAACCGGAGTCCCGGGCCAGGCTGAGCAACTGCGCATACAGACCACTGCCGTAGCTACGCGGAAAAAACACAAAGGGCTCAAGCGCCAGGGCTGACAGAAACAAGCCCTCCTCGCTACCCACTACCAACGGGTGCTTGGAGTTGAGCACTGCAACCAGCGGCTCGCGCATCAATTCGACCACGCTGAGGCAGTCCGGCAGCCCGAGCGGGCGCATGATCCCGACTTCAATCGATTCGTCCACCAGCGCATCGGCCACCTGGGTGCTGCTCATCTCCCGCAGGTTCAGATGCACCGCCGGGAAGCGCTGGCGGAAAGTGAAAATCGCCTGGGGAATCGTCGAGTTGAAGGGTGCCGACGAGGTGAAGCCGATTTTCAGCTCACCCAACTCGCCCAGTTGCGCCCGTCGCGCGACATCCGCCGCTTTGTCGACCTGTGCCAGCACCAGCCGCGCCTCTTGCAGAAACAGCCGACCGGCTTCGCTCAGCTCGACCCGACGATTGGTACGTTCGAACAGCCGTGCGCCGACTTCCTGTTCCAGCGCCTGAATTTGCTGGCTCAGCGGCGGCTGGGAGATGCCCAGTACCTGTGCGGCGCGGCCAAAGTGCAGTTCTTCGGCGACGGCGATGAAGTAGCGCAGATGTCGCAATTCCATGGAAACCCCATTAGGTCGTAAAAGCTATCAAATAGGTCGAACAATATATTGGATTGAATCATTAGCCAGCTATATGATTTTTTCATTGCCTGACCGGCTGCGTCCTCCGAGGTCCAACGTGAAAACTGCTGTCGCCCCACTCGCCCATGAAGTTCCTCCCGCAGCGCCGGACGCTATCGCCGCTGAGCTGGCGGAAATCCACATCGAAAAAGGCACCCCGGCGTTCATGCGCACGGTGTTGGCGTTGTTCTGCGGCGGCTTCGCGACTTTCGCCCTGCTCTACTGCGTGCAGCCGATGATGCCGCTGCTGTCCCACGAGTATTCCATCAACGCGGCGCAGAGCAGCCTGATCCTGTCTATCGCCACCGGCATGCTTGCCATCGGCCTGCTGATCACTGGCCCGATTTCCGACCGTATCGGGCGTAAACCGGTGATGGTGGCAGCACTGTTCGCCGCTGCGCTGTGCACCATGGCCAGTGCGATGATGCCGAGCTGGCACGGTGTGCTGCTGATGCGTGCGCTGATTGGATTGTCGTTGAGCGGTCTGGCTGCGGTTGCGATGACTTACTTGAGCGAAGAGATCCACCCACAGCACATCGGCCTCGCCATGGGTTTGTACATCGGCGGCAACGCGATTGGCGGGATGAGCGGACGCTTGATCACCGGGGTTTTGATCGACTTCGTCAGCTGGCACACGGCGATGCTGGTGATCGGTGGCCTGGCGCTGATTGCCGCGGCGGTGTTCTGGAAAATCCTCCCGGAATCTCGCAACTTCCGTGCCCGCTCGCTGCACCCGCGCAGCCTGCTCGACGGTTTCACCATGCACTTTCGCGACGCCGGCCTGCCGCTGCTGTTTCTTGAAGCCTTTGTGTTGATGGGCGCGTTCGTCACGCTGTTCAACTACATCGGCTATCGCCTGCTGGCCGCGCCGTACCACATGGAACAGGCCTTCGTCGGGTTGCTGTCGGTGGTGTACCTGTCGGGCATCTACAGCTCAGCGAAAATCGGCTCGCTGGCCGACAGACTCGGTCGCCGCAAAGTGCTCTGGAGCACCATCGCGCTGATGATCGCTGGCCTCGCTTTGACGATGTTCACGCCGCTGCCGCTGGTGATCATCGGCATGCTGGTGTTTACCTTCGGCTTCTTTGGCGCCCACTCGGTGGCCAGCAGCTGGATCGGCCGCCGCGCCACCAGGGCCAAGGGGCAGGCATCGTCGCTGTACTTGTTCAGCTATTACGCCGGTGGGAGCATCGCCGGAACGGCAGGCGGCGTGTTCTGGCATATGGGCGGGTGGAACGGGATCGGGTTGTTCATCGGTTCGCTGCTGGTGATTGCGCTGCTGATCGCGTTGAAGCTGGCGAAGTTGCCGTTGTTGCCGCAGAACACCTCGCCTATCTGAGCACCAGCCGCGCCTCCAGGGCATCGTCACGCTTCTCCAGCGTCAGGGATTGCAGCGCGACTCCACCGCGCTCGATCCCATCGAGCCACTGCATCAAGGGCTGCGCATTGCCATTGAGGGTCACGCGCAGCAGATCGCTGTCGCTCTCCATCTGACGGATTTCCAGCCCCGCCGCCGTGGCGCTTTCGCTGATGCGCAGTGACAGCGGTTGATCGGTGTCGACGGGGACATGGCTGCGCGGTAACGCCCGCTGCAGTTGCGCGGCCAGCCCCGCCTGCTGTTGGTATTGTCGCTCGACTGTTTCCAGCCTCTGCCGGGTCGGTTGCCAGATCAGGCTGAAAGCCACAACCGCCAGCAAAAAAGCCCCCAACACCTGCAACAGCCGTTGTTCGCGCACAGAAATGCGCCGCCATGCCTGCTTCATGCCTCGTCCTCCACGGTGAGGGTGGCAAGCACCCGGTCAGCGGCTTTGTTCGCGCTATCGAGACGGACGGGCATGCCTTGTTGTCGTCCGCGTTCACGCAATTGCTCCAGCTCGGTAAAGCCGCTGGCGGTCAGCTGGATTTTCCAGCCTTCGCCTGCTCGAAACTCGATGCGTTGGACCTCGACCGGACTGGCGCCGATCACCTGGTCAATCAACTGGACCAGCCCTGCAATGCGGGTGTTTTGCGAATCCACAGGCTGGCTTTGCAGGGCCTTGAGTTGCGCTGCCATATCGACGATGCGGCCTTGCTCAGGGTAAAGCGCCTTGAATCGCAGTTCATTCTGGGTGGTGAGACGGAGAGCTTCGCTGTCGAGGAAGCGGATCCGCGTTTCACTGGCACCCCAGGTCAACAGCGCCAGCATCAACAGCGCCCACCCGCCGGCACGCCAGGGCAGACGCTTGCCGCGCGGGGTGAACACGCCTTGCAGCAGGTTGATGGCCCGGGTTGGACGGTGGGTCAGGCATTGGTCGATGACAGCGGGGGCCTCACGCTCGTCCAGCCATTGCATGTCCTTGGGTAATAACCGGGCGAGCAGCGCCAGGTGGTCTTGCGACAATGCCAGGCGCGCAGGCAAGCCTGCACCCAACAACCAACGACCGAACCACCATGCACCGCATGGCTGATCGCCGGACAACACATCGGCATCGACGAACACCCCGCGCACCTCAATACCCGCCTCACGCAGCAAGTCGAGCACGGCGGCCAACCTTTCCCGGCCAATGACCATGACCGGGAAGCAGCCGTCACGATCACGAGCGCCGACGCTCAGATGCACAACTTCCAGCACTTCACCCAGTTGATCTTCGACGGCGTAGGCGATGGCCTGCGCCTCGGGTCTGCGCCGTGCCGGCCATGGCTCGCTGCGTAGCCAACTGCACATTTCCATGGGCAGTAGCACATCGACCGCCTGCCCCTGCAATGCCGAGGCCGCCTGATTCAGAGGCATCGGCAGGCGTTGACCGGTTGGCGACCACAGGACGCAGGGCCACAGGCCCGATGGCGCGTCCTGCCCCTCGGCGGTCAGGTAAAGCCAAGTGCTCATCGCTGCCTCTCGTGGCTATTCATGGGAAGAAAACGTCGTTGCAGCACCGTCAGTTTTCGAGTCTTGGAGTCGTGCCCGACATCCGTAGCCAGGTGCAGTTCGCGCCCGTCGCGGCTCACCTGCACGCTGATCCGATACCAGCGGCTATGGGTGCCAAGTCCGTGACTGCTCAAGCCCTGCCCGGAGAGCAATGGGTCCTGGGTAAACGCCTGGACACTCGCCCAAGGCGTTTTTGCGGCCTGAATCGCCAGCGCATCGGCGGTCGCGGCATCCACCTCGCCGAGCGTTCTCAACTGCAGCGCCGGTGCGGTGTTGATGTTCAAGGCTGTGTCGGTGGGCAGCAGCGCCACCCAGGGCTCCAGCCGCTGCAGCAAGCGAGCGTCAATGCCGGGCAGCAAGCGCAGCTGGCTGAGTTCCCGCAGCGGCCCGACCTGGCTCAGTTGCACAGGAGGCAGTTCGAGCAGCTCGAGCAGGCGCGCCCAACGGTTGAGGGTGACCTGATCCACCTGCCCCTGGCGTAACAACGCATTGAGATTGAAGCGCCCGGCGAGGTCATCGATATCGATGCGGATCTGCGCATCTTCAACCTCGAAACCTGGCGCCATGGCCATCCAGCCTTGAATCCGCTCGACGGGTTTTTTCGTGTCCTGTAACGCGTCGCGCAACAGCAACAACGCCCAGGTTTCCCCGCCCGATGCAAGTTGCCGTAGCTGTATCTGCTGCAACTGTTGCCCACTGCTTTGCAGCGACAGGTGATGGCTGCGCAACAAGCCACCGGTGATCAGCAGTGCCAGGCTCATGACCAGCAATACACTGATCAACGCAATGCCGCGTTGGTGCCCGTTCATGGCAATGCACCCGGCATTGGCAACACCCGACGGATCGATTCGAAGCGCCCGACAGAGACTTGCAACTCCAGCGCCAAGGGCGCCTTTGCATCCTCCCCGGCCGGCCAAAGGGCGACCCAGCCGGACGGGTTGTCGAACAGACGCCAGCTCAACTCGCGCACACCTTCCAGCAGTTTTTGCCGCTGCACGAACTCCGTACCTTCGCCCTGGCTTTCGCGCCACAGCACGCCGCCATCGAGTCGATAGGTCAGCGCCTGACGCTCACTGCGCGGTTGGTCCAGAGGATTGCGCCAGTGACTGCGCTGGAACTGCAAAAGCGCCGGTGCGAGCACCATCGGCTGTACGGTGATGTGCAGCAGATCCCGCTCGATCACCGCCACGGCCCGTTGCAGGCTCCTCAGTTCTCGCTCGTGAGCCGTCGCGCCCTGTTGCACTCGCAGCACGCTATCGAACAAGCCCCAGCTGGCCAGCCCCAGCACGGCGAAGATGGCCATGGCGATGACCAGCTCCAGCAAGGTGAACCCACGCTGCTTATTCATGAACCGCGAGTATCCAGCCGCTGGCACGATGCAAGGCGTGTGCACTGTTCGCCGGGCTGACCTGAATGTCGACCTGGAGCAAACGCGGATCGCGGGTGGCGCTGATGTGCTGTTGCAGCACCCAGTCGCGCTGATCCATCGACACGATCTGTTGTAGTTGGCCGGCCGCCAGGCCGGATTGCAGGCGCAATTCGTTCAACCGGTTATCCGCCAGCCACGCCGCGAACAGTCGCGCCTCAACGGCGCCGCGCTGCTTCACCGCGTATTGACTGGCCGACAGAACGGCTGCCGCCAATGTCGCGAAGACCGCCAACGCCACCATGATTTCCAGCAGCGTGAAACCGCCCATGGCGGATCGGGATCGCGGGCTAACCATCGATCGTTACCTCGCCGAGGCCATCGCCAGACAGGCTCAGCCAGGCCCTGTTGCCGGACTCGAATGTCAGGGTGAAGGCACTGGTTTCATCGTTGCTGAGTATCAGCAACTGCGGCGGTCCTTCGTCAGCGTCCAGCGCTACCGCATAGCCATCCTGCTGAAAACGTACGCGCACGTTCAGGGGCCAGCGAGAAAGCGCCGCCACCGGCTCCCACCCGCGCACTTCCAGGCGCATCGCCCGGTAGCCATCGGTACTGAGCCTTAGGCCGTACTCTTGACCTTCGAACACGGCGCGCTGACGCAACTGATGGATCACCTGCATCATCACCTCGGCTTCCTGCTTCACCTCACGCGCGGGACTGCCCCCACCGGCAAGGCTCACCATGCCCAGTAAGACGCCGACCACGACAATCACGACCATCAATTCCAGCAAGGTAAACCCTCGGCAGCGGTAGCCCACGGATCAATGGCCCCAATTGCCGATTTCGGCTGCAAACCCTTCGCCGCCCGCAACGCCATCAGCGCCCAGGGAAAAAAGGTCGTAAGTGCCATCTGCCGATCGCACACCCGGATTGAGGTACTGATAAGGCGTGCTCCACGGGTCGACCGGCATGCTCTTGAGGTAACCCTGAGGGTTCCAGCCCCGTGCCGCGGGCAGTCCGGAGGGACGCTTGACCAACGCTTCCAGGCCTTGCTGGGTCGAAGGGTAATGGGCGTTGTCGAGGCGATACATTTCCAGGGCGGTGGCGATGGCCTGGATATCGATTCTGGCGGCGGTGACCTTGGCTTGATCGGGGCGACTCATGAACTGCGGCACCACAATGGCCCCCAGCACGCCGATGATGACCACCACCACCATGATTTCGATCAGGGTAAAACCGCGTTGCGCGCGGGAAAGGTTTCTGCGGACAGTTTGCATGGGTCAATTCACCAATTGGTTGAGGCTGAGAATCGGCAGCAGGATGGCCATGACGATCAGCAGCACGACGCCGCCCATCAGCACCAGCATGGCCGGCTCGAAGAGGCTCACCACCAGCGCAATGCGCGCGGCGAGGCTGCTTTCCTGTTGTTCGGCGGCTCGGGCCAGCATGCGGTCGAGTTCGCCGGCACGTTCGCCGCTGGCGATCATGTGCAGCATCATCGGCGGGATGTCGCCGCTCAGTTCCAGGCCACGGGTCAGCGTTCCGCCTTCGCGGACGGAGCGGGCGACATCGACCATCCGCGCGCGGATGGTCAGGTTGCCGATGACCGCGGCGGCAATCTCCAGTGCGTCCACCAACGGCACGGCACTTTTGCCGAGGATTGCCAGGGTGCTGGCAAACCGCGCGGCTTCCATGGCACGCAGCACTTCACCGATGACTGGCGCACTCAGCACCCAGCGATGCCAGCGCAGGCGCCACTGCGGCTGCTGCCAGCTCCAGCGCCACAGGCCGAACAGCGTCGCCAGCACGCTCATCAACAACAGGAAATGGTTGCGCAGGCCGTTGCTCACGCCGATCAGCGCCCGGGTCAGCCAGGGCAACGGCTGGCCGCTGTCGACGAAAATCTTCACCACATCCGGCACCACATAACCGAGCAGAAAACCGACGATTGCCAGGCTGGCCAACATCAGGATCAACGGGTACACCAGGGCCATCTGGATCTTTTGCCGCGAGGCCTGGCGGGCCTGGGTGTAGGCCGCCAGTTGCTCCAGCACATGGCCCAGATGCCCCGAGCGTTCTCCAGCGGCCACGGTGGCGCGGAACAACTCGGGGAAGGCCCGGGGAAATTGCCCCAGCGCCGAGGCCAGGGCGTGGCCTTCCATCACCCGGCTCCTGACCGCCGAGAGCAAGCTCGCCACCTTGCGCTTTGAGCTCTGCTTCGCCACCGCATCGAGCGCTTCCTCAAGGGGCAGTCCGGCCTGGACCAGCGTTGACAGTTGCAACGTCAACAGCGCCAGATCAGCTGCGCTCAGGCTTCCTCTGCGAGGCTGCCTGCCAGTGCCACTGCCGACCCGGACTTCGGTCAACACACGTGGCCACAAGCCGCGCTCACGCAACAACTGTCGCGCATGGCGGGGTCCATCGGCCTCCAGTCGCCCCTTGCAGGAGCGTCCCAGGGAATCGTGGGCGCGGTAGTCGAAGGTCGGCACCGGTCAGTCCTCCTGCGTCACACGCAGCAACTCATCGAGGCTGGTCAATCCTTCCTGCACCCGCTGACGCCCGTCCTGGAACAGGCTGCGCGAGACCTTGCGCGTTTCGTCGATGAGGATTTGCTCACTGGCGCCCTGATGGATCAGCGCCGAGACAGCGGGGGTCACGTTGACCAGTTCGTAAATGCCGATGCGCCCCTTATAGCCATGCTGGCACTGTTCACATCCCGAGGCTTTGAACAGGGTGTGCGGCGTGGCCGTGTCGAGCCCCAGCCGTTGGCAGGCCGCCGCGTCGGCGATGTACGAAACCTTGCAATGGGGGCACAAGGTGCGCAGCAGGCGCTGGGCCAGAATGCCCACCAGTGAGGACGCCAGCAGATAGGCATCGACGCCCATGTCTACCAGCCGCGTGACCGCGCCGGCCGCGCTGTTGGTGTGCAGGGTCGAGAGCACCAGATGCCCGGTCAAGGAAGCCTGGACAGCGATCTCGGCGGTTTCACGGTCACGGATTTCGCCAACCATCACCACGTCCGGGTCCTGGCGCAAAATCGCCCGCAGGCCCCGGGCGAAGGTCATGTCGACCTTCGGATTGACCGGCATCTGGCCGACACCCGGCAGGTGATATTCGATCGGGTCTTCGACCGTGAGAATATTGCGGGTCTGGTCATTCAGACTGCTCAGCGCGGCGTACAGGCTGGTGGTCTTGCCGGAACCGGTCGGCCCGGTCACCAACAGGATGCCGTGGGGTCTGCCGAGCAACTGGCGCAGGGCCGCGAGGGTATCGTCCGGCATGCCCAGCCGATGCAGGTCCAGGCGCCCGGCCTGCTTGTCGAGCAGGCGCAGCACCACCCGTTCGCCATGGGCCGAAGGCAGCGTCGAGACCCGCACATCGACTTCATGCCCGGCCAGGCGCAAGGCCATTCGCCCATCCTGGGGCACGCGTTTTTCCGCGATGTCCAGGCGCGCCATGACCTTGATCCGCGACACCAGCAGCGTCGCCAGTTCGCGCTTGGGCCTGAGCATTTCACGCAGTTGGCCATCCACCCGCATGCGCACCGACAGGTACTGCTCGAAGGTTTCCAGGTGCACGTCCGAGGCGTGCTCACGCACCGCTTCACCGAGCAGCGCGTTGATCAGGCGAATAATCGGCGCATCGCCCTGTTGTTCCAGCAGATCGGCGGTTTGCGGGACCTGATCGACCAGGCTGAGCAAGTCCAGTTCTTCGTCCAGCCCTTGGGCTACCTGCTCCACCGCGCTTTGCCCCTCGCGATAGGCTGCCGCCAGGCGTGAGGCGTAATCTTCGACATCGACGATGACAAACGGCAGCGTCGGCCCGCACACCCGGCGCGCTTCAGCCAAGGCGGTGAGCGGCGCGTCGTTGCGCAGGACAAGGCGCAGGTCGTCGCCGTCATGCTCCAGCAACACACCAAAACGCCGGGCGAAGCTGAAGGGCAATTGCTCGCAAAGTTCGCTCATGAATTACTGCGCCTTGCCGCGCAAATCGAACACTGGCGCATCGGCGGCCGGTTCGAACAACCCGCGCGCTTCGGATGGCAGCAACAACGAGTTGTTTTCCCCCGCCCCTGGTTTGCTCAAGTCACGCAGCGCGTTGTATCGCTGCTGGCTGACCTGAGACAGGTCCTCCTTGCTGCGCACAATGGTCGGGCGCAAGAACACCATCAGGTTGCTTTTGGTCTGGGTGTCGCGGCTCCAGCGGAACAACGCGCCGAGGTAGGGAATGTCACGCAGCAGCGGCACGCCGCTTTTCTGGGTACGCACGCTGTCCCTGATCAGGCCGCCGATCACGATGATTTCGCCATCGTCGGCGAGGATGGTGCTTTTGAGCGCTCGCTTGTTGGTGATCAGGTCCGAGGAATCAATGCCCGACACCGAGGGTGCGATGTCCGACACTTCCTGCTCGACCTCCAGGCGCAACGTCGAGCCTTCGTTGATGTAAGGCTTGATTTTCAGGCTGATGCCGACGTCCTTGCGCTCGACGGTGGTGAACGGATTCTCCGCACCGTTGCTGTTGGTGGCGTAGGAACCGGTCTTGAACGGCACGTTCTGGCCGACGATGATTTCGGCTTCCTGATTGTCCAGGGTCAACAGGCTCGGTGTGGACAGCAGGTTGCTATGGGTGTTGCTGGCCAGGGCCGAAATCAGCGCGCCGAAGCGGTCACTGCCCAATTGCAGGATCGCCCCTTCCGGCGCCGATCTTTTCTCGTCGAACCTCAGCCCACCGACGATCGGAATGTCGGTGCCTGGAAAGTTGATGAAGCCCTTGGCATCGCCCGTGTTGAGGTTCCACTGCACACCGACGGCCTCGGCGATATCGCCGGAGATTTCGACGATGGCGGCATGGATCAACACCTGGGCCCGTGGCTGGTCCAGCTGACGCACGATGTTTTCGATGGTCCGCACCTGCGCCGGTTCAGCAATCAGCACCAGCGCGTTCTGGCTTTCGTCGGCCTTGATCATGAAGGCTGCACCGCCAGACGTGTCCTTGGCGCTGCCGATGGTGGACGCCTGTTTTCTGCCCTGCCCCATCGACTCCAGAATCTCGGCCAATTGCTTGGCATCGCTGTGACGCAGGCGAATCACCCGGGCATTGTCGAGCGTCGTGGTGGCCGGCGTATCGAGACCTCGGGCCAATTCGATCAAGCGCTGGCGAACGACCGGCGGGCCAATGAAAATGAGGCGATTGGTCCTGGTGTCAGCCAGTACCTGAATCGCTGACTCGGCATTGCGCTTGCCCATGGACGCCTCGATCACCGGTGCGACGTCGCCCGCCTGGGCGTGGTTGAGCTGAACCACCGCGTGCAGATTGTTTTGACCAGAGTCCAGTTCGCGGATCACCCTGGCGATACGTTTCACATTGGCGGCTGTATCAGTCAACACCAAGGCGTTGGCCGACACCGAAGGGCCGACATAACCATTGGCAGACACCAGCGGCCGCACCAGCCCGGCAATATCGGAGGCACTGCTGGTGTTCAAGCCAATGACTTCGGTCACGAACTGCGACGCCGTGGTGGTTTTAACCGTGCCCTGGCCGGCTCGGGTCCTGGCCTCGGCAACCGGGGTGATGAGGATCCGGTCGCCCTCATCGATCACCGTGAAGTTGTGGGCATCGAGCACCGAATAGAACAACCGGCGCACCCCTTCACGATCGAGGGCCTGCCGGGACATGACCGTGACTCGACCGGAGACTTTGGGGTCCAGCACCACGGTGGTCCCGAGAATGTTGGAGATCTCTTCGACGATATCGCGCAGCTCTGCGTTGTTCATCGCCAGCTGCCATTTTTCTTCGGCGCGAAGCGTGCCCGAAAAGGCTGCAGCCGCCAAAACGGCAAGCAGAAGCATGGAGCGCAACCAATACGCGCCGACGAAGCTGTTCATGAAATTCATCACTCTGGTTGCCCGCTGAGCGGGCGTAAAAAACGCGTGGCCGTTGTAACCGGTTGAGAATCGACGGATGATTCGAGTCCCTTCAGAAAACGTGCGCCAGAGGGTGCGAGCGTCAGCAGCTCTTCTCGCCCCTTGTTCCACAGTGCAACCTGGTGGGTCTCGATACGACGCAAGACGCTGCCGCCAGGCAAGCGCTCACCCACCTGATAGAGACGAGAGCCTTGTGCATTGGCCAGCAGTGCCTTGGATAATCCGTTGCTGACAAAGCTCGCCTGCAAAGTCAGCGGTTCGGCGCTGGGCTGCGGCGTGGCCTCTGTCGTCAGGCCGAACACGATGGCAATCGATGCTGTTTCGAGCGGCTCACGTTCGAGCGGCTCACGTACAGGCACCGTCACCAGGGTTGCAATGTCGGACGACTGCGAAACCAGATGCTCGCGAAATTCCCTTTCCTGCCACACCAGAAACACCGCGTAACCCACTGGCAACGCGAGCCAACAAACGCTGTTCAGGCATGCCCGAAAGCGTTGTCCGGAGAACTTCGAAACCTTCATTTTCAGCTCGATACTCAACAGAGGCGCCTGGCTTCAGGCGACCTTTTCGAGGCCGCCTGAAGCCAGTTGCGAGGGCTTACAACTTGTCCCACGCCATGTGCCAGTGAGCACCGACACCCGGTTCAAAACCGTTGGCAGTCGGGCTGTACTGCTTGCAGTAACCCGACTCGGGGAATGGCTTGCACTCAAAGACTTCGTTGGTCTTCGGTTGCAGCACCTTGGTACCGGCGGTGTAGCCGCTGAGGCCTTCAGGGAAGACGAAGTCGTATTCGATGCCTGCGCCTTCACCGGTCAGTTGGGAGGTCTGGGTGTCCTGACGGGTGGTGCGGCCATCCAGGGTGGTGCCGACCAGGGTCAGGGTGTGCGCGCCCGGGTTGCTGCGCACATCCATGGACAGCGAGGCGGAGCCACTGGTCACTTGTGCCGAGGTGGTGCCTACCGGTTTGTTGTTCTGGTCGAGCAAGGTGGCTTCGACGTTCATCGGGCGGTTCGCTAGCATGCTGAAGTCGACCTTGGCCCGGCCTTTATCCAGAACGTATTCGGCTTGTTGCGAGGACACCGACATGCGCGCAGCGGTGTCTTCCTTCATGTCCAGCTGCACTTCGTAGCGGACTACCCCGCTTTCTTTTTGTGCGTAGAGGCTGTTGGTGCCTTTGACCGGTTCGACATTGCCGCTCTCGTCGCGGATGCCGGCGCGAACGAGGGTGTGGGTCGCGTTGATTTTTTCCGCCAGCTTGAACGACCAGTTTTGCGGCGTCCCGTCTTCAGCGTTATCGATGCTGATTTCAACGCTGTAGTCCGGGCTCTCGCCATTGGCGGTAAACGCGCGGGCCTTGACCTTGTCGCCCACCAGCAACGCAGTCGAAGGTGCAATGTTGCCTACGGAGGACCAGCCGCCCGGCAGCTCCGGTTCGGCCAGGATGTTCACGTCTGCCGCGTTGTAGAACGCTGCATCGGTATCACCGACGGTCCAGATGGCCAGGATGACGTGGTGACCGGATTTGTCCGCGGGAATAGTGCAGTTGTGTTTGTCGCTGTTGGACGGCAACTTGTTACCGCCGTCGACGGTGCAGAACGAAGTACTTTCGAAAGTGGCTCGTTTCAGAGTTTCGTTCGGATTCCAGCCATTGCGGGTAATGAAATACTCGTGCTTGGTAGCCGGGTGGGCCGCGGTGTAACGCCATTGGAAATCGATATTGCGATCCTTGATTTCCGTCAGGTGCCAGCGGGCGGCGGACTGTGCGTCCATGGCGGAGAACAGCGCGAGACCGCCGCTGGCGATCTTGCCATCGACCGGCCCCTGCAACGGTGCACCGCCGACGCCTGCCGGAAAGCCCTTGAAGGTTTCACCGACACTCTGCGGCTCGTACTGCGCGCCACCGCAATTGGTGTTCAAGCCTGTCTGACACGCCAATGCACGCGAAGGCGGCACTTCCAGATAGCCATGGGCGGAAACGGTTTGAGAGGCCAGCATTGCCGATAACAGGATCATCGATGAAGTGCAGGCCGTTAAAGCACTTCTTTTATCAAATGTAATTTTCATGATGTATTCCAGACTGCTTATCGAAAACAACGCACCTTGCAGGCGGCGATGTTCCCTTCGTTATTGTTCAGCGCTGCGCTGAACAGGGGTCTGGAACCTTACGGGGATAACGAAGAGTTCTATGTAGGAGTAATCATCGAGCCAGGCGGGAATAGTCTGTGTATTCGATTTTCCGACAAAGAAAGAAAACATTCTTACAGYAAGTGATGCTTTATCGATTGAGCTTTTAAACGGCACAAAAAAACCTGTCCGGCACGAGGCGGGACAGGTTTTGTCGAAACTGGCAATCGCTATTCGTGGTACTGCGCTGACAGCTCATGTACCGCACGCAGGAACGCACCAGCATGTTCCGGATCGACTTCCGGCGTGATGCCATGGCCGAGGTTGAACACGTGGCCGCTGCCCTTGCCGTAGCTGGCCAGGATGCGCCCGACTTCAGCGCGAATCGCTTCCGGCTTGGCGTAGAGCACGGTCGGGTCCATATTGCCTTGCAGTGCGACCTTGTCGCCAACACGGGCGCGGGCATTGCCGATGTCGCAGGTCCAATCCAGACCCAACGCATCGGCGTCAGCCTCGGCAATGCTCTCCAGCCACAGGCCGCCATTCTTGGTGAACAGGATCACCGGCACCTTGCGACCTTCGTGCTCGCGGATCAGGCCGCTGACGATTTTGCGCATGTAGGCCAGGGAGAATTCCTGGTACGCCGCCGCCGACAGGTTGCCGCCCCAGGTGTCGAAGATCTGCACGGCCTGTGCACCGGCCATGATCTGGCCGTTGAGGTAGCTGGTGACCGACTGCGCGAGTTTATCGAGCAGCAGGTGCATGGCTTGCGGGTTGTCGTAGAGCATGGCCTTGGTCTTGCGGAAGTCTTTCGACGAGCCGCCTTCGACCATGTAGGTCGCCAGGGTCCACGGGCTGCCGGAGAAACCGATCAACGGCACACGGCCGTTCAGTTCGCGGCGGATGGTGCTGACCGCGTCCATCACGTAGCCCAGGTCTTTCTGTGGGTCAGGAATCGGCAGGGCTTCGATGTCGGCCAGGGTGCTGACGACTTTCCTGAAGCGCGGACCTTCACCGGTTTCGAAGTACAGGCCCTGGCCCATGGCATCGGGGATGGTCAGGATGTCGGAAAAGAGGATCGCCGCATCCAGCTGTGGATAACGGTCGAGCGGCTGCATCGTGACTTCGCAAGCGAACGCCGGGTTCATGCACAGGCTCATGAAGTCGCCGGCCTTGGCACGGCTGGCGCGGTATTCAGGCAGGTAGCGACCGGCCTGACGCATCATCCACACTGGGGTGACGTCTACGGGTTGCTTGAGCAGGGCGCGCAGGAAACGGTCGTTCTTCAGGGCAGTCATGTCGGCATCCGGAAAAAAAGTGCGGTCATTTTCTCAGAGCCGGGCGCAAAAGGCACGGCAAGAGCGGAGGCTTTTGTCTATCGGGTCAATTTGTCGCAATGAAATACAGAGTTTAGCAACACCGCGAAACAACTGTGGGAGCGAGCTTGCTCGCGATGGCGGCGTCACATTCGACATTTCTGTCGACTGATCCACCGCTATCGCGAGCAAGCTCGCTCCCACAGGGGTATTGCATTTGGCTCTGGATCGGGGGTTACACGCCCAGGTAATCCAGGATCCCTTCCGCGGCATTACGGCCTTCGAAAATCGCCGTCACCACCAGGTCGGAACCGCGCACCATGTCGCCACCGGCGAAGATTTTCGGGTTGCTGGTCTGGTGTTTGTACTGACCTTGTTCCGGCGCCACTACGCGGCCCTGGCTGTCGGTCTGGATGCTGAACTGCTCGAACCATGGCGCCGGGCTCGGGCGGAAACCGAAGGCGATGACCACGGCGTCGGCCGGGATGATCTCTTCGGAACCCGGGATCGGTTCGGGGCTGCGACGGCCACGGGCGTCCGGTTCGCCGAGACGGGTCTCGACCACCTTCACGCCTTCGACCTTGTCTTCACCGACAATGGCGATCGGCTGGCGGTTGTAGAGGAATTTCACGCCTTCTTCCTTAGCGTTCTTCACCTCTTTGCGCGAGCCTGGCATGTTCGCTTCGTCACGACGATAAGCGCAGGTCACTGACTTGGCGCCTTGGCGGATCGAGGTCCGGTTGCAGTCCATCGCCGTGTCGCCACCGCCGAGTACCACGACCTTCTTGCCTTTCATGTCGACGAAATCTTCCGGCGACTTTTCAAAGCCCAGGTTACGGTTGACGTTGGCGATCAGGAAGTCCAGCGCGTCATACACGCCCGGCAGGTCTTCACCGGCAAAACCGCCCTTCATGTAGGTGTAGGTGCCCATGCCCATGAATACCGCATCGTATTCTTCGAGCAGTTGCTCCATGGTCACGTCCTTGCCCACCTCGGTGTTGAGGCGGAATTCGATGCCCATGCCGCTGAAGACTTCGCGACGATTGCTCAGCACGGTCTTTTCCAGCTTGAACTCGGGGATGCCGAAGGTCAGCAGGCCACCGATTTCCGGGTTCTTGTCGAACACCACCGGGGTCACGCCGCCACGCACCAGCACGTCGGCACAGCCCAGGCCAGCAGGCCCGGCACCGATGATCGCGACACGCTTGCCGGTCGGCTTGACCTTGGACATGTCCGGGCGCCAGCCCATCGCGAACGCGGTGTCGGTGATGTACTTCTCCACCGAACCGATGGTCACCGCGCCGAAGCCGTCGTTAAGGGTGCAGGCACCCTCGCACAGACGGTCCTGCGGGCACACCCGGCCGCAGACTTCCGGCAGGGTGTTGGTCTGGTGCGACAGTTCGGCGGCCTGGAGGATGTTGCCCTCGGCCACCAGTTTCAGCCAGTTGGGAATGAAGTTGTGCACCGGGCACTTCCATTCGCAATACGGGTTACCGCAACCCAGGCAGCGGTGGGCCTGGTCGGCCGACTGCTGGGGTTTGAAGGGTTCGTAGATTTCCACGAACTCTTTCTTGCGTTGACGCAACAGTTTCTTCTTCGGATCCTTGCGCCCGACCTCGATGAACTGGAAGTCATTATTCAGACGTTCAGCCATTTTAAAACCTCATCAAACTCTTCAGGCGCATATCACTGCGGGTTGGCACGGGTGCTGGAAAGCAACGATTTCAGGTTGGCAGCCTTGGGCTTGACCAGCCAGAAACGGCGCAAGTAGTCATCGAGGTTTTCGGCGAGTTCACGACCCCACTCGCTGTCGGTTTCCGCGACGTACTCGTTCAGCACGTTCTGCAGGTGGCTGCGATAGGCTTCCATCGCCTCGCCGCTGATCCGCTGGATTTCCACCAGTTCGTGGTTGACCCGGTCAACAAAGGAGTTGTCCTGGTCGAGCACGTAGGCGAAACCGCCGGTCATGCCAGAGCCGAAGTTGTAACCGGTCTTGCCCAATACGCAGACAAAACCACCGGTCATGTACTCGCAGCAGTGATCGCCAGTGCCTTCCACGACGGTGTGGGCACCGGAGTTACGCACGGCGAAACGCTCGCCCGCGGTGCCGGCGGCGAACAGCTTGCCGCCGGTGGCGCCGTACAGGCAGGTGTTGCCGATGATGGCACTGTCCTGTGTCCGGTAGACGCTGCCCTTCGGAGGAACGATCACCAGCTTGCCGCCGGTCATGCCCTTGCCGACGTAGTCGTTGGCGTCACCTTCCAGGTACATGTTCAGGCCGCCGGCGTTCCACACGCCGAAACTCTGCCCGGCCGTGCCTTTGAAACGGAACGTGATCGGTGCGTTGGCCATGCCCTGGTTGCCGTGCTTGCGCGCGATTTCGCCGGAGATCCGTGCACCGATGGAACGGTCGCAGTTGCAGATTTCCAGGGCGAACTCGGCGCCGCTCAGGTCATTGATCGCCGAGGTGGCCATAGTGACCATTTTCTCGGCCAGCAGGCCCTTGTCGAACGGCGGGTTGCGCTCCACGCCACAGAACTGCGGCTTGTCCGCCGGCACGTGGTCGCTGCCCAGCAACGGGGTCAGGTCCAGGTGATGTTGCTTGGCGGTCTGGCCTTCGAGGACTTCCAGCAGATCGGTACGGCCGATCAGCTCTTCGAGGGAGCGCACGCCCAGCTTGGCCAGCCACTCACGGGTCTCGGTGGCGACGTAGGTGAAGAAATTCACCACCATGTCGACGGTACCGATGTAGTGATCCTTGCGCAGCTTCTCGTTCTGCGTCGCGACGCCGGTGGCGCAGTTGTTCAGGTGGCAGATGCGCAGGTATTTGCAGCCCAGAGCAATCATTGGCGCGGTGCCGAAGCCGAAGCTTTCAGCGCCGAGGATCGCCGCCTTGATTACGTCGAGGCCGGTTTTCAGGCCGCCGTCGGTCTGTACCCGGACCTTGCCGCGCAGGTCGTTGCCGCGCAGGGTCTGGTGGGTTTCGGCCAGGCCCAGCTCCCACGGAGCGCCCGCGTATTTGATCGAGGTCAGCGGCGATGCACCGGTGCCGCCGTCGTAGCCGGAGATGGTGATCAAGTCCGCGTAGGCCTTGGCCACACCGGCAGCGATGGTGCCGACGCCCGCTTCCGCTACCAGCTTCACCGAGACCAGCGCCTGCGGGTTGACCTGTTTCAGGTCGAAAATCAGCTGCGACAAGTCTTCGATCGAGTAGATGTCGTGGTGCGGCGGTGGCGAAATCAGGGTCACGCCCGGTACTGCATAACGCAGCTTGGCGATCAGACCGTTGACCTTGCCGCCCGGCAGCTGACCACCTTCGCCAGGCTTGGCGCCTTGGGCGACCTTGATCTGTAGCACTTCAGCGTTGACCAGGTATTCCGGGGTTACACCGAAACGGCCGGTCGCCACTTGCTTGATTTTCGAGCTCTTGATGGTGCCGTAGCGCGCCGGGTCTTCGCCGCCTTCGCCGGAGTTGGAACGCGCACCGAGGCGGTTCATGGCTTCGGCCAGGGCTTCGTGAGCTTCCGGCGACAGGGCGCCCAACGAGATACCGGCGGAGTCGAAGCGCTTGAGCACCGATTCCAGCGGTTCGATTTCGCTGATATCCAGCGGTGTGTCGAGGGTTTTGACTTTCAGCAGGTCGCGGATCATCGACACCGGGCGGTTATCCACCAGCGACGTGTATTCCTTGAATTTGCTGTAGTCGCCCTGCTGCACGGCGGCCTGCAGGGTGTTGACCACGTCCGGGTTGTACGCGTGATATTCGCCACCGTGGACGAACTTCAGCAAACCACCTTGCTGGATCGGCTTGCGCGGACTCCAGGCTTCGGTAGCGAGGGCTTTCTGCTCGGCTTCGATGTCGACGAAACGCGCACCCTTGATACGGCTTGGCACGCCACGGAAGCTCAGGTTGCAGACTTCCTCGGACAGGCCGATGGCCTCGAACAACTGCGCACCACGGTACGAAGTAATGGTCGAGATGCCCATCTTCGACAGGATCTTGAGCAAGCCCTTGGTGATGCCTTTACGGTAGTTCTTGAACACCTCGTAGAGGTCGCCCAGGACTTCACCGGTACGGATCAGGTCACCCAGCACTTCATAGGCCAGGAACGGGTAAACGGCAGAGGCGCCGAAACCGATCAACACGGCGAAGTGATGCGGATCGCGAGCGGTCGCGGTTTCCACCAGGATGTTGGAGTCGCAACGCAGGCCTTTTTCGGTCAGGCGGTGGTGCACCGCGCCAGTAGCCAGGGACGCGTGGATCGGCAGCTTGCCCGGAGCAATGTGACGGTCACTCAGCACGACCTGGGTACGACCGGCGCGCACGGCTTCTTCAGCCTGATCGGCAACGTTGCGGATCGCCGCTTCGAGGCCGACGCTTTCGTCGTAGTTGAGGTCGATGATCGCGCGCTCGAAGCCCGGACGATCGAGGTTCATCAGCGAGCGCCACTTGGCCGGGGAAATGACCGGCGAGCTGAGGATCACGCGCGAAGCGTGTTCCGGCGACTCCTGGAAAATGTTGCGCTCGGCACCGAGGCAGATTTCCAGCGACATGACGATGGCTTCACGCAGTGGGTCGATCGGCGGGTTGGTCACCTGGGCGAACTGCTGGCGGAAATAGTCGTACGGCGTGCGCACACGCTGGGACAGCACGGCCATCGGCGTATCGTCGCCCATCGAGCCCACGGCTTCGTAGCCCTGTTCGCCCAGTGGACGCAGCACCTGGTCGCGCTCTTCGAATGTGACCTGGTACATCTTCATGTATTGCTTGAGCTGATCGACGTCGTAGAACGCCGAACCGTGGTCGTTGTCTTCCATGGTCGCCTGAATGCGCAGGGCATTCTTGCGCAGCCATTGCTTGTACGGATGACGGGACTTCAGGCGGTTGTCGATCGCATCGGTGTCGAGGATCTGACCGGTTTCGGTGTCCACGGCAAAGATCTGGCCCGGGCCCACACGGCCCTTGGCGATCACGTCTTCAGGCTGGTAGTTCCAGACACCGATTTCCGAGGCCAGGGTGATGAAACCGTTCTTGGTGGTGACCCAACGCGCCGGACGCAGACCGTTACGGTCGAGCAGGCACACCGCGTAGCGACCGTCGGTCATTACCACGCCGGCCGGGCCGTCCCACGGTTCCATGTGCATCGAGTTGTATTCGTAGAACGCACGCAGGTCCGGGTCCATGGTCTCGACGTTCTGCCACGCAGGCGGAATGATCATCCGCACGCCACGGAACAGGTCGATGCCACCGGTGACCATCAGCTCGAGCATGTTGTCCATGCTCGAGGAGTCGGAACCGACGCGGTTGACCAGCGGGCCGAGTTCTTCCAGGTCCATCAGATCGTTGGTGAACTTGGTGCGACGGGCCACGGCCCAGTTGCGGTTGCCGGTGATGGTGTTGATCTCGCCGTTGTGCGCCAGGAAGCGGAACGGTTGGGCCAGCGGCCATTTCGGCAGGGTGTTGGTGGAGAAGCGCTGGTGGAACACGCAAATCGAAGTTTGCAGGCGCTCATCGCTCAGGTCTGGATAGAAGGCGGTCAAGTCCGCCGGCATCATCAGGCCTTTGTAAATGATGGTCTTGTGCGAAAAGCTGCAGACGTAGTGGTCGGTGTCAGCGGCGTTGGCCACGGACGAGCGACGACGGGAGGTGAACAGCTTGACGGCCATGTCCTGATCGCTCAGGCCTTCACCGCCGATGAACACTTGCTCGATCTGCGGCAGGCGCTCAAGGGCCAGGCGGCCGAGAACGCTGGTGTCGATCGGCACTTTGCGCCAGCCGACCAGTTGCAGGCCAGCGGCCAGGATCTCGCGGTTCATGTTCTCGCGAGCGGCTTCGGCTTTGACCGGGTCCTGGTTGAAGAAGACCATGCCCACGGCGTATTGCTTGGGCATTTCGACGCCGAAGGTTTCCTGGGCGATGGCTCGCAGGAACACGTCCGGCTTTTGAATCAGCAGACCGCAACCGTCACCGGTCTTGCCGTCGGCATTAATCCCACCGCGGTGGGTCATGCAGGTCAGGGCCTCGATGGCCGTTTGCAAAAGGGTATGACTGGGCTCGCCCTGCATATGGGCTATCAGGCCGAAACCGCAGTTATCCTTGAATTCATCTGGTTGGTACAGACCTGCTTTCATAGACACTTTCTCACCAGGCTGCCTCTGATCGAGGCAAATTTCTTTTCAATTCAACCACTTGCCATCCACGCCGAACGCACGCCAGCTTTGCGGGGGCAAAAGGGAGGTCATTGTACACACCGACACTTGGCCTCACAAATTTGACGACGAAATGTCGCAAATCTATGTCGCATTTGTGAAAGGTTTAAAGCGATCTGCTGTGCTAGTCAAAACTTTTTTTAATTTTGACCGCAACGACTCAAAGACTACTGTGACGCAGACACCACAAGGCACGCAGTCTGTAGAGACGGCGCGCACTTGTAGAAATTTTGAGGTGCTTGGAGAGGCGGCCTGGGTAAGGCCGCCGAATCTTCAGCGAGTTGTTGCCAGTTCCTGTTGGACGCTGGCGACAGTGCGAGGCCAAGGTTTACCAGCCTGAACCTTCGCTGGCAAGGCCTTGATGGCGGAAACGGCTGCATCACGATTGGCGAAGTTGCCGTAGGTGATCACGTAAAGCGGCTTGCCGTTGAGGACTTTCTTGAAGTAACGGTACTCGCCACCCTGCTCCTTGACGAAGTTTTGTGCGGACGCTTCGGAGCTGGTGCCGAGGATCTGCACCACGTAGTTGCCCGGTGCTTGCCCTGCGTACCAGGTGCCGCCAGCCGCCTTGGCCACCGGGGCTGGTTTCTCTGCAGGCTTGGCCGCAGCAGCAACGGCTGGCTTGGCCGGTGCTGGAGCAGGTTTAGCCACTGGAGCAGGCGCTGGCTTGGCACTGGCGACCTGAGTCGGCGCAGGGGTAGGCTTGGCGGCTGGCGTCGGCGCAGGACCGGCAGGAACACCCACAGGCGGCGCGGTTGTGGTGACGGTCGGCGGCGTAGCGCTGGAACCTTCGACCGGCACGCCATCGTCGCCTTCGGTGATGCCGCCTGCGGCTTCAGCCAGCGGACCTCGCATGACCGGCTGCGAATTGCCGACCAACGGCAATGGCATCGGCTGCGTGTTGCCGGCGAATTCGACGGCTGGAGCACCGCCACTATTCGCTGTTGGCTGGCCCTGACCAAGCGGCAGTTGCGCCTGTTCGTTGGCCGGTGTACCCGTGGTCGGTGCCTTGTTGCGACCCGGCATCAACCAGGCGGCAGCTACCGCGACCACGACCACGGCGGAAATCGCCAATACGTGTTTCTTCGGCATATTGAACCCCATTTTTGGACGCTTGACCGCTGAGCGGCTGGCGATCATGGCTTCGATCATTGCATCGCGGGCGACCTGATTGATGCTGCCAGGCCAACCTTCGGAGCTTTCGTGAATATCAGAGATCTGATCTGCGGTGAAAAGTTCGATACCGCGACCAGCGCCTTCAAGCCGCTGCTCCAGATATTCGCGAGTTTCTTCTTCGGTGTAGGGCTGTAGTTCGATGACGTGGAAACGCTCTTCCTCGAGATGCAAAGCCTCAAGCTGAGCAATCAGCGAGGTTTCACCGAACAGGAACACATGCGGGCGGCCTTCAGGCGCGCCGGCAGCGAGGATCATCAGCGCCTCAAGGGCGGACTCGTCCAGTTGTTCGGCGTCATCGACCAGCAGATAGACTTCCTGCCCGGTCAGTGCAAGCTGCACCACCTGGGCCAGAATAGCGTCGGCATCAGCCTGGGCAACGTTCAGCGCCTGGGCCACCTGACGCAACACTCCGGCCGCATCGCCGGCGCCACGGGCGGACACCACCAGACTTTGTACCGATTGCTTGTTGGTACTGGCGACCAGGGCCTGGCGCAACAGGGTCTTGCCACTGCCCTCAGGACCGGTGACCACCAGCAGTAACTGGCTGTAACGCGCCAGGTGATGCAGTTGTCCCAGCACGGGCTTGCGCTGGGCCGGGAAAAACTTGAAGCCAGGCACCCGCGGAGCAAAAGGGTCATGACTCAACTGGTAATGGCCGAGGAAAGCCTCGTCGGCATGCAAACTAGTCATTGTGTTCTTATTAACCTTTAAGCTGGGCCAGGGCGCGGTAGTCTGCCCCCAGCGTGGCCTGTAGAACCTCTTTCGGATAATCGTCGGTCACCACCGCTTCACCCATGTGGCGCAGTAGCACCAGGCGCAAACGACCGTCGATCACTTTTTTATCAATGGACATGTGTTCGAGGAAATCGGCTTCTGTCATCTCTTCTGGCGGTATGACCGGCAGCCCCGCACGCTGGAACAGGCGAATGCCGCGATCGCGCTCTTGCTCGCTGATCCAGCCCAGTCGCGCGGACATTTCCAGCGCCATTACGGTGCCAGCAGCCACTGCTTCACCATGAAGCCATACACCATAGCCCATGTGGGTTTCGATGGCGTGGCCAAAAGTGTGGCCCAGGTTCAACGTGGCACGAACGCCCGTCTCCTTCTCATCGGCACCGACCACCGCTGCCTTGGCCGCGCAGGAGCGCTCGATGGCATAAGTCAGGGCTTGTTGATCCAGATTGCGCAGACGGTCGACGTTGTCTTCGAGCCAGGTCAGGAACGGCTCATCGCAGATCAGCCCGTACTTGATGACTTCGGCCAACCCGGCGGACAGCTCGCGCGCCGGCAGGGTATTGAGGCTGGCGGTATCGATCAGCACCACGTTCGGCTGATAGAAGGCGCCGACCATGTTCTTGCCCAGCGGATGGTTGATCCCGGTCTTGCCGCCCACCGAAGAGTCGACTTGCGACAACAGTGTGGTCGGAACCTGAATGAAATCGACGCCGCGCTGGTAGCAGGCGGCGGCAAAGCCGGCCATGTCACCGATCACACCGCCACCGAGGGCGATCACTGTGGTGCGGCGGTCATGCCGGGCGGTCAGCAGGCCGTCGAAAATCAGTTGCAGGGTTTCCCAGGTCTTGAAGGCCTCGCCGTCGGGCAGCACCACGGAAATCACCGAGAACTGCGCCAGGCTGCGGGTCAGACGCTCGAGATAGAGCGGCGCAACAGTCTCGTTGGAGATGATCGCTACTTGCCGTCCGCGAATGTGCGGGGCCAGCAGCTCAGGCTGATCCAATAAACCTTCGCCAATATGAATCGGGTAGCTGCGCTCGCCTAGATCGACCTTGAGTGTCTGCATGTGTCCCCACAGTGAAGATGAATCAGGCATCCTGCCCTGAGTTTACGGATATCCACGGCCTCTGCTGGTGTGACGCCGTTCGCAAGCCATCCGCCACAACCTTGAGCGGTCATGGCGCGACGTCGAGGATAGCGCATTTCGCGCGGCGCTTTAACGGGGTGGCAACTGCTGCAAGCGCTCTAGAATGTCGAGTACGACCATTCGTGGCGGTCGCTCATCGGTTTCGACCACCAGGTCGGCAATTTCCCGATAAAGCGGATCGCGGATCGCCAACAGATCCCGAAGGGTCTTGGCCGGATCGGCAGTACGCAATAATGGCCGATTGCGGTCGCGGGCCGTGCGGCCGACCTGCTGTTCGACAGACGCATGCAGATAAACCACCCGCCCACCGGCATGCAGTGCCCGGCGATTGGCTTCGCGCATGACCGCGCCCCCGCCTGTCGCCAGCACCACACCGTCGTAATCGCACAGCTCGGCAATCATTGCCTGCTCGCGATCGCGAAAGCCCGGTTCGCCTTCTTTATCGAAGATCCAAGGGATATTGGCGCCCGTGCGCAATTCAATTTCCTTATCGGAATCTTTGAATGGCAGGCGCAGCTCTTTGGCCAGCAACCGGCCGATGGTGCTTTTTCCAGCACCCATCGGTCCAACAAGAATCAAATTTCGCACAGAATCAATGACTCACAGCAATCGCCTGGTTATTCATGATACGCGGAGTGAGGAATACCAACAGCTCGGATTTTTTCTCCGAAACCACATCACGCCGGAAAAGGCGGCCAAGATACGGCACATCGCCAAGAAATGGCACCTTATCTACGACCTTGCTCTGAGTATTTGAGAAAACGCCGCCAATGACGATGGTCTCGCCATCGTTGACCAGGACCTTGGCGTTGACTTCGTTTTTCTTGATGGGCGGCACATCCTGGACCTTGTTCAGGAAGTCCGGTTCGTCCTTGGTCACCTTGACCTCCATGATGATCCGGTTGTCGGGCGTGATCTGCGGCGTCACCTCCAGCGACAGCGAAGCCTCCTTGAACGACACCGAAGTCGCGCCACTGGAACTGGCTTCCTGATAGGGAATCTCGGTGCCTTTGAGGATTTTGGCGGTTTCCTTGTCTGACGTGACCACCTTGGGTTGCGAGACGATTTCCCCGTTGCCGGTTTTCTCCATGGCTGTCAGTTCCAGGTCCAGCAGGACGTTATCGGTGATGAACGCGATGCCGATTCCCGAGGTGTTATTGACCGCGCCCATGTCGACGAACGGTGAATTGGTGCTGGTACTGCCGGGCGTGCCAATGGTCGACGACCCATTGACCCCGTTACTGACACCGGAGGTGTTCCAGTTGCCCTTGTTCTGTATCGAACCGCCCCAGCGCACCCCGAGACTTTTGTCATAGTCGACGTTGGCTTCGACAATGCGCGCCTCGATCATGACTTGACGCACAGGGATATCCAGTTGCGTGACAATCCTGCGCAACTCATCAAGCCGGTCCTGGGTCTGGTAGGCAATGATGTTGTTGGTGCGCTCGTCGACGGTGATAGACCCCCGTTCGTCGGATTTCGCTTCGGCACTGGTCACCGACTGGAAGAGCTTGGCGATGTCCGCCGCCTTGGCGTAGTTGACCTGCAACAGCTCCCGACGCAATGGCGCCAGATCGGCAATCTGCTTCTGTGATTCCAGCTCCTGGCGCTCACGAGCAGCAATTTCATCGGCCGGTGCAACAAGCAGGACATTGCCGACCTTGCGCTTATCCAGCCCCTTGGTTTTCAGCACCAGATCCAGCGCCTGGTCCCACGGCACGTTCTGCAAGCGCAAAGTGATGCCACCCTGCACCGTGTCGCTGGCCACCAGATTGAGGTTGGTGAAATCAGCGATCAGTTGCAGCACCGAACGTACATCGATGTCCTGGAAATTCAGCGAAAGCTTCTCGCCGCTGTAGGCGTGTTGCCCGGCATTGCGCTTTTGCGGGTCGTCGACCGTCGCCGGGCGAACGCTGACCGTGAGCTTGCTGTCGGTCTGATAGGTCGAGTAATCGAACCTGCCACCGGGCTCAATGCTGATGGTGGCTCGATCGCCGCTGGCGCTGGCATTGACGAACTGCACTGGCGTGGCGAAATCCTTCACATCCAGACGCACGCGCAACGGCTCGGGCAATCGGGTTTTGGCAAATCCGACGATGATCTTGCCCTCGCGCTCTTGTATGTCGGGCGCCATCGATGGATCCGACAAGTCGATCACCACGTTGCCTTCACCCTGGGTTCCCCGTTGGAAATCCACACCGCGGATGGCCTTGCCTGCCGGCGCAGCGGCTCGTGCCGGAACTGGCATTGCTGCTGTAGCCGCCGGCCTGGATGTCGACGGCTTGACACCCTGCCCGACAACTACCAGCAAATTGTTGCCTTCAATTCGCGAGTCGTACGGGGCCGGCTGGGTCAGGTTGATGATCAATCGTGTACGGTCACGGGCTTCCACTACCGTTGCACTACGGGCATTTCCACTGCCGAGATCGCGAGTCTTGCTGGCCAGCTGACTGGCGACACCCGGCAAATCCAGGGCAATCCGGGCCGGCGACTCCGTTGTGTAGCCGCGGGGCACCGGGGGCGGCTCATCGAACGTCAACTTCAACTCGACACGGTCTCCCGGCAGCGTAGCGACATCCAGCGTCTTGAGATTGGCCGCTTGTACCATCGGCGACAACAGCGCTATCCATAGCGAAAGGCCGAAGGTTGAGAAAATCCGGTTCATTATTCGAGTTCCACTATGAGTGCTCTTTCAAAGGGATGGTCCGGGGACGCTCCAGCCACGCGCCCTGACCATCAGGGACAATTTCAACCACTTCGACTTGCGAGCCATTGATTGCAACGATCCGTCCGTCGTTACGCCCCAGGTAATCGCCGACTTTCATCCGATGGACCCCACCCGCCCCTCGCAGCAAGGCATAAGAGCCCGTTACATTGGAAAGGGTGCCGACCATCTCAAACTGCTCGATGTTGAAACCTTCGAGGTATTGCTTGACCCGACCAGGGTCGGGTTTGACGTTACGTGAACCCCGCCGCTGAGCCGCCAGATCAGTGCTGATCTGCGGCGAAAACGGGCTGCGCAGATTCGCCGCGTTGTAGGTGAATGTCGGGTAAGACCGGAATACCGGCGCTGGCTCAATCCTGCCCGGCCCACGCAGGCGCATTTCGTTCATGTACGCGTCCAGATCGTTGTAGTCATCGCCTGCGCCACAACCGGACAGGGCAGACAGCACCACCACTACCGAAAAACACTGCGCCGGTCTCATCGATGCTGTCCCTTGTCGTTGTAGCGGTAGGTCTTGGCGAGGATGCTCAAGCGCAGTTTCGGACCACCCTGGGGGCTGAGGGGGGCAAGGTCGAAATCGTGCAAGGTGACGATTCGCGGCAATCCGGCCACACCACTGACGAAGGTGGCCAGGTCGTGGTAATCCCCGGTGACCGTGATCTGGATCGGCAGTTCGATGTAGAACGGCTGGGCGACCTCCGGCAGCAGCTTGATCTCTTCGAACTCCAGGCCACTGCCGAGGCCCGTACGCGTGATGTCTTCCAGCAAGCCGGGCACTTCGGTGTCGCCGGGCAGTTGCCGCAACAGCACGCCGAAGGCGTTCTCCATCTCCTTCAACTGCCGGGTGTAGAGATCCAGATTCGCCGCCATGCGGGCTTTGTCGGCGAACTGCTCCTTGAGTGTCGACTCTTCCTCGCGCTTGAGATCGAGCTGGCTCACAAGGTCGCGGGTGGAAAAGCTATAGCCAAAGGCCAGCACCAGAAGCACGAGCAAACCAGCCACCAGAAACTTGATCGGCGGCGGCCAGGAGCCCATGTTGCTGGTATCCAGCTCATTGATGTCGATCTTGCGCAGCCCTTCGAACCATTCGGATGGACTCATTTGCCCCCCTCCGGTGCTGCGGGTTGAGTCTGGCGAACGGTCAACTGGAAGACGTTGGCCGGCTCCACCTGGCCGGCAGCTGTGGCCTTGACTTCGGTCAGGCTCGGCGCATCGAACCAGTCTGATGCCTCAAGGTTGCGCATCAATTCTGAAACACGGTTGTTGGATTGCGCAGCGCCGGTGATGGACAAGGTCTTTGCGGTCATTTTCACTTCGGTGAAATACACGCCGTCAGGCAGTGCTCGCGCCAACTGGTCAAATATTCGCCCGCTGATTTGGCGATTGCCCTGCAGGTCCTGGATGATGCGCATGCGCTCGACCAGTTGCTGACGGCGCGCCTTGAGATCATTGATCTGTTTGATCCGCTCATCGACCACGGCGACTTGCTTGCCGATGTAGTCGTTACGGGCGACTTGCCGGTCGATGGCACCGCTGATGGCCTGGTTCGCGACCAGTACCGCGCCCATCGTGCCCACCATCACGGCCACCAGGACCAGCAGGAAGCGCTTGCGGCGGGCTTCACGCCGCTCCTCGCGCCAAGGTAAAAGGTTGATCCGTGCCATCAGTCGAAGCTCCTGAGGGCCAGACCACAGGCGATCATCAACGCCGGGGCATCACTCGCCAGAGCAGCACCATTGACCTTGCTGCCCAGAGTCATTTCGCAAAAAGGATTCGCAACCTGGGTCGGCGTGCCCAATTGCTGCTCGATCAAACGGTCCAGCCCCGGGATCGACGCGGTACCGCCGACCAACAGGACATGGTCGACGACGCTGTACTGGCCTGAGGCGAAGAAGAATTGCAACGAGCGCGACACCTGCTGCACCAGCGCCTCTCGAAATGGTTGCAAGACCTCACCGGCATAGTCATCCGGCAGACCGCCCTTCTTTTGCGCCAGCCCCGCCTGCTCCAGCGTCAAGCCATAGCGACGCTGGATTTCCTCGGTCAGTTGCCGACCGCCGAACAGTTGTTCGCGGGTGTAGATAATCCGCCCGTTGCGCAGCACGCTCAGGGTGGTCATGGTGGCGCCGATGTCCACCACTGCGACCGTCGAAGACTCCCCGGAAACCGCGAGACGGCTGGCCAGCAATTCGAATGAACGCTCCAGCGCGTAGGCCTCGACCTCGACCACGCGGGCGGTCAGCCCCGCCAGGGTCAGGGCTGCCTCGCGGACTTCGACGTTTTCCTTGCGGCAAGCGGCTAGCAACACGTTGACGCGATCCGGATTGCGCACGGAGGTGCCCTGGACTTCAAAGTCGATCGCGACTTCGTCCAGCGGATAAGGAATGTACTGATCAGCCTCGATCTTCAGCTGGCTTTCCATCTCGTCCTCGGAAAGACCTGCATCCATCTCGATGGTCTTGGTGATCACCGCCGAGCCTGCCACGGCCACGGCCACGTTCTTGAGGCCGGTTCTGGCCCTGATCAGCACGCGCGTGAGGGCCAACCCCACGCTTTCGAGTTCAGCGATGTTCTTTTCGATCACCGCGCCGACCGGCAATGGCTCGACCGCATAGGCTTCGACCCGGTAGCGCTCGCCCTGACGGCTCAACTCCAGAAGTTTCACCGCGGTGGAGCTGATGTCGATTCCCAAGAGCGTATTGGATTTTTTGTTGAAGAGTCCTGGCACTACCAATTCCCTATGACTTTCCGTGAGTTACGGACTCTGCAATATCCATTGCGTTCAATCCACCCGTCTTGACAGCAGCGTCAACCACGCTCCCGGTCAGAAAAATGCTTATAATGCCCAGCGTTTTTTTTCCGCATTTGCTCAAGCGCGGGTCGTTCTCATTTAGCCTGAACCCTGTTGCCCAATTCATTTTTGCCCTGGATATCCAAAAGCCTTGATTCGTCTGCTGAAGTTTTTCGGTTGGTCCATCGTCGCGGTTTTCTGCGGACTCCTTCTGGGTCTGAGCGGGGCGTACCTCTACCTTAGTCCCGGGCTGCCGTCCGTGGAGGCGCTGAGAAGCATCCAGTTGCAGATCCCTTTGCGGGTCTACAGCAGCGATAACAAGTTGATCGCAGAATTTGGTGAAATGCGCCGCACGCCGATCCGTTTCGCCGACATTCCCCCCAATTTCATCAATGCGTTACTAAGTGCTGAAGACGACAATTTCGCCAACCACTACGGCGTCGATCCGAGCAGCCTGATGCGTGCCGCGACCCAGTTGGTCAAAAGCGGACACATCCAGTCCGGCGGCAGCACGATCACCATGCAGGTGGCGAAGAACTTCTTCCTGAGCAGCGAACGCAGCTTTTCGCGCAAGACCACCGAGATCCTGCTGGCCCTGCAGATCGAACGGCAGCTGACCAAGGACGAGATCCTCGAGCTGTACGTCAACAAAATCTATCTGGGTAACCGTGCCTATGGCATCGAGGCGGCGGCGCAGGTCTATTACGGCAAATCGATCCGCGATGTCAGCCTGGCGCAGATGGCGATGATTGCCGGTCTGCCCAAGGCGCCGTCGCGCTTCAACCCGCTGGCCAACCCGGCGCGCAGCAAGGAGCGTCGCGACTGGATCCTGGGGCGCATGTACAAGCTCGGAAAAATCAGCGAGGCCGACTACACCACTGCGGTCAACGAGCCGCTGAACGCCAGCTATCACGTGCCGACTCCAGAAGTGAATGCCCCGTACATCGCCGAAATGGCCCGTGCCGAAATGGTTGGGCGTTATGGCAGCGACGCGTATACCGAAGGCTTCCGCGTCACCACCACGGTGCCGAGCAACCTCCAGGAGCTGGCCAACACCGCGGTCCACGAAGGCCTGATGACCTACGATCAGCGCCACGGCTATCGCGGACCCGAGTCGCGGCTGCCGGGCAAGACTCGCGAAGCCTGGGCCACCGAGCTGACCAAACAACGCACCATCAGCGGCCTGGAACCAGCCATCGTGACCCTGGTCGACAAGAACGGCCTGCAAGTGCTGACCCGCACCGGCCAGGAACACGTGAGCTGGGACACCATGAAATGGGCCCGCCCGTTCCTCAATACCAACAGCATGGGCGCCAATCCGAAGCAACCTTCGGACGTGGCTCAAGTGGGCGATCTGATTCGCGTGCAGCGTCAGCCGGACAATTCGCTGAAATTCAGCCAGATCCCGCAGGCCCAGGGCGCGCTGGTGTCCCTGGACCCGCAGAACGGCGCCATTCGTTCGCTGGTCGGCGGTTTCGCCTTCGAACAGAGCAACTACAATCGCGCATTGCAGGCCAAGCGCCAGCCGGGTTCGAGCTTCAAGCCGTTCGTCTACGCCGCCGCACTGGATAGCGGCTACACCGCCTCCAGCCTGGTGAACGACGCACCGATCGTGTTCGTCGACGAGTACCTGGACAAGGTCTGGCGCCCGAAGAACGACACCAATACCTTCCTCGGCCCGATTCGCCTGCGCGAAGCGCTGTACAAGTCGCGCAACCTGGTGTCGATCCGCTTGCTGCAAGCGATGGGCGTAGGCAAGACCATCGATTACATCACTCGCTTCGGCTTCAACAAACAGGACCTGCCACCCAACCTTTCCCTGGCGCTGGGCACCGCGACCCTGACGCCTATGGAAATCGCCACCGGCTGGAGCGCCTTCGCCAACGGCGGCTACAAGATCACCCCGTACATCATCGACAAGATCGAAAGCCGCAACGGCGACACACTGTTCGTCGCCAACCCACCAAGCGTGCCTCAGGGCGGTGCTGCCAGCGATGGCATTGCCGCGCCAACCGCCCCTCAAGCCTTCACAGTCAACGCAACGGTGGGCGAAGCCCCAGGCACTACGTCGACGCCACAAGCACCCGCCGTGGCTGAACGCATCATTGACGGGCGCACCACGTACATCCTCAACAGCATGCTTGAGGACGTGATCAAGCTCGGCACCGGTCGCCGCGCACTGGCCCTGGGCCGCCCGGACATTGCCGGCAAGACCGGCACGACCAACGAATCCAAGGACGCCTGGTTCTCCGGTTACAACGCCGATTACGTGACGACCGTGTGGACCGGTTTCGATCAACCGGAAAGCCTGGGCCGCAAGGAATTCGGCGGCACCGTCGCGCTGCCGATCTGGATGAACTACATGGGCCCCGCGCTCAAAGGCAAACCGCCACATACGCAGCCGGAGCCGGAAGGCATACTCAGCCTGCGAGTCGATCCGATCAGCGGCCGCGCGGCCAGCCCGGGCACCCCGGGGGCCTACTTCGAGCTGTTCAAGGTCGAAGATACGCCACCGTCGGGGAACGAACTGGGCAACGGCCTGGCACCTGGCAGCCCGCTGCCAGCGGATGAAGCGGCGCCGATCGATTTGTTCTGATTGGATGACGCAAGGCAAAAAGCCCCGCTCTTCGTTGGAAGGCGGGGCTTTTTGATATCCGGGTTTCTTGTAACACCACCATCGCGAGCAAGCTCGCTCCTACAGGGAGTACGCATTCCAAGGTAGGAGCGAGCCTGCTCGCGATAGCAACCTGAAAGCCAACCCAAAACCCTCAGGCACAAAAAAGCCCCGACTCTCACAAGCCGGGGCTTTTCGTTGAAGCGCTACAACAGCTTAGCCGTTGAACACGTCATCCACGCTTTTCAGCGGGTAGTTCTTCGGATACGGCAGGGTCGCCACACCGGTCTCGATCGCGGCTTTGGCCACGGCATCGGAGATCAGGGTGATCAGGCGGGCATCCATTGGCTTCGGAATGATGTACTCACGACCGAATTCCAGCTTGATGCCGCCGTAGGCGTCGCACACTTCCTGAGGCACCGGCAACTTGGCCAGTTCGCGCAGGGCGTTGGCCGCAGCCACTTTCATTTCTTCGTTGATGCGCTTGGCGCGAACGTCCAGGGCACCACGGAAGATGAACGGGAAGCCCAGTACGTTGTTGACCTGGTTCGGGTAGTCGGAACGACCGGTAGCCATGATCACGTCGTTACGAGTGGCGTGCGCCAGTTCCGGGGAGATTTCCGGATCAGGGTTGGAGCAGGCGAACACGATCGGGTTAGGCGCCATCGACAGCAGGCCTTCAGCGCTCAGCAGGTTCGGACCGGACAGGCCTACAAACACGTCAGCGCCTTGCAGGGCGTCAGCCAGGGTGCGCTTGTCGGTCGCGTGAGCGAACACAGCCTTGTACTGGTTCAGGTCGTCACGGCCGGAGTGGATCACGCCGGTACGGTCGACCATGTAGATGTTTTCGATGTTGGCGCCCATGCTCACCAGCAATTTCATGCAGGAGATGGCGGCAGCGCCGGCGCCCAGGCAGACGATCTTGGCATCAGCCAGGGTTTTGCCAGCGATTTCCAGGGCGTTGATCATGCCAGCGGCGGTCACGATAGCGGTGCCGTGCTGGTCATCGTGGAATACCGGAATATCGCACTGCTCGATCAGAGCGCGTTCGATTTCAAAGCACTCTGGTGCCTTGATGTCTTCCAGGTTGATGCCACCGAAGGTGATGGAGATGCGCTTGACGGTGTCGATGAAGGCTTGCGGGCTTTCGGAGTCGACTTCGATGTCGAAAACGTCGATGCCGGCGAAGCGCTTGAACAGTACGCCTTTACCTTCCATCACTGGCTTGGAAGCCAATGGGCCGAGGTTACCCAGGCCGAGAATCGCGGTGCCATCGGAAATGACTGCAACCAGGTTGCCTTTGCCGGTGTACTTGTAGGCCAGTTCAGGATCGCGGGCGATCTCGCGGACTGGTTCGGCTACGCCCGGGCTGTAGGCCAGCGACAGGTCGCGAGCGGTAGCAGTGGCCTTGGTGAGCTCGACACTCAGCTTCCCTGGACGAGGATTGGCGTGATATTCGAGAGCGGCAGTTTTCAGATCAGACATTTTGGCATTCCGCTTTTACTGTTGGACAGACTGGTCAGCGAGGATACGCGCCTCGCAAAGTCCCCACAAGACTGACCGGTCACCCCTGTCAAGCGCCCGGCCCTACGACTTTGGACCAAGAGCCACGGAACACAAGGGATAGACTGTTCACAATCGACAGAAAAAATGTCTACAATTTTTTATCACTGTGCCGCTTGAAGCATCGCCGGATCGGTCAAGGGCAACATCCAGCGCGCCTGGCCATCCTTGAGACCGCCTTTGCGCGAGCGATCCAGCACCCAGCCGCGCGCCTCGACCTGCTTGCCCTTGAGGCTTTCCAGCGAAATCACATCGAAACGCGCCAACAGATTGGGTGCAACGCGTAATACAACAGAATCCTGTAACTCGATCCAAACTCCGCCGCGATTGCGCTGCACCTTGCTCACACGACCGCTGAGCACGGCAAAACCGGAAGTGCTGATCTGCTCCGCTTTCAGTACAGGCGACTGGCGCCACACACCGAGCCCGGCCTGTCGAGCGTTGCGCTCTGCGGCTTGCTGACAGGCGACCAGATCGACATTCGGTGCCACGGCCACCAGAAAACCCAGGCCCTCGGCGAGCATCTGCGCTTCGAGGTTGGCGCCATCGGCACCGTAGACATGGGCCAGGGTGCGGCCATAATGGTCCTTGCTTTCTTTGCCAGGCACCAACCCAACCCGCCCGTCACTCGCCGCCACCAGAGCTTCGAGGCGTTTGCGCGCGGCCACGGCGAACGGTTCGTCGGAACGGCCTTTCTTGCCCAGTTCCGGCGTGTTCAAGCCGATCATGCGCACGCTGCGGCCATCGCTCAGGCGCAGGGTGTCGCCGTCCACTACCCGCTGCACCGCTACGGGCGTCAGGCCGCTTGGCGCCGGGCAAAAGGCTTGGGCGCCAGACAGCCAAATCGCGGACATAAAAAAGGCGCCCGCCAGGGACGCCTTCTTCATCAGCATGGAAAAACCGTAGCGGCTTCCCAAGTTGATCGGCCTTAGGCCTTTTTCGCGCCGAAAGCACCGAAACGGTCGGCGAACTTCTGTACGCGACCACCGGTGTCCAGAGTCTTCTGCTTACCGGTGTAGAACGGGTGGCATTCGTTGCAAACGTCGATCGCCAGGGCTTTGCCGAAGGTCGAACGGGTTTCGAACTTGTTGCCGCAGCTGCAGGTAACAGCAACTGCCGGGTATTCTGGATGGATATCAGCTTTCATGGTGTCTTCCTCAGGCTAGCGTGCCGCCACCCAACACTATTGTTGAATACCGCACGTAATTAGGCCGCGGATTCTACCAGACAATCCTGATCACGCAAGCTGTCCCTGAAACCAGTCGTCTGCTAGGCTCCCGGCCCAATACGCGATCCCTGTAGGAGCGTGCTTGCTCGCGATGAGGGCGTGTCAGTCAGCATATGTGTTGCCTGACACGGCGCTATCGCGAGCAAGCTCGCTCCTACAGGGGGACATGCAACCCCCCGCTTTTATCTTCCGCCGACCGAGATCCCCCCGCGTGCCCAACGCCATTCTGCGCCTCGCCCTGCCTTCGCCGCTGCGCCGCCTGTTCGACTACCGCGCTCCGGCCGGCGTCCTGCGCGCCCAGTTGCACCCTGGCATGCGCCTGCGGGTACCGTTCGGCCGGCGCGAGATGATCGGGATTCTGGTGGAAGTCACCGACACCAGCGAAGTGCCGGCCGAGAAACTCAAGCCGGCCCTGGCACTGCTCGACGCTACGCCACCACTACCGCCCGCGTTGTTCAAGCTGTGCTTGTGGACCTCCCAGTATTACCAGCACAGCCTCGGCGACACCTTGAGCTGGGCGCTGCCGGTGTTGCTGCGCCAGGGTGAGCTGGCCGAAACGCGCCAGGAACGTTTCTGGTCCGCCGCGCCGGGCGCCAGCCTCGATGATCCGCGCATCGCCCGCGCCCCGCGCCAGCGCGAAGCCCTGGCCACGCTGGCCCAGCATCCCCACGGCGTCGCTCATCAGTTGCTGAGCAAGCTGATGCTGAGCAAGGACAGCCTGGATTTGCTGCTGACCAAGGAGCTGGTGCAGGTCGAGATCCGCCGCCACGCCCCGGGCGTACGCCACGAACACTGGCTGGCGCAACCGGAACTGCCGCTGAACCCGGAGCAACGCGCCGCCTATGAGGCGATTCGCGCCGGCTTCGACAGTTATCACGCGTTCCTGCTGGCCGGCGTCACCGGCAGCGGCAAGACCGAAGTCTATTTACAGTTGATTCGCGAAACCCTTGAGGCCGGCAAGCAAGCACTGGTGCTGATCCCGGAAATCAACCTGGGTCCGCAGACCCTGGCGCGCTTCGAACAGCGTTTCAATGCCCGTATCGCGCTGATCCATTCGGCGGTCAATGACCGCGAACGCCTCGAGGCCTGGCTGGCCGCCCGGGACGGTGAGGCCGACATTATTATCGGCACCCGCTCGGCCCTGTTCACGCCGATGAAGAACCCCGGCCTGATCATCATCGACGAAGAACACGACGGTTCCTATAAACAGCAGGAAGGCTTGCGCTACCACGCCCGTGATCTGGCATTGGTGCGGGCTCGCCAGGAAAACATCCCGATTGTCCTCGGCTCCGCCACCCCTTCGCTGGAAAGCCTGCACAATGCCTACACCGGCCGCTACGGGCTGCTGCGCTTGAACGAGCGAGCCGGCGGCGCCAAACAGCCGCGCTTCCTGCGTCTGGATGTCAAAAGCCGCCCGCTGGACAGCGGTATTTCCGGGCCGATGCAACAAGCCATCGGCCAGACCCTGGCCGCCGGGCAGCAGGTACTGGTGTTCCTCAACCGCCGCGGCTTCGCCCCGACCCTGCTGTGCCATGACTGCGGCTGGATGTCCGAATGCCAGCGTTGCGATGCGCGGATGACCGTGCATCAGCGTCACGGCGAGTTGCGCTGCCACCATTGCGGCTACGTCGAACGCGTGCCGCGCCAGTGCCCGAAGTGCAACAAGGTCGATCTGCGCCCCGTGGGCGCCGGCACCGAACGGGCCGAGGAGCGCCTGGCGATTCTGTTCCCGGACTATCCGGTGCTGCGGGTCGACCGCGACAGCACATCGCGCAAGGACGCGATGAACCAGTTGTTCGCAACCATTCAAAAAGGTCAGCCGTGCATTTTGATCGGCACGCAAATGCTTGCCAAAGGCCACCACTTTCCACGGGTGACACTGGTGTCGATCCTTGACGCCGACGGTGGCCTGTTCTCCGGCGACTTCCGCGCCAGCGAGCGCATGGCTCAGCTGATCGTCCAGGTCGCCGGCCGCGCAGGTCGCGCCGAAGAGCCGGGCAAAGTGATTATCCAGACGCACCTGGCCGACCATCCGCTGCTGGTGCAATTGACCGAGCAAGGCTATTTCGCCTTTGCCGAACAGGCCTTGAGCGAACGCCGTGCGGCCGGATTGCCGCCGTTTGCGCACTTGGCGCTGCTGCGGGCCGAGGCGCATAAACCGGGTCAGGCCGAAGGCTTCCTGGATGAAGCCTGCAGCGAGGCCGAACGTTTGCTGGCCGAACAGGGTCTGACCGGCATTGAATTGCTGGGACCGGTGCCGGCGCCAATGGAGCGACGGGCCGGGCGTTATCGTGCGCAGCTGTTGTTGCAGGCTACGGCCCGGGCGCCGTTGCATCGATTGCTGGCCAGTTGGCTGTTGGTGCTGGAGCAGATGCCGAGCGGGCGGGCGGTGCGTTGGTCTTTGGATGTTGATCCTGTGGACTTGTATTAAACGCTCAAAAGATCGCAGCCTTCGGCAGCTCCTACAGAAACGCGCAATCCGTGCAGGAGTTGCCGAAGGCTGCGATCTTTGCCTCTTTTGTCACCACACATCCATATCCTGCCTGCTAAGGTTGGCAAGCCCGTCTTCGCAACGGATAATGCCCAGTTTTTCCACCAGCGCATGATGCGCCGCCGCGCCTGCGGTCGAAAGAGAAGACCATGAAAGACACCATTCGCCAGCTGATCCAACAAGCCATCACCCAACTCGTCAACGAAGGTGTGTTGCCTGAAGGCCTGTCGCCGGCGATCCAGGTGGAAAACTCCCGCGACAAGAAGAACGGCGACTTCGCCAGCAACATCGCCATGATGCTGGCCAAGCCGGCCGGCATGAAGCCCCGCGATCTGGCGGAAAAAATCATCGCCGCGCTGCCGGCTGACGAAAATGTCGCCAAGACCGAAATCGCAGGTCCAGGCTTCCTGAACTTCTTCCAGAACACCGACGCCCTGGCGACCCGCCTGGACGCTGCCCTGGCCGATGCCCACATCGGCGTGCGCAAGGCCGGCCCGGTGCAGCGCACCGTGGTCGACCTGTCGGCACCGAACCTGGCCAAAGAGATGCACGTCGGCCACCTGCGCTCGACCATCATCGGCGACGGCGTGGCCCGCGTGCTGGAATTCCTCGGCGACACCGTGATCCGTCAGAACCACGTCGGCGACTGGGGCACCCAGTTCGGCATGCTGATGGCGTATCTGCAGGAAAACCCGATCACCAGCGACGAGCTGTCGGACCTGGAAAACTTCTACCGCGCCGCCAAGCAACGCTTCGACGAATCCGCAGAGTTCGCCGACCGCGCCCGTGGCCTGGTGGTCAAGTTGCAGGCCGGCGATGCTGACTGCCTGGCGTTGTGGACCAAGTTCAAGGACATCTCGCTGTCCCACTGCCAGAAGATCTACGAACTGCTTAACGTCAAACTGACCATGGCCGACGTAATGGGCGAAAGCGCCTACAACGACGACCTGATCAACGTGGTCAATGATTTGAAGGCGGCAGGCATGCTGGTCGAGAGCAACGGCGCCCAGTGCGTGTTCCTCGACGAGTTCAAGAACGCCGATGGCGACCCGCTGCCGGTGATCATCGTCAAGGCTGACGGCGGCTACCTCTACGCCACCACCGACCTGGCGGCCGTGCGCTACCGCAGCGGCAAGCTCAAGGCCGATCGTGCGCTGTACTTCGTCGACCAGCGTCAGGCCCTGCACTTCCAGCAAGTGTTCGCCGTGGCGCACAAGGCCGGTTTCGTGACCCATCCGATGGAAATGGAACACATGGGCTTCGGCACCATGAACGGCGCTGACGGCCGTCCGTTCAAGACCCGTGATGGCGGCACCGTGAAGCTGATCGACCTGCTGACCGAAGCCCAGGAACGCGCCTACACCCTGGTCAAGGACAAGAACCCTACACTTGCCGAAGCCGAGTTGCGCAACATCGCCAAGGTCGTGGGCATCGGCGCAGTGAAATACGCCGACCTGTCCAAGCACCGCACCAGTGACTACAGCTTCAACTTCGACCTGATGCTCAACTTCGAAGGCAACACCGCGCCGTACCTGCTGTACGCCTACACCCGTGTGGCCGGCGTGTTCCGCAAACTCGGCAAGGACTTCAGCGAAGTCGACGGCCAGATCGTTCTGGAAGCGGCGCACGAACACGAACTGGCGGCGAAACTCGCGCAATTCGGTGAAATTCTGAACAACGTGTCCGAAAAAGGCACCCCGCACATCCTCTGCACCTATCTGTACGACGTCGCCGGCCTGTTCTCCAGCTTCTACGAGAACTGCCCGATCCTCGCCGCCGATACCCCGGCACAAATGCAGAGCCGCCTGCGCCTCGCCGCGCTGACCGGACGCACCCTCAAGCAAGGCCTGGAACTCTTGGGCCTGGAAACTCTGGAGCGTATGTAAGTTGGCTGCCAAGAAAAAACCTGCACCCAAGCGTGGTGCCAGCCGTTACCAGGCTCCTGCAAAGCAACCGATCCCGGGTTGGTTGTGGATGGCCATCGGCCTGACGGTCGGCGCCTTCATCGTATTTCTGATGAAGCTGGAACCGGGCAAGGGCAGCGACACGGTCAAGCGTGAAAAGGTCGAACAACAGCAACAGCAGAAAGCCAGCAAGATCGCCGAGGCCAACAAGACCCCGCCGAGCCCGACGCAGCCGGTGAAGCCGAAGTACGACTTCTACACCTTGCTGCCGGAATCGGAAGTCATCGTGCCGCCGGATGCCGTGCCGGAAAAAACCCTGCCGACGCCGCAAGTACCGGCCATCCCGACCACGCCGGTCACCCCGGCCGAAGCGGCGAAGATCGATACCGCCCGCGCCCAGGCAGCTTTGGCCGGGATTACTCCGCCACCTGCGCCACCGGTCAAGGCTGCGCCTGTGACGAAGTTTTTCCTGCAGGCTGGCTCGTTCCGCAAAGAGACTGATGCGGACAAGGTGCGGGCGCAGATCATTCTGCTGGGCCAGGCCGTGGCGGTTGAGTCCGGCACGGTGAAGGACGAAACCTGGTATCGGGTTCTGGTCGGTCCGTTCAGCAACCGCGAACAACTGACCACTGCGCAGAAACAACTGGCCGGTGCCGGTTTCAGCAATTTGTTGTTACAACAACGCCAGAGCCGCTGATCCCGTCAGGGCCACTGCGTCATCGTTCTTCGCTGGCAAGCCAGCTCCTACAGAATATTCGACAAACCCTGTAGGAGCTGGCTTGCCAGCGAATGCGCCTGAAAGGGCACTATATCCAGAACTCGATTCGCACCATTCGTCCCTCGTCTCGCCCCACAGTTGAAATCCACTCCAGCACCCCCATATGAATGGGCATAAGGCATTTTCGCCCCGCAGCGTGGAGACTCTTCCCTTGACCACCATCGTTTCAGTTCGCCGCCACGGCAAAGTCGTCATGGGCGGCGACGGCCAGGTTTCCCTTGGTAATACCGTGATGAAAGGCAACGCGAAAAAAGTTCGCCGCCTGTACCACGGCCAGGTCATCGCCGGTTTTGCCGGTGCCACCGCTGACGCCTTTACCCTCTTCGAACGCTTCGAAGGCCAGCTTGAAAAACACCAGGGTCACCTGGTGCGCGCCGCCGTCGAACTCGCCAAAGAATGGCGCACCGACCGCTCCCTGAGCCGCCTCGAAGCCATGCTCGCGGTCGCCAACAAAGACGCCTCCCTGATCATCACCGGCAACGGCGATGTAGTTGAACCCGAAGAAGGCCTGATCGCCATGGGTTCCGGCGGCGGTTACGCCCAGGCCGCTGCCAGTGCGCTGCTGAAGAAAACCGATCTGTCGGCCCGGGAAATCGTCGAAACCGCCCTCGGCATCGCCGCCGACATCTGCGTATTCACCAATCACACCCAGACCATTGAGGAGCAGGACTGCGCCGAGTAAGCCCGTGTTGGCCTTCGCGCCACGGCTCATTCTTGCTTGAGGTCCGCTAAATACTATGTCCATGACTCCCCGTGAAATCGTCCACGAACTCAACCGCCACATCATCGGCCAGGACGATGCCAAGCGCGCCGTCGCCATTGCCCTGCGCAACCGCTGGCGCCGCATGCAGCTGCCTGAAGAGCTGCGCGTTGAAGTCACGCCAAAGAACATCCTGATGATCGGCCCGACCGGTGTCGGTAAAACCGAGATCGCCCGTCGCCTGGCGAAACTGGCCAACGCACCGTTCATCAAGGTCGAAGCGACCAAGTTCACCGAAGTCGGCTATGTCGGCCGCGACGTCGAATCGATCATTCGTGACCTGGCCGATGCCGCGATCAAGCTGCTGCGCGAGCAGGAAATCGTCAAGGTTCGCCACCGCGCCGAAGACGCTGCAGAAGAGCGCATCCTCGACGCACTGCTGCCACCGGCACGCATGGGTTTCAGCAGCGACGACGCCCCGACTGCCGACTCCAACACCCGCCAGCTGTTCCGCAAGCGCCTGCGCGAAGGTCAGCTGGACGACAAGGAGATCGAAATCGAAGTCGCCGAAATGGCCGGCGTCGATATCTCCGCGCCACCGGGCATGGAAGAAATGACCAACCAGCTGCAAAGCCTGTTCGCCAACATGGGCAAGGGCAAGCGCAAGAGCCGCAAGCTCAAGGTCAAGGAAGCGCTCAAGCTGGTTCGCGACGAAGAAGCCAGCCGCCTGGTCAACGATGAAGAGTTGAAGGCCAAGGCCCTGGAAGCGGTCGAGCAGCACGGCATCGTGTTCATCGACGAAATCGACAAGGTCGCCAAGCGTGGCAATTCCGGCGGCGTCGATGTGTCCCGCGAAGGCGTGCAGCGTGACTTGCTGCCGCTGATCGAAGGCTGCACCGTCAACACCAAGCTGGGCATGGTCAAGACCGACCACATCCTGTTCATTGCTTCCGGTGCGTTCCACCTGAGCAAGCCAAGCGACCTGGTGCCAGAACTGCAAGGTCGTCTGCCGATTCGTGTTGAACTCAAGGCCCTGAGCCCGGAAGATTTCGAGCGCATCCTCAGCGAACCGCACGCCTCGCTCACCGAGCAATATTGCGCACTGCTGAAAACCGAAGGCCTGGACATCGAGTTCCAGCCGAGCGGCATCAAGCGCATCGCGGAGATCGCCTGGCAGGTCAACGAGAAAACCGAAAACATCGGTGCCCGTCGACTGCACACCCTGCTCGAGCGCCTGCTCGAAGAGGTGTCGTTCAGCGCCGGCGACCTGGCCAGCGTCCATGACGGCAAGGTGATCCAGATCGACGCCGACTACGTCAACAGCCACTTGGGCGAATTGGCGCAGAACGAAGACCTGTCCCGTTATATCCTGTAGGTCACCTACTCTCCTGTGAGAACGAAACACTTGTAGGAGCTGCCGCAGGCTGCGATCTTTTGATCTTGCTTCAAAAACCAGATCAATAGATCGCAGCCTGCGGCAGCTCCTACAGAACGTTCCACATAGACGGACGACCCGCCATGACCCAACTCCCCACCGACATCAAGCTGCACAAAGCCTCGAAAACCCTGACGCTCAAATACGCGTCCGGCGAGGAATACACCCTGCCCGCCGAGTTCCTGCGCGTGCACTCGCCTTCCGCCGAGGTCCAGGGCCACGGCAAACCCATCCTGCAATTTGGCAAGATCAACGTCGGCCTGACCAAGGTAGAACCGGCCGGTCAGTACGCACTGAAACTGACCTTCGATGACGGTCACGACAGTGGCCTGTTCACCTGGGAATACCTCTACGAGCTGGGGCGACGTTATGACGCACTCTGGGAAGATTATCTGGCCGAGCTCAAAGCCGCCGGAAAAACCCGCGACCCGAACGAATCCGTCGTCAAGCTGATGCTCTAATCCGAGCCTCTTGCTCTTTAGAGGGCATTTTCTAATTTCATCTGTTTGAATGCTCCGCTTCAGGGCCACCGACTGGCCTGCTTGCGAAAAAAATTAAACTCGGGTAACCAATGGAACTGGCAAGTTCCCTGCAGTGCTCTCTGCATTAAAAAAGCAGCAATGCAGTATTAACGGTCACCCCGAGCAGTAGTACCTGGCATTGGCTGTGTGACTACACAGCAGGACCCGGTACTCGTCTCAGGACAATGGAGCGTCGTAGATGAGTAAACAGAATAACGATGACTTGAAGTATCAGGCCTCGGAAAACACCTTGGGGCTGAATCCTGTCGTTGGGCTGCGTGGAAAGGATCTACTGGCATCTGCTCGCATGGTACTCAGGCAGGCCATCAGGCAACCAGTGCACAGCGCGAAGCATGTTGCGCATTTCGGCCTTGAACTCAAGAACGTACTGTTCGGCAAATCCGAGCTGCAACCGACCAGCGATGACCGTCGCTTCGCGGATCCGGCCTGGAGCCAGAACCCGCTCTACAAACGTTATCTGCAAACCTACCTGGCGTGGCGCAAGGAACTCCACGACTGGATCGACGACAGTAACCTGCCAGCCAAGGATGTCAGTCGCGGGCACTTCGTGATCAACCTCATGACCGAAGCTTTCGCGCCGACCAACACGGCGGCCAACCCCGCGGCGGTCAAGCGCTTCTTCGAAACCGGCGGTAAAAGCCTGCTCGATGGTCTCTCGCACCTGGCCAAGGACCTGGTGCACAACGGCGGCATGCCGAGCCAGGTCAACATGGGCGCCTTCGAGGTCGGCAAGACCCTTGGCGTGACCGAGGGTGCGGTGGTCTTTCGCAACGACGTGCTGGAGCTGATCCAGTACAAGCCGATCACCGAGCAGGTGCATGAACGCCCACTGCTGGTGGTACCGCCGCAGATCAACAAGTTCTACGTGTTCGACCTGAGCCCGGACAAGAGCCTGGCGCGGTTCTGCCTGCGCAACAACGTGCAGACCTTCATCGTCAGCTGGCGCAACCCGACCAAGGAGCAGCGTGAGTGGGGCCTGTCGACCTATATCGAAGCGCTCAAGGAAGCGGTCGATGTGGTCACCGCCATTACCGGCAGCAAAGACGTGAACATGCTCGGCGCCTGCTCTGGTGGCATCACCTGCACCGCACTGCTGGGCCACTACGCGGCAATCGGCGAGAACAAGGTCAATGCCCTGACCCTGCTGGTCAGCGTGCTCGACACCACCCTGGACAGCGACGTGGCCCTGTTCGTCGACGAGAAAACCCTCGAAGCTGCCAAGCGCCACTCCTACCAGGCCGGCGTCCTCGAAGGCCGCGACATGGCGAAAATCTTCGCCTGGATGCGCCCCAACGACCTGATCTGGAACTACTGGGTCAACAACTACCTGTTGGGCAATGAACCGCCGGTGTTCGACATTCTGTTCTGGAACAACGACACCACCCGATTACCCGCCGCGTTCCACGGCGACCTGATCGAGATGTTCAAAAGTAACCCGTTGACCCGTGCCGATGCACTGGAAGTGTGCGGCACGCCGATCGACCTGAAGAAAGTCACCGCCGACATCTTCTCGCTGGCTGGCACCAACGACCACATCACCCCGTGGCGTTCCTGCTACAAGTCGGCGCAACTGTTCGGCGGCAATGTTGAATTCGTGCTGTCCAGCAGCGGGCACATCCAGAGCATTCTGAACCCGCCGGGCAATCCGAAATCGCGTTACATGACCAGCACCGAAATGCCCACCAATGCCGATGACTGGCAGGAAGAGTCGACCAAGCATGCCGACTCCTGGTGGCTGCACTGGCAGGCATGGCAGGCGCAGCGTTCGGGCAACCTGAAAAAGGCTCCGCTGAAACTGGGCAACAAGGCCTATCCAGCGGGTGAAGCGGCGCCAGGCACCTATGTGCATGAGCGGTAACTGATACACCCCGCCCCTGTAGGAGCGAGCTTGCTCGCGATGGACGTTAACGATAACGCGTGCTGCTTGGATAACGCGTTGCCCTCACGTTTTTCGCGAGCAAGCTCGCTCCTACAGGGGATCAGGGAAGAATTCAAGAAAGCGACCCACAGGGCCAGAAGCATGCCGCAACCCTTCATATTCCGTACCGTCGATCTGGATGGCCAGACGCTCCGCACGGCGGTACGCCCCGGCAAGCCTCACTTGACGCCCCTGCTGATTTTCAACGGTATCGGCGCCAACCTGGAGCTGGTGTTCCCGTTCATCGCGGCGCTGGATCCGGACCTGGAAGTCATCGCCTTCGACGTACCCGGTGTCGGTGGTTCGTCGACGCCGAACCGGCCGTATCGTTTTCCGGGGCTGGCGAAACTCACGGCGCGGATGCTCGACTATCTCGACTACGGGCAGGTCAACGTCATCGGCGTGTCCTGGGGTGGCGCCCTGGCCCAACAATTCGCCTACGACTATCCGGAGCGCTGCAAGAAACTCGTACTGGCGGCGACGGCGGCGGGTGCGGTGATGGTGCCGGGCAAGCCGAAAGTGCTGTGGATGATGGCCAGCCCTCGACGTTACATCCAGCCATCCCACGTGATCCGCATTGCGCCGATGATCTACGGCGGCGCGTTCCGTCGCGACCCGACGCTGGCCGCGAGCCATGCGGCCAAGGTGCGTTCGGCGGGCAAGCTCGGTTACTACTGGCAGCTGTTCGCCGGCCTCGGCTGGACCAGCATTCACTGGTTGCACAAGATCCGCCAACCGACCCTGGTACTGGCCGGCGACGATGACCCACTGATCCCGTTGGTCAACATGCGCTTGCTGGCCTGGCGGATTCCCAACGCCCAGCTGCACATCATCGATGACGGGCATTTGTTCCTGATTACCCGGGCCGAAGCGGTGGCCCCGATCATCATGAAATTCCTGGAAGAGGAGCGCCAGCGCGCGGTGATGCATCCGCGTCCGGCGCCATTGGGCGGCTAAACCACTGCCTCAGCGGTCGGCAGGACGCCACACCGCGCAACAACCCGTTACAGCGTCTATGGTGTTCTGGTTCGGTGTATTTGTTTTTGGCCTGAAGACGAAGGAGTGTTGACTCATGCGCGAGAAACCAGCGAGGGATTCCCTACCGACTCCCGCCGCGTTCATCAATGCACAGAGTGCGATTACCGGCCTGCGCGGCCGGGATCTGTTGTCGACCCTGCGCAGGGTGGCCGCCCATGGCTTGCGCAATCCGGTGCACAGCGCCCGACATGCCCTCAAGCTCGGTGGTCAGCTTGGCCGTGTGCTGCTGGGTGAAACCCTGCACCCGACCAACCCGCAGGACGCTCGCTTCGCCGACCCGGCGTGGAGCCTCAACCCATTTTATCGCCGCAGCCTGCAGGCCTATTTGAGCTGGCAGAAACAGGTCAAGAGCTGGATCGACGAGAGCAACATGAGCCCGGACGACCGCGCCCGCGCCCACTTCGCTTTCGCCCTGCTCAACGACGCCGTATCGCCCTCCAACACCCTGCTCAATCCACTGGCGGTCAAGGAGCTCTTCAATTCCGGCGGTAACAGCCTGGTGCGTGGCATCAGTCATTTGGTGGACGATCTGCTGCACAACGATGGCCTGCCACGGCAAGTCACCAAGCAAGCGTTCGAGGTTGGCAAGACGGTCGCCACCACCACCGGTGCCGTGGTGTTTCGCAACGAGCTGCTGGAGCTGATCCAGTACAAGCCGATGAGCGAAAAGCAGTATTCCAAGCCCCTGCTGGTAGTACCGCCGCAAATCAACAAGTACTACATTTTCGACCTGAGCCCGCACAACAGCTTCGTCCAGTACGCCCTCAAAAACGGCCTGCAAACCTTCATGATCAGTTGGCGCAATCCGGATGTGCGTCACCGCGAATGGGGGCTCTCGACCTACGTGGAAGCCGTGGAAGAGGCCTTGAATGTCTGCCGGGCGATCACCGGCGCACGCGAGGTCAACCTGATGGGCGCCTGCGCCGGCGGGCTGACCATTGCCGCGTTGCAAGGTCACTTGCAGGCCAAGCGGCAGCTGCGCAGGGTGTCCAGCGCGACCTATCTGGTGAGCCTGCTCGACAGCCAGCTGGACAGCCCCGTTTCGCTGTTCGCCGACGAACAGACTCTGGAGGCAGCCAAGCGCCGCTCCTATCAGAAAGGTGTGCTGGACGGCCGCGACATGGCCAAGGTCTTCGCCTGGATGCGCCCCAATGATTTGATCTGGAGCTACTTCGTCAACAACTACCTGCTGGGCAAGGAGCCACCGGCGTTCGACATCCTCTACTGGAACAACGACAACACGCGTTTGCCGGCCGCCCTGCATGGCGACCTGCTGGACTTCTTCAAGCACAACCCGCTGACCCACCCGGGCGGGCTGGAAGTGTGTGGCACGCCGATCGATTTGCAGAAGGTCACCGTCGACAGCTTCAGCGTCGCTGGCATCAACGATCACATCACACCGTGGGATGCGGTGTATCGCTCAACGCTGTTGCTGGGTGGCGAGCGGCGCTTCGTGCTGTCCAACAGCGGACATGTGCAGAGCATCCTCAACCCGCCGAGCAACCCGAAAGCCAACTACGTCGAGAACGGCAAACTGAGCAGCGATCCCCGCGCCTGGTACTACGACGCCAAGCATGTCGACGGCAGTTGGTGGACCCAATGGCTGAGCTGGATTCAGGAACGTTCCGGCGCGCAGAAGGAAACCCACATGGCGCTCGGCAACCAGAACTATCCACCGATGGAGGCAGCACCCGGTACTTATGTGCGCGTGCGCTGACGTTCAACGCGCCACGGCCTCTGCCGGCCGTGGCAAGACCCGATCATTAAGAAGACTGGATGAAAACCCGCGACCGGATCCTCGAATGTGCCCTGCAGTTGTTCAATCAAAAGGGCGAACCGAATGTCTCCACCATGGAAGTTGCCAATGAAATGGGCATCAGCCCGGGCAACCTCTACTACCACTTCCACGGCAAGGAACCGTTGATTCTCGGGCTGTTCGAGCGCTTTCAGGGCGAATTGACCCCCTTGCTCGACCCACCGGCCGATGTCGAACTGGCACCGGAAGACTACTGGCTGTTCCTACACCTGATCGTCGAACGCCTGTCCCACTACCGGTTTCTCTTCCAGGACCTGTCGAACCTCGCCGGACGCCTGCCGAAACTGGCCAAGGGCATTCGCAACCTGCTCAATGCACTCAAGCGCACACTGGCGTCGTTGCTGGCGCGACTGAAGGCACAAGGACTGCTGGTCAGCGATACCCAGGCACTGGGGCAATTGGTGGAGCAGATCACCCTGACGCTGCTGTTCTCACTGGATTACCAGCGGATTCTCGATCGCGAAGGCGAGGTGCGGCTGGTGGTTTACCAGATCATGATGCTGGTGGCGCCACACTTGCTGCCACCGATCAAGGTCGCGACTGAGCAGATGGCGATGGAGTACCTGGAAGAGCACGAGTAACCCTGAGCACATTGAACCCCTGTGGGAGCGAGCTTGCTCGCGATGGCGGTGGACCAGCCAACATCAATGTTGAATGTGGTGGCCTCATCGCGAGCAAGCTCGCTCCCACAGTGGGCTTGTGTCGCTCAGAGATTCGCGCACAAACAAAAACGCCCGACCTTCACAGGCCGGGCGTTTTCTAGAGCCCTGAGAATCAGGATTGACTGGTTGGCGTCGATGGAGCTGGCGCGGTAGTCGGGGTGACAGCAGGGGTTGGCGCGGCAGCGGAGTTCGATGCGCTGACCAGAGCTGCCGGCGTTGCCGGTTTGGCAGCTGCCACTGCTGGTTTTGGCGCGGCGGCTTTTGGAGCTGCCGGCTTTTTCACTGCAGGTTTTCTCGCCGCAGCGGGTTTGGCCGCTGGCTTGGCAGCAGCTGGTTTTGCTGCAGGCTTGGCAGCCGGTTTAGCGGCTGGTTTGGCTGCTGGCTTGGCCGCTGCAGGTTTGGCTGCCGCGGTTTTAGCAGCAGGCTTGGCCGCTGCTTTTGCCAGTGGCTTGGCTGCGGTTTTGGCGGCCGGCTTGGCAGCAGGTTTGGCCGCCGCGGTTTTCGCCGCAACAGGCGCAACCTTGGCACCGGTCAGTTTTTCGATTTGCTTGGTCAGTGTTTCGACCTTGCTGTGCAGTGCCTTCACTTCGTTGCGGCTCGGTACGCCCAGACGCGAAATGGCGCTGTTCAGACGCTTGTCAAAGGCGCCTTCCAGCTCATCCCATTTGCCCAGTGCGCGATCTTTCACGCCGCTGATGCGCGACTTGGCCGAGGAAGCAGAGTCCTTGGCGGCGTCGACTGTCTTGCCAACAGCGCTCTTGGTGAGCTTCTCGGCTTTCTCGCCGTCCTTAACCAATGCATCGAAGAGCTTGCTGCCGTCAGTGTCGATCTTCGAGTACACGCCTAAACCAGCCAGCCAGATTTTTCGGGAGTAATCTTCAACCTTCCCGATCCACGAGCTGCCTTCTTTTTCGGTTTTCTTTTTAACAGCCATCCCGTTCTCCTTAAGATTTACGCGCGACACGTTCGAGCAATGCCGTCAGCTCATCGAGCTTAGCAGAGAGTGTCTCAACGTCATGTTTAGACGGAATGCCGATACGATTCAAGGCACTTGCGACACGCGTGTCGAACGCCTTCTCGACCTTCTCGAGTTGAACTTCGACGCGGCCTTTGAAAGTGCTGACTTCACTCTTGGCTTCATCGATTTCGGCATTGGCCGCTTCCAGTTTCTCGGCGACTACTTTTTTGCCTTTCTTTTCAACAACCTGACCAGCCTTGATCAACTCTTGAAAGTATTCGCTGCCCTCTTGACCGACCTTGGCGTAGGCGCCCAGGCCTGCCAGCCAGATCTTGCGGGCATAGGATTTGACGTCGCTCAGCGTGCCGGTCGACGGGTCGGTTTTTTTCTTCAAAATAACTTTGGCCATGGTGCACCTCACGCGCAGAAGGTTTGAGGAACTGCCCGGATAAGTGTCGGGCTCTGGCACAAAGTAGGGAGAAAAATTAGAAACGGCACCCTAACAAATGACATGAAAGGTCAGGTGCACCACAAAACAAATGTGGGAGCGAGCTTGCTCGCGATAGCGATTGATCAGTCGAAATCAATGTCGGCTGACACTCCGTCATCGCGAGCAAGCTCGCTCCCACAGGGGGATCTCGTTTCAGCCAGAAAATCAGACCAAGACCTTATCCAGCGCCTTTTCGATTTCCGCTTTGATCATGCCACTCATGGCCGACATCATCAGGCCCAGTTCCACGTCGACCTTGATCGAATCTTCACTGACATGCACCGCGCCCTTCACACCCGAGCGCTTGAGATTCAGGGTATCGCCGGACCACTGCGGCTCCAGGCCATACTGATCGGAAAGTTTCTGCGCCAGCTTGTCGGCCTTCTCGCGAGCCGCTTCCTTACCCAGGCCATGGGCACGTTCAACACTAATACGGGCCATCAAATGACTCCTGCTTTATGGATGCTTTCCCGAGGCATCTTGACCCCTGCTGCGTCAAAACGTCCCGATGGTTACCCATCTTACCTTCAGCCTTGCCAAGACAAAGCATGCCTTGGGGATTAGAATGTCGCGCATTCTCTTTTGGTGACAGCGATATGACTGATCAGCGCAAAGGCAGCGATGCCGAACCCACCACTCACTTCGGCTTCAAAAACGTTCCGGAAAGCCAGAAAGCGGAAAAAGTCGCTGAGGTTTTCCACTCGGTAGCCGCCAAATATGACCTGATGAACGACCTTCTGTCGGGCGGCATGCACCGTCTGTGGAAGCGTTTCGCGATCGAACTGTCGGGCGTGCGCACCGGCAACCGCGTGCTGGATATCGCCGGCGGTACCGGCGACCTGACCCGCAAGTTCTCGCATCTGGTAGGCCCGACCGGCCAGGTCGTGTTGGCCGATATCAACGAATCCATGCTCAAGGTCGGTCGTGACCGCCTGCTGGACCTCGGTGTGGCCGGCAACGTCGAATTCGTCCAGGCCGATGCGGAAAAACTGCCGTTCCCGGACAACCATTTCGACTGCGTGACCATCGCCTTCGGCCTGCGCAACGTGACCCACAAGGAAGATGCCCTGCGCTCGATGCTGCGTGTGCTCAAGCCTGGCGGCCGTTTGCTGGTGCTGGAATTCTCCAAGCCGACCAACGCGCTGATGTCCAAGGCCTACGACGCCTACTCGTTCGCCTTCATGCCGCTGATGGGCAAGCTGATCACCAACGACTCGGAAAGCTATCGCTACCTGGCCGAATCGATCCGCATGCACCCGAACCAGGAAACCCTGAAGTCGATGATGGTCGAGGCCGGTTTCGACCGCGTGACCTACCACAACATGACCGCAGGCATCGTTGCCCTGCACCGCGGCATCAAGCCCTGATGCTGCTCGCCGGCCTGCTCGCCAGCGTTGAACTCGGCCTGAACCGGGTGCTGCGTCTCGACAGCACGGCGCTGCCGCGGCTGGCGCATTTGAGCGGCAGAGTGATTGCCGTCGACTGTCGCAGCCCGGCGCTGCAACTGTTCATCCTGCCCAGCGACGAAGGCCTGATGCTCGCTTCCCAGTGGGAAACCGGCGCCGACTGCACCTTGCGTGCACCGGCCTCGAGCCTGTTGAAACTGGCCATGAGCAAGGACAAGACTTCTGTTCTGCACGCCCCTGAAGTCGAACTCGACGGCGACAGCGGCGTGCTTCTGGAACTGGCGGCGATCCTCCAGGACCTGGAGCTGGACTGGGAGTACGAACTCTCGCGCTGGCTGGGGCCGGTGGCCACGCAACTGCTCGGCGGTCACCTGCGCAGCCGCGCCCGCTGGTATCAGCAAGGTTTTGCCAGCCTGGGCCAGAACCTGGGCGAATACCTGGCAGAAGAATCGCGCACCCTCGTCGGCCAGCGCGAAGCCGAAGCCCGATTCAGTGAGCTGGACCAGATCAAGCTCGATCTGGAACGTCTCGAGGCGCGTTTCGAGCGCCTTTCCCGATCCCTCGACCCAAGCGATAACGCATGAAGCTGCTTGCCGTCCGCCGTTTGTTGCGCATCCAGCGCGTCGTGATCCGCTACCGCCTCGATGACCTGCTGTTCGCCCTGCCACTGCCCTGGTTCCTGCGGGCGCTGCGTTATGTCCTGCCGTGGCGCTGGTTCCCGCGCAAGACCCTGGACCTCAGCCGTGGCGCGCGCTTGCGCCTGGCGTTGCAGGACCTGGGGCCGATTTTCATCAAGTTCGGGCAGATCCTGTCCACCCGCCGCGATCTGTTGCCCGAAGACATCGCCGACGAACTGATGAAGCTGCAGGACCGCGTTCCGCCGTTCGACTCGCAAGTGTCGATCAAGCTGATCGAAGAACAGCTGGGCAAGAAAATCAGCGACGTGTTCAGCCGTTTCGACGTCGAACCGCTGGCCTCGGCCTCAGTGGCGCAGGTGCATGCCGCGCAACTGAAAACCGGTGAAGAAGTGGTGGTCAAGGTGATCCGCCCTGGCCTTAAACCGGTGATCGCCCAAGACCTGGCGTGGCTGTTCATCCTCGCTCGCGCCGCCGAAAAACTCTCGGCCGATGCGCGCCTGCTGCACCCGGTGGACGTGGTCAGCGATTACGAAAAAACCATCTACGACGAACTCGACCTGCTGCGCGAGGCGGCCAACGCCAGCCAGTTGAAGCGCAACTTCGACGGTTCGCCGCTGCTGTACGTGCCGCAAGTCTATTGGGACTGGTGCCGGCCGAAAGTGCTGGTGATGGAGCGCATCTACGGTATTCAGGTTACCGATCTGGCGACCCTGGCCGACCAGCGCACGGACATGAAAATGCTCGCCGAGCGTGGTGTGGAGATTTTCTTCACCCAGGTGTTCCGTGACAGCTTCTTCCACGCCGACATGCACCCCGGCAACATTTTCGTCAGCACCGTGAATCCGTGGAGCCCGCAGTACATTGCGATCGACTGCGGCATCGTCGGCAGCCTGACCCCGGAGGACCAGGATTACCTGGCGCGCAACCTGTTCGCCTTCTTCAAGCGCGATTACCGTCGCGTGGCGCAGTTGCACATCGATTCGGGCTGGGTGCCGGCGGAAACCAAACTCAACGAATTCGAAGCAGCGATCCGTACCGTGTGCGAGCCGATCTTCGAAAAACCGCTGAAGGATATCTCCTTCGGCCAGGTGCTGATGCGCCTGTTCCAGACTGCGCGCCGCTTCAACATGGAAGTGCAGCCGCAGTTGGTCCTGCTGCAAAAAACCCTGCTGAACATCGAAGGCCTGGGCCGCCAGCTGTACCCGGACCTCGACCTGTGGAACACCGCGCAGCCGTTCCTCGAACGCTGGATGCGCGAGCGCGTCAGCCCCAAAGCCCTGCTCGGCAACGTGCACAGCCAGTTCGAACAGATCCCGCACCTGGCCAACATGGCCCGCGACCTGCTCGAACGCATGTCCCAACCCCACGCCTACGACCCGCCGCCAGCGTGGCACCGACGCCGCGATGACTGGTTCCTGCGCCTGCTCGGCACGGCGCACCTGGCCGGGGGCGCCATCCTTGCTGCTGGCGGCCCGCTGAACCAGTTGGCTTACTGGCCGGCCGGCATCATGATGGCGGTCGGCTTGTATCTGGTCGTGCGCCGATAGCCAGTTGGCTGAACGACTGGCACACTGTTTCAACGCCTGAGCTCGACTATTGAAGTGTCGAGCCCGCTGTCGGAGTCGAAGATGAAAAACTGGCTGGACGAGATCAAGTGGGACGCCGACGGCCTGGTGCCGGCGATTGCCCAGGATCACAAGACCGGGCGCGTCCTGATGATGGCCTGGATGAACCGCGAAGCACTGGAACTGACCGCTGCCGAGAACCGCGCAATCTACTGGTCGCGCTCCCGTGGCAAGCTGTGGCGCAAGGGCGAAGAGTCTGGCCATGTGCAAACCCTGCACGAGATGCGTCTGGACTGCGACGCCGACGTCATCATCCTGATGGTCGAGCAGGTCGGCGACATCGCCTGCCATACCGGCCGCCAGAGCTGCTTCTACCGCGTTTTTGAAAACGGCGACTGGACAACGGTCGACCCGGTGCTCAAAGATCCGCACGCCATCTACTGCGCAGGGCACACACATGAGTGACACACTGACCCGTCTGGCCGAAGTACTGGAAGAGCGCAAAGGCGCCGCCGCCGACAGCTCGTATGTCGCCAGCCTGTATCACAAGGGTTTGAACAAGATTCTGGAAAAAGTCGGCGAAGAGTCGGTCGAAACCATCATTGCCGCCAAGGATGCCGCCGTCAGCGGCGACTGCAGCGATGTGATCTACGAAACCGCCGATTTGTGGTTCCACAGCATGGTCATGCTCGCCCAATTGGGGCAGCATCCACAGGCTGTACTCGATGAACTGGACCGTCGCTTCGGTCTCTCCGGACACGCCGAGAAAGCCTCGCGCCCGTCCGCCTGAATAACTATTAGAGAGGAGCAGCAGCATGGGCATTTTTGACTGGAAACACTGGATCGTCATCCTGGTTGTCGTGGTACTGGTGTTCGGCACCAAGAAACTGAAAAACCTCGGCACTGACGTCGGCGAATCGATCAAGGGCTTCAAGAAAGCCATGAACGACGACGAAAAACCGGCTGACCCGAATGCGAACCCGGCCCAACCGGTGCCACCGGTACAGCCACAGGCCTCGGTGAACCAGCCGCACACCATCGACGTGCAGGCACAGAAAGTCGAAGAGCCGATCCGCAAAGACGTGTGAGCACTGACTAATGTTTGGTATCAGCTTCTCTGAACTGCTGCTCGTCGGCCTCGTCGCCCTGCTGGTGCTGGGCCCCGAGCGTTTGCCGGGCGCTGCGCGCACCGCTGGCCTGTGGGTCGGGCGTCTGAAGCGCAGCTTCAACGCGATCAAACAGGAAGTTGAACGTGAAATCGGTGCCGACGAGATTCGTCGGCAACTGCACAACGAGCACATCCTGTCGCTTGAGCAGGAGGCGCGGAAAATCTTCACCCCGACCCAGCAGGAGCCGACGCCGGTGGAGCATGTGGGAGAGCAGACGATTCATGCGCCTGCCGCTGCCGCCGCGACAGCACCTGCACCTGCTGTTTCGGCCGCGCAACCCGCGCCCGTTGTGGCAGCGACTCCGGTTGAACCCGTTGCTCCAGCCGCTGCGCCGACAACGACGGCGCCTAACGACACCACTTTGCCGCCGCGAGCCCCATGAGCGATCTCCCTGAAAACGACCAGCACATGCCGCTGGTTTCGCACCTCACCGAGTTGCGTACCCGTCTGCTGCGCTGCGTAGCGGCGATCTTCATCATTTTTGCCGGGCTGTTCGCCTTCACCCAGCAGATCTACACCTTCGTCTCGACGCCACTGCGCGCGTACCTGCCCGCCGGCGCCACGATGATTGCCACCGATGTGTCGTCGCCGTTCCTGACGCCACTGAAGTTGACGATGATGGTCTCGCTGTTCCTTGCAATCCCGGTGATCCTGCACCAGATCTGGGGTTTCATCGCCCCGGGCCTGTACAAGCATGAAAAACGCATTGCTGTGCCGTTGCTGATGTCCAGCATCGTGTTGTTCTATGCCGGCATGGCGTTCGCCTACTACCTGGTGTTCCCGCTGATCTTCAAGTTCTTCGCCGCTGCCACCCCGGCCGGCGTGGAAATGATGACCGACATCACCAGCTACCTCGATTTCGTCATGACGCTGTTCTTCGCTTTTGGCGTGGCGTTCGAAATCCCGGTGGCCGTGGTGCTGCTGGTGTGGATCGGCGTAGTCGACGTCAAATACCTGAAGAAAATCCGCCCGTACGTGGTCATCGGCTGCTTCGTGGTCGGCATGATCCTGACGCCGCCGGACATCTTCTCGCAGACCCTTCTAGCCGTGCCGATGTGGTTGCTGTTCGAAATCGGCATCCTGTTTGGCAGCCTGATCAGCAAGCGTGGCGAGCACCCGGACGACCAGCCGGCTGACGACAACAACGACCAGCCGCCAGCGACTCAACCGTGAACCTGCTGCTGCTCGAAGAAGCCGATTTCATTGCGGCCGACCGGGTGATCCTGCGTGATCGCCGGTTGACCCACATGCAGGAAGTCCACCGCTGCGAAGTGGGCGACAGCATGCGTGTCGGGCGGATCGGCGGGCTGATGGGCTCGGCCGAAGTGCTGCGCCTGGACACCGGCGAAGCGGAATTGCGCGTCACCCTCGACCAGCCACCACCAGCCAAGCTGCCATTGACCCTGGTATTGGCCCTGCCACGCCCCAAGATGCTGCGCAGGGTGTTCCAGACCGTGGCGGCCATGGGTGTGCCGCGGATCGTGCTGGTCAACAGCTATCGCGTCGAGAAGAGCTTCTGGCAGACCCCGTTCCTGGAGCCCGAGGCGATTCGCGAGCAGTTGATCCTCGGCCTCGAACAGGCCCGGGACAGCGTGCTGCCGCAAGTCGTCATCGAGAAGCGCTTCAAGCCGTTCGTCGAAGACCGTTTGCCGGCGATTACCGAGGGCACCCTCGGCCTGGTGGGGCATCCGGGCAATTACCCGCCCTGCCCTCGCGCACTCAGCGAACCGGTGACCCTGGCCATCGGCCCCGAGGGTGGCTGGATTCCCTACGAGATCGACCTGCTGGGCAAATCCGGCCTGCAACCGGTGCAACTGGGCGAGCGCATCTTGCGCGTTGAAACCGCCGTGACCGCGCTGCTGGCACGCCTTTTCTAATCCCCGGACACAACCCCCTGTGGGAGCGAGCTTGCTCGCGATAGCGGCGTGTCAGTCAACAATGAAGTGGCTGATACACCGTCATCGCGAGCAAGCTCGCTCCCACAGGTTCATCATCTGCCCCGAAAAACTCAGTTGTCCGTACATCGAGTAGTGTCTACTGATTCAGGCTCCCCTGCCGATACGCCCCCCATAAAACCAAAATGTGGTCCGGGGAGTTTCAGCATGTACCAATGGCTAGCCGAGAATCTGGGAAACGTCAGCGTCAAACGCAAGCTGGGGATCGGCTTCGGCCTGGTGCTGTTACTGACCCTGCTGATCACCTTCACGGGCTGGAGTGGCCTGAGCGGTGTGACCAGCCGTGGCGATAAACTGGGGTTCATCGCCAGTCTCAACGACCTGACCAAGGACCTGCGCATTGCTCGCCTGGATTACGAGATGCGTCGCGGCGAACAAGGCCCCGGCGCCGTCAACGAGCTGTTGGGTAAACTCGAAAGCGGCCTGCAGACCGCCCGCGGCCTGATCGAGCAACCGGCTGATACGGCCATGGTCGATCAACAACTGGCCGCTGTCGCCGAATACCGCCGTGCCTTCAGCGACATGACCCAGGCCGGCGCCCAGCGTGAAGACGCCCGCAGCAAACTCGGCGCCACCGCCGACAATGCCGTGGCCCGCGTCGCCGAAGTGGAAAAATCCATGCTGCAAGGTGACAGCGTGACCGCCTTCAATAGCGTGATCGACCTGAGCAAACTGATCCAGCAGGCGCGTTTCCAGGTTCGCGGCTACACCTACAGCGGCAAGAGCGAAGCCGAACAGCCAGCCCTCGACGCGATCGACAACGCCCTGAAGAACCTCGAGAGCCTGCCGGCCAAACTGCCTGAAGAACACATCGCCAACCTGCAACAGGCGACTGATTCACTGAAGGCCTACCGCGCCGCCGTCAGCCAGTTCCGCGACTCCCAGGTGGCCAGCGCCAAGGCTCTGGTACGCATGTCTGCCCAAGGCGACATCCTGTTGGGCATGAGTCAGAAACTCACCGTCTCGCAAACCGTCGTGCGTGACACCGACGCCGCCCATGCCAAGAACATGCTGACCCTCGCCACTGTACTGGCCATCGCCTTCGGCCTGCTGGCCGCCTGGGCGATCACCCGGCAGATCATCATTCCATTGAACCAGACCCTGGCCGTCGCCGAGCGCGTCGCCAGTGGCGACCTGACCCACAACCTGACGTCGCAGCGCCGCGACGAACTCGGCCAGTTGCAGCGCGCCATGCAGAGCATGACCCAAGGCCTGCGCGAACTGATTGGCGGCATCAGCGATGGCGTCACGCAGATCGCCAGCGCCGCCGAAGAACTGTCTGCGGTCACCGAGCAGACCAGCGCCGGGGTCAACAGCCAGAAGGTCGAGACCGATCAGGTCGCCACCGCCATGAACGAAATGGCCGCCACCGTGCAGGAAGTCGCGCGCAACGCCGAAGAAGCCTCCGAAGCTGCCGTCGCCGCCGACCAGCAGGCCCGCGAGGGCGACAAAGTGGTGGGTGAAGCCATCGCCCAGATCGAACGCCTGGCCGCGCAAGTCGGTCACTCCACCGAGGCCATGGGCGAACTCAAGCGCGAAAGCGACAAGATCGGCAGCGTGCTCGACGTGATCAAATCCGTGGCCCAGCAAACCAACCTGCTGGCCCTCAACGCGGCGATTGAAGCCGCCCGCGCCGGTGAAGCCGGGCGTGGTTTTGCCGTGGTGGCAGACGAAGTCCGCAGCCTGGCCCAGCGCACCCAGAAGTCCACCGAAGAGATCGAAGAGCTGATCGTCGGCCTGCAAAGCGGCACGCAACAAGTGGCGACCATCATGGACAACAGCCGCAACCTGACTGACAGCAGTGTCGAACTGACCCGCCGCGCCGGCGGCTCACTGGAAAGCATCACCCGCACCGTCTCGGCGATTCAGGCGATGAACCAGCAGATCGCCACTGCCGCCGAACAACAAAGCGCCGTGGCCGAAGAGATCAACCGCAGTGTGCTCAATGTGCGAGATGTGTCGGATCAAACGTCGGCGGCAAGTGAAGAGACGGCGGCGTCCAGCGTTGAGCTGGCGCGGTTGGGGACGCATTTGCAGATGCTCGTGGGCAGGTTCAAGGTATGAGTGAAACCCCATCGCGGGCAGGCTCGCTCCCACACTGACCGGCTCAGACACAACGCCTGTGCCAGGCGCCGGCCCTGTGGGAGCGAGCCTGCTCGCGATTGGAACGACGCGGTGTAACTTTGAACCCCCCAAAAAAAACCCGCTTTCGCGGGTTTTTTTCATCATGCCAACTGAGGCTGTTCGCTCATCGGTTTGAGCGGCAGCAGCGGCGCGTGGGGATCGGCCTTGACCGATTTGCGCCATGCGCCCAGCCACTCCGCATGGCCCTCGCTCCAGACCTGCTCATGCAAGCGAGCCAAGGCCACCGGGTCGCTCAACAGTTGCACACGCTCGTTGTTGGTCAGGCCTTCAGGTCCAACCTTCATCGCGTGTCGCACCCGCTCGACCCGCAGCCATTCGATCGGCTCGGCCTGACGGTGACGGGAGGTCGCCAGCGAGCACGCCAAGGCGTTCTGCTGTGGATCGACCACCGAACGGACGAAGCCGTCGTTCAGCGCATGCCAGCGGTTTTCGTGGGTGTACTGGTCGGTGGCCAGCAACGCCTGCGGCGGATTGTATTCCTCAGGGATCAGGAACAGGCTCTCGTCACGGGACTTCAGACCCAGGCCGACACGGCTGGAGATCACCGACACCGGGATCGACAGCATCAACGAGCCGACGATCGGCACCAGCCACCACAGGAAGCTCGGGTTCAGCCAGATCACCAGCATGGCCCAGAAGAAGCCCAGCAAGGTCTGCGGACCGTGGCGCTTGACCGCTTCGCTCCACGGCGTGGAGTCGTCGTCACGTTGCGGCGAGTTCCAGGTCGCGGCCCAGCCGAGGAACGCGGCGAGGACGAAACGGGTGTGGAAGATCATCCGCACCGGCGCCAGCAGCATGGAGAACAGCATCTCCAGCAGCATCGACAGGGTCACCTTGAACTTGCCGCCGAACTCTTTCGCACCCTTGGCCCAGATCAGGATGATGCTCAACAGTTTCGGCAGGAACAGCAGCACGATGGTGGTCGAGAACAGCGCAATCGCCTTGTCCGGGTGCCATTGTGGCCACAGCGGATAGAGCTGGCGCGGTTCGAGGAAGTACTGCGGCTCCATCAGCGTATTGACCGCCAGCAGCGCGGTCGACAGCACCAGGAAGAAGAACCACAACGGCGCCGACAGGTAGGACATCACGCCGGTCAGGAACACCGCGCGGTGCACCGGGTGCATGCCCTTGACCAGGAACAGGCGGAAGTTCATCAGGTTACCGTGGCACCAGCGACGGTCACGCTTGAGTTCGTCCAGCAGGTTTGGCGGCAGTTCTTCATAGCTGCCCGGCAGATCGTAGGCAATCCACACGCCCCAGCCGGCACGGCGCATCAACGCGGCTTCAACGAAGTCGTGGGACAGGATCGAGCCGGAGAACGCGCCTTTACCCGGCAACGGCGCCAGGGCGCAGTGGTCGATGAACGGCTTCATGCGGATGATCGCGTTGTGGCCCCAGTAGTGCGACTCGCCCAGTTGCCAGAAGTGCAGGCCGGCGGTGAACAGCGGGCCGTACACGCGAGTGGCGAACTGCTGCATGCGCGCATACAGGGTGTCCATGCCCGACGCACGTGGCGCGGTCTGGATGATCCCGGCGTCCGGCGTGGCTTCCATCAGGCGCACCAGACTGGTCAGGCACTCGCCGCTCATCACGGAGTCGGCGTCGAGTACGACCATGTACTTGTAGTCACCGCCCCAGCGACGGCAGAAGTCGTCGAGGTTGCCGCTTTTACGTTTTACGCGACGACGACGACGGCGGTAGAAGATCTTGCCGAAGCCCCCGGCTTCACGGCAGACGTCCAGCCAGGCCTGTTGCTCGGCGACACAGATATCGGCGTCGTTACTGTCGCTGAGGACGAAGAAGTCGAAGCGGTCCAGGTCACCCGTGGCCGCTACCGACTCGAAGGTCGCCCGCAGGCCGGCGAATACCCGTGGCACGTCTTCGTTGCAGATCGGCATCACCAGTGCGGTGCGCGCATCCTTTGGAATCGGCTCGTTGCCGGCACTTTTACCGGAGATACGGTATTTATCGTGACCGGTCAGCAATTCGAGGAAGCCCATCAGCGCGGTCCAGAAACCGGCCGATACCCAGCAGAACAGTATCCCGAACAGGATCAGGATGCTGGTCTGCAAGGCATACGGCAGCACTTGCGTGGCGGTTTGCAGCAGCGGTTGGTGCAGCACTTCGTTGAGGTCGACGAACGACCAGCCCTGGTACGGCATGATGCCTTTCATGTACCAGCCGGCGACGATGGTCTGGCCGAGCATCAGCAGCAACAGAATGTAGCGACGGATCGAACCCACGGTACGCCAGCGCGCCGCCGGCAGGACACGTTCGTCCTTCGGCGGCGCCGGCGGGTTGGTACGACCGGTCATCCGACGCCAGCCACGCACCAGAATGTTGGTGCGCCACGGCTCCGGCACGACCTTGGTCCGCCGAATCGGCGGGGTCGCCTTGAGGCAAACCCGGCCGTTGGCGTCGAGCGCCAGCATTTCCGCGTCCTGCAACTCTTCGGCGGTGCTCAGGGTCAGGCGTTTGCCGACCGAAGCCTGGGCGGCTTCGGTCGGGGCGTCGAACGTCGATGACGACAGGCGTTCGTGCAATTCGCTGAAAGACTGGCAGCCCGCGAGTTCCGCGCGCTGCTGGTCGGTCATCGGCAGATGCGCCAGATACTCGGAGAGAGTTTCTGGCCGTACTTGAGAGTTACTCATCGGCAGGCAACTGATAGCTCCAGGTCTCGGTCAGGACTTCTTCAGTCGGGGCCGATTCCGGTGTGGCTGGGGCCGCGTCGGCAGCGGCAGGCTGCTTGGCGTCTTTATTGGCCTTGTCCTTGGCATCTGCAACAGGCTTCGCTTCAGCCTGCTTGGCCTCCGCTTGCCTGGCTTCCTTGTCCGCTTTCTCTTGTTGCTTGGCGGCAACCTTGTCGGCCTTGGCAACCGACGAGTTCGACGCTGGAATCGAAGTCTTGGCCAGATCCGCCGGCACGATGTTCTGTACCAGTGCGGCACGCATCTCGGTGGACTTGCCCGGGTCCTTGATCTTCATCCGCAGGGTCAGGCGCCAGCCCTTGGTTTCAGGGTTATAGCGCACGCTGTTTTCCACCAGCTCGGCATTGTCGCCGACGCTGACCTGGCTGCGAACGTCCGTATCGGCCGGCAATGCCGCCAGGGATGGGCCTTCGAAGTCCACCAGGTAGGCAACGCTGCCGTCCGGCTGACGAATCAGGTTGGACTGTTTGACGTCACCAGTGGAACGCAGGGTCTGTTTGACCCAGGCGCTGTCCGGTGCGTGAATCGAGTCTTCATCCATGGTCCAGTGCATACGATAAGCGACATCGAGCGGCTGGCCAGGTTCCGGCAATTTTTCCGGATTCCAGAAGGCTACGATGTTGTCGTTGGTTTCGTCGGCGGTCGGAATCTCGACCAGGTCGACAGTGCCCTTGCCCCAGTCACCCTTCGGCTCGATCCAGGCGCTTGGGCGCTTGTCGTAACGATCGTCGAGGTCTTCGTAGTGGCTGAAGTCGCGGCCACGTTGCAGCAGACCGAATCCGCGCGGGTTTTCCACGCTGAAGTTGCTCACAGCCAGGTGTTTCGGGTTGTTCAGCGGACGCCAGATCCACTCGCCGTTGCCGGCATGGATCGCCAGACCGCTGGAGTCGTGCAGTTCGCGACGGTAGTTCAGTACCTTCGACGGCTGGTTGGCGCCGAACAGGTACATGCTGGTCAACGGGGCGATACCCAGTTTGCCGACCTTGTCACGCAGGAACATCTGCGCCTTGACGTCGACGATGGTGTCGCTGCCCGGACGCAGGGTCAGGCGATAGGCGCCGGTGGCACGAGGTGAGTCCAGCAGGGCGAAGATCACCAGGTGCTTGTCGCCTGGCTTGGGCTGCTGAATCCAGAACTCGCGGAAACGCGGGAATTCTTCGCCGGATGGCAATGCGGTATCAAGTGCCATGCCGCGAGCGGACAAACCATAGACGTGACCCTTGCCGACGACGCGGAAGTAGCTCGCGCCGAGCATGGTCATGATTTCGTCTTGCTTATCAGCCTTGTTGATCGGGTACAGCACACGGAAACCGGCATAACCCAGTTGTTCGGTGGCCTTGGGATCGACCTGCATGTCGCCGAAGTCGAAGCGACTCGGGTCGTATTTGATCTCTTCGACGTTGTTCGCGGTGATTTCGTTGATTTTCACCGGCGTATCGAAATGCATGCCCTGGTGATAGAAGGACAGCTTGAACGGCGTCTTCTGATCAGCCCACTCGGCTTTTTCCGTCAGAAAGCGAATTTTCTGATAGTCCGCGAATTTCATGTCGCGGAACTCGTTCGGCAGGTTACTGCGCGGCGCTTCGTATTTCTGCCCGGCCAGCTCTTTTGCCTTGGCCGATACATCATCCAGACTAAATGCCCAAAGCTGGCCGGCGCTGAGCAGGCAGAGCAATGCAGAGCCCGCTACCAGGGCGCTGCGTAGCCGTTTGGCAGACAATTTTGGTGCGTTACAGGGACTAACAATCACGAGCAACCCTCGCCGAAAACAGATCAAAAAACCAACGGCCAGTTAAAGGGTCTGCTCGGTGTACGGTATGAAAAAACCGCCCTTGCAAACCACTCTTGCCAAGTTGGCGAGCATTGTTCCGACTCCGCTGGGGCGAAATGATTCCCCAATCGGATCCGGACAAGTCTCTACCTAAGTCAAAATGGACCAACGAACGCTGATCCCCGTAGCGCGCGATTATCTAGTAGGCCGCGTTACAACGCATCAGGGGTAACAAAGTATTTATCGCGAAAAAGTCCTGTTTTCAGTCGAATTGAGCGTAAAAACTTGTTTCAAACGCTTTCAGGCCTGTAACAGGAAGGTTACCGGGCCATCATTGACCAGGTGCACCTGCATATCCGCGCCGAATCTACCTGATGCCACAGTGCCATGCACCTGTTTCGCTTTGCTTAATAAATAGTCGAATAGCTCCTCGCCCAGCGCCGGAGGGGCCGCGGTCGAAAAACTCGGACGCAGCCCGCTTTTGGTATCGGCAGCCAGAGTGAACTGAGAGACCAGCAGCAGCCCGCCACCCACATCCGCCAAGGACAGATTCATCTTGCCCTCAGCGTCACTGAACACCCGATAGTTAAGCAGCTTATTGAGAAGTTTGTCGGCGCTGGCCCGCGTGTCGTCGGGCTCGACGGCCACCAGGACCAGCAACCCCTGATCGACGGCACCTACGACTTCGCCCGCGACCTCGACCCGCGCGCCACGCACCCGTTGCAACAGGCCCTTCATGCTTCTTCAGGCGGCAGGTCAAGCAGTCGCCGGGCCATCAGATTGGCGGCGCGCACCAGCGCGTCGGTGATGCCCGGCTCGGAAGCGGCATGACCGGCGTCGCGGATGACCTGCAGTTCGCTGTTCGGCCAGGCTTGATGCAGTTCCCAGGCGTTATCCAGCGGGCAGATCACGTCATAGCGACCATGGATGATCACACCGGGCAAATGGGCGATCTTGCCCATGTTGCGGATCAACTGGTTCTGCTCCAGGAAGGCGTGGTTGCTGAAGTAGTGGCATTCGATGCGGGCAATCGACAATGCACGCTGTGGCTCGGAGAAGCGATCGACCACCAGCGGGTTAGGACGCAGGGTCGCGGTGCGGCCCTCCCATGTGGACCAGGCCTTGGCCGCGTGCATCTGGKCAATCTGGTCGTTGCCGACCAGACGCTTGTGGAACGCGGCAAGCAAGTCATCGCGCTCGTCCAGAGGGATCGGCGCGATGTAGTCCTGCCAGTAATCGGGGAACAGGCGGCTGGCGCCGGCCTGGTAGAACCATTCGATTTCCTGCGGACGGCAGAGAAAGATCCCGCGCAGGATCAGACCGTGTACACGTTCAGGATGGGTTTGTGCGTAGGCCAGCGCCAGGGTCGAACCCCATGAGCCGCCAAACAGCACCCATTTGTCGATGCCCAGGTGCTGGCGAATCCGCTCAAGGTCGGCGACCAGATCCCAGGTGGTGTTGTTTTCCAGGCTGGCGTGGGGGGTGGAGCGACCGCAACCACGCTGATCGAACGTGACAATGCGATAGAGATTGGGATCGAAGAAGCAACGACTCTGGGCATCACATCCGGCACCGGGACCACCATGGATGAACACCACGGGCAAACCTTCCGGTGAACCGCTTTCGTCGACATACAGCGTGTGAGTCTCGTCGACGGCCAGATCGTGCCGGGCGTGGGGTTTGATCTGCGGGTACAAAGTCTGCATTGCGCACTCCGTAAGGGGTCAAGGTCATCCCTGGGGGGACTTCTATTATTCTGCCGTCCGGCATCATAAACCCGAATTACGTCAATGAGCATGCCCGTGCGAAGTCAGAGTTTCGCCGCCAGATATCCGAACAAGGTTTTGTACAGCGCATCGACCTCGTCCGCCTGCCCTCGGGCCCGCAAACAGCCATGAATCAAACCCTCGCCGACATACAGCGTGGCAGCCACGCCCGCAGCCTTCAGTCGCTCGGCATACAGCACGCCGTCATCGCGCAACGGGTCGAATTGCGCCACCGCGATCCATGCCGGTGGCAGACCGCTGAAATCCGTGGCGAGCAATGGCATCGCGTAGGCGTTCGGGTGGCGGGCGCCTTGCAGGTAAAGCGCGTGATAGCAATCGACGTCACTGCTGCTGAGTAACGGCGCGTCGATGCACTCACTGCGCGACGGCAGGCGGTGATCGCCGCCCAACCCCGGATAAATCAGAACCTGCGCGCACGGCAGCGACTCGCCGGCATCGCGCAGCGCCAGGCACAACGCCGCCGCAAGATTGCCACCGGCACTGTCGCCGACCACCAGCATGCGCTCCGGATCGAGTTGAAACGCCCCGGTGCGCAGTGCCCGCCAGACCTTCAGGCAATCATCGAACGCAGCGGGAAACGGATACTCCGGTGCCCGGCGGTAATCGACGGCGATCACCCGTACACCGAGTGTCGATGCCAATTCGGCGCAGATGAAGTCGTGGGAATCGAGGTCCCCCACCACCCAGCCACCGCCATGCAGGTAAACGATGCACGACGCACCACTGGCCGGTGGTTGATAGGAACGAACAGCAACACCGGCCAACTCGAAATCAATCACAGACAACCCGGCGGGGCGCGCCGGGGTAAACGCCCGGCACATCTCGCTGTAGGCCTGGCGCAACCCGGTGATACTGCTGTCAGTGCTGTTGAAACTCAGGGTTTTGTCGACGAATGCTGTCATTTGCCTGGAAAGCGGGTATTGAGCCATGAGCCGGGTGCCCGTTCAGGGAAATGTGTGGGACCCACCCTGTGGGAGCGAGCTTGCTCGCGATGGCGGCGTGTCAGTCGACATCAATTCTGAATGTCCTACCGCTATCGCGAGCAAGCTCGCTCCCACAGGTCTTGCACAGAGCAGACGGGGGTCAGTTCTTCAGGCTGGCCTGAACCGTGGCTACGCCATCCTTGCCATCAAAGCTACTGACACCGGCCAGCCAGCGCTGCAAGTCCTCCGGATGGTCACGCAGCCATTTTTTCGCGACATCCTGAGCCGTTTGGCGCTCCATGATCGGCACCATCAACTGGCTTTCCTGGGCGGCGCTGAACGTGAGGTTCTCCAGCAGGCGATTGACGTTCGGGCAACGCTGGGCGTAATCCGGCGCGGTCACGCTGGAGACCGTCGCGGCGCCTTCATTCGGCCCGTAGACGTCTTCGCTGCCGGTCAGGTAGTCGATCTTCATGTTGATGTTCATTGGGTGCGGGGTCCAGCCGACAAACACCACGAACTCCTTGCGGTTCACGGCGCGCTGAACGGCGGCCAGCATCCCGGCCTCACCGGACTCGATCAGTTTGAAATCCTTCAGGCCGAAGTGATTGGTCTCGATCATGGTCTTGATCGTGGTGTTCGCGCCGCTGCCCGGCTCGATGCCGTAGATCTTGCCGCCGAGCTGATCCTTGAATCTGGCGATGTCGGCGAAGGTTTTCAGCCCGGCCGCTGCCACATAGTCCGGGACCGCGAGGGTGGCCTGGGCATCGGCCAGGCTCGGTTTGTCCATGACCTTGACCTGATTGGCAGCCACGAAGGGTGCAATGTTTTTATCCATCGCCGGTTTCCAGTAACCGAGGAAGATGTCCAGGCGCCTGTCGCGGATGCCCGCGAAGATGATTTGCTGCACGGCGCTGGTTTGCTTGCTTTCGTAGCCGAGACCGTTGAGCAGCACATCGGCCATTCCGCTGGTGGCGATCACGTCGGTCCAGTTGACCACGCCCATGCGCACGGTTTTACAGGAAGCGTCGTCCGCGGCCATGACGCCGGCGCTCAACAGAGCAGTGCCGCAGAAGATTGAGAGACAGCGGGTGAACAGACCTTTGGGGCTTGTCATAGAGAGCATTCTCGTGCGGCAGCGGATTATTGTCGGGGCGGTGTCTTTGTGCACCGTGGCCAGAACATTACGCAGCAGACGAGCAGTGAAAGCGAACTGTGGCGACCGTGTTTTGCACGGTGGCGACTGTCATGAGCAGATATTGAGGCATATGAAAACCTGTGGGAGCGAGCTTGCTCGCGATGAGGCCATGACATTCAACATTGATGTTGCCTGCCAGTCCGCCATCGCGAGCAAGCTCGCTCCCACAGGTTATGCGGCAGGTTAGCGCTTGTAGTGTTTTTCACCCCAGGCCAACAAGCCTTGCAGCAACTCCTTGAGCACCACCCGCGTCGGTTCTGCCAGATCCGGGCGATAACGGAACGGCTCGAATTCTTCCATGTAGGTGCACTGCCCCAGCTCAAGTTGCACCGCATGGATGTTCTCGGCCGGATTACCGTAATGGCGGGTGATGTGCCCGCCCTTGAAGCGCCCGTTGAGCACATGGATGTAATCCGGGTGCCCGGCGCAAATCGCTTCCAGTTGGGCCGCAAGCTGTGGATCGCAACTGGCGCCATTGAAGGTACCAAGGTTGAAATCCGGCAACTTGCCATCGAACAGGTGCGGGATGATCGAGCGGATCGAGTGCGCATCGAACAGCAGCGCGTAGCCGAACTCGGCCTTCAATCGCGCCAGTTCCTGCTGCAAGGTACTGTGATACGGCGTCCAGATCTGCTCCAGATAAGTTGCCCGCTCTTGTTTCGAAGGCTCCAGCCCTTCGCGGAACAACGGCACGCCGTCGAACAACGTGGCCGGGTACAGGCCAGTGGTCGCGCCCACGTACAGCGGCTTATCGTCGGAAGGCCGGTTAAGGTCGATGACGAACCGCGAATACTCGGCGGCCAGGGTGCTGGCGCCCAGTTCCGCGGCGAAATCGTACAGCTGCGGGATATGCCAGTCGGTGTCCGGCAGGCTTTTCGCCTGCGGGATCAACCCGGCCTCGACTGCCGGAGTCAGGCGCACACCGGCGTGGGGCATGCTGATCAGCAGCGGTACGCGGCCTTGTTTGAAGTTCAGAACCTTATCCACAACAGATCTCCTACAGACTTGATTCGACGCCGTGGCGCACGACGCGTTTTTCCAGATCGCCGCCCAGCCAGTAACAGAGGTCGGCCGGACGATCAATTTGCCAGGCGACGAAATCCGCGACCTTGCCGGCTTCCAGCGAACCATGGGTTTCAGCCATGCCCAGCGCGGTGGCGGCGTGAATCGTCGCGCCCGCCAGGGCTTCTTCCGGGGTCATGCGGAAACAGGTGCAAGCCATGTTCAGCATCAGGCGCAACGACAGTGCCGGCGAGGTGCCCGGATTGAGGTCGCTGGCGATGGCGATTTTCACGCCGTGCTTGCGCAAGGCATCCATCGGCGGCAATTGGGTTTCGCGCAGGAAGTAATAGGCGCCGGGCAACAGCACCGCAACCGTGCCGGACTTGGCCATGGCAATGGCGTCATCCTCGGTCATGAACTCCAGGTGATCGGCGGACAACGCGTGATAACGCGCCGCCAGGCTCGAGCCGTGCAGCGACGACAATTGCTCGGCATGCAGCTTCACTGGCAAGCCCAGTTCCTGGGCGGTGATGAATACACGCTCCACCTGCGCAGGCGAGAACGCCAGGTATTCACAGAAGGCATCCACCGCGTCGACCAGCCCTTCGGCGGCCAAGGCCGGGAGCATATCGGCGCAGATGTGATCGATGTAGTCGTCGGCGCGATCGGCGTATTCCGGCGGCAAGGCGTGAGCCGCCAGACAGGTGCTGCGCACGCTGACCGGCAGTTCGGCACCGAGGCGACGGGCCACACGCAGCATCTTGCGCTCGTTGGCCAGGTCCAGGCCGTAGCCGGACTTGATTTCGATGCTGGTGACGCCATCGCGCATCAGGCTTTTCAGGCGTTTGGCGGCGCTGGCGAACAGTTCATCTTCGCTGGCGGCGCGGGTAGCGCGCACGGTGCTGGCGATGCCGCCACCGCTGGCGGCGATTTCCGCGTAGCTGACGCCTTGCAGGCGCTGCTCGAATTCGCCGCTGCGGTTACCGCCGAACACCGTATGGGTATGGCAGTCAATCAGGCCCGGTGTGACCCAGGCCCCTTGCAAATCGTTGACCACCGAGTACTCGCCCGCCGGCAGGTCAGCGCGCTGGCCGACCCACTCAATGAGCGCACCTGACGTCACGATGGCCGCGTCCTCGATGATCGAGTAGACGCCTTGCGCCATGGTTGCGACGTGGCAGTGTTGCCAGAGAGTTTTCATCCGTGGCCTCCGTTAGGTTATCGATGAGAAAAAGAAGGTTCCTGCTCTACCAGTGCCGCCTGCCCCGCCGCAGGCTTCACCCAGGTCAGGTAGGCAAGCACCAGCAATACAATCCATACCACGCCGACGATCAGAGCCGCCTGGGTGTCCGGGAAATAGCCCAGCACGCCGAAGATAAACAGCATGAAGGCAATCGCCGCCATCGGCGCATAGGGCCAGAACGGTACCGGGAACTTCAACTGTGCGACCTGTTCACTGCTCATGGAACGACGCATGGCCACTTGGGTGAACAAAATCATCAACCAGACCCACACCGTGGCAAAGGTCGCGATGGAGGCTATCAGCAGAAACACGTTTTCCGGAATCAGGTAGTTCAGCAACACGCCCAGCAGCAGCGCGGCGCTCATCACCACCACGGTCATCCATGGCACACCGTTGCGCGACAAACGCGCGAAGCCCTTGGGTGCGTGGCCCTGCTGAGCCAGGCCGTACATCATCCGGCCTGCGCCGAAGATATCGCTGTTGATGGCCGAGATCGCCGCCGAGATCACCACGATATTGAGGATGGTCGCCGCCGAGCTGATGCCCAGATTGTCGAAAATCTGCACGAAAGGACTGCCCTGGCTGCCGATCTGCTGCCATGGAAAGATCGACATCAGCACGAACATGGTCAGCACGTAGAACAGCAGGATGCGCAACGGCACGGCATTGATCGCCCGAGGCAGCACATGCTGCGGGTCTTTGGCTTCACCAGCCGTCACACCGATGATTTCAATCCCGCCGAACGCGAACATCACCACCGCGAACGAGGCGATCAGGCCACCCACGCCATTGGGCATGAAACCGCCATGGCTCCAGAGGTTGCTGATATCTGTTGCTTGGGCGCCGGGGGCCGTGCTGATGCCGAACAGCATGATGCCGAAGCCACCCAGGATCATCGCGACAATGGCCGCGACCTTGAGCAGCGACAGCCAGAACTCCATTTCACCGAAGACTTTGACGTTGCACAGGTTCAAGCCGCCGACCACCGAGACGATGCCCAGCACCCAGATCCAGCGCGCGACTTCCGGAAACCAGAAGCCCATGTAAATACCGAACGCGGTGACATCGGCCATGCCGACGATGACCATTTCGAATGCGTAGGTCCAACCGAGGATGAAGCCCGCCATCGGCCCAAGATAGGTACTGGCGTATTGGCCAAAGGAACCGGCCACCGGGTTGTGCACCGCCATCTCACCGAGGGCGCGCATGACCATGAACACCGCCGCGCCACCGATCAGGTACGCGAGCAATACCGCAGGCCCGGCCATTTGAATGGCCGAGGCAGAACCGTAAAACAGCCCGGTGCCGATCGCCGACCCCAGTGCCATGAAGCGAATATGTCGGGCAGAGAGCCCGCGTTTCAAACCTTTTTCTGGCTGTTGCATTTCTCGTCCCTAATTATTGTTATTCGACGCAAAATCGAATCGCCGGCAAGCCGGCTCCTACAGGTTCATGCGACCCCCCTGTAGGAGCTGGCTTGCCAGCGAGGGGTCCTTAAAGGCTCGGCAAAAGCTTCGTCGTCACCAGTTCGTTCAGGCAACGCGAGGCCAACAGCTCGGTTGCGGCGTTGATATCCGGCGCAAAGAAACGGTCCTTCTCATAGAAAGGCACTTCGTTACGCAGAATGGCACGGGCCTTTTCCAGTTTTGGCGAGGTCTTCAGACCATTGCGCAGGTCCAGACCCTGAGCCGCCGCCAGCCATTCTACGGCGAGAATCCCGCGGGTGTTCTCGGCCATTTCCCACAGACGCTTGCCAGCCGCCGGAGCCATCGATACGTGGTCTTCCTGGTTGGCGGAAGTCGGCAGGCTGTCCACCGAATGCGGATGGGACAACGCCTTGTTCTCGCTGGCCAGTGCCGCTGCGGTCACCTGGGCGATCATGAAGCCGGAGTTCACGCCACCGTTGGCCACCAGGAACGGCGGCAATTGCGACATGTGCTTGTCCATCATCAGCGAGATACGGCGTTCGCTCAGGGAGCCGATTTCAGCGATGGCCAGTGCCATGTTGTCAGCGGCCATGGCCACCGGCTCGGCGTGGAAGTTACCACCGGATATCACGTCACCTTCAGCGGCGAACACCAACGGGTTGTCCGATACGGCGTTGGCTTCGATGGCCAGCACTTCGGCGGCCTGACGGAACTGGGTCAGGCAGGCGCCCATGACTTGTGGCTGGCAACGCAGGGAGTATGGATCCTGGACCTTTTCGCAGTTTTCGTGGGAGTCGGAGACTTCGCTACGCTCGCCCAGCAGATCACGGTAAGCGGACGCGGCGTCGATCTGGCCTTTCTGGCCACGGGCAGCGTGGATGCGTGCGTCGAACGGCGAGCGCGAACCCAGCACCGCTTCAACGGTCAGGCCGCCCAGCGCCAAGGCACCGGCGAACAGGTCTTCACCTTCGAACAGGCCACGCAGGGCAAAAGCGGTGGAGACTTGAGTGCCGTTGAGCAGCGCCAAACCTTCTTTGGCGGCCAGGGTCAGCGGAGTCAGACCGGCGACTTTCAGCGCTTCGGTGGCTTCCATCCACTCGCCTTTGTAGCGCGCCTTGCCTTCACCCAGCAGCACCAGCGACATGTGCGCCAAAGGCGCCAGGTCACCGGAGGCACCGACCGAACCTTTCAATGGAATATGCGGGTAAACCTCAGCGTTGATCAGGGCGATCAGCGCATCGATCACCACACGACGGATGCCGGAGAAGCCACGGCTCAGGCTGTTGACCTTGAGCACCATGATCAAACGCACCAGGGCGTCGCTGATCGGCTGACCGACACCGGCGGCGTGGGACAGCACCAGCGAGCGCTGCAGGTTTTCCAGGTCTTCGCTGGCGATACGGGTCGACGCCAGCAGGCCGAAACCGGTGTTGATGCCGTAGGCGGTGCGATTCTCGGCGAGGATCTGCTCCACGCAGGCAACACTGGCTTCGATCTGGGCCGAGGCGCTGTTGTCGAGGGTGATTTTTACCGGCTGCTGATAAACATCACGCAGTTGGGCCAGGCTCAGTTGACCGGGAATCAGGTTTAGAGAAGTCATTTTGTGCTCCTTTTGAGAGTTAGCTATTAACTAACCAGACGCTCCGGAGATGTCCGTTGTCCGTCGCTTCCCCCTTTTTGAGGGGGTGGCGCCTTGGCACGCTGGTTTTGTAGGGAAATCAGTTCAAATTCGGTAAGACTTTTTGCAGCAAAACAGGGTCTTTCAAAACACTGGCAGCGGCGGCAATGTCCGGTGCCAACCAACGATCCTGATCGTAGGCCGGAACATGTTCACGCAGCAGGCGCCAGGCCGCATCGGTGCCTGCGCCGAAGCGTTGTTCCTTGAGGAATTCGAACGCCTGGGCGGCCAGCAAATACTCGATGGCAAGGATTTGCGTGCAGTTTTCCAGCGCACGATGCAGCTTCAGCGCGGCGTTGGTGCCCAGGCTCAGGTGATCTTCCTGCAGGCCCGACGTCACGTAGTTATCCAACACTGCCGGTTGCGCCAGTTGACGGTTTTCCGCGCACAGCGAAGCGGCGACGTATTGCACGATCATCATCCCGGAGTTCACACCCGGGTTGGCCACCAGAAAGGCCGGCAGGCCGCTGACGTGCGGGTTGATCAAACGGTCCAGGCGACGCTCGGCGATGGAGCCGATTTCCGCCATGGCAATCGCCAGCAGATCCGCCGCCATTGCCACGGACTGGCCATGGGGGTTGGCCTGAGACACCACGCGGTATTTGTCTGCGGTGCCCAGCACCAGCGGGTTGTCGGTGGCGCCGTTGAGTTCGGTTTCGATCTGTTTGGTCGCATGCACCAGTTGATCGCGTGCGGCGCCGTGCACCTGCGGAATCGAGCGGATGCTCAGGGCATCTTGCGTACGAATGCCTTTGCTCTGGGCAATCACTTCGCTGCCGTCGAGCAGTGCGCGCAGGTTGATTCCGACCTGTTGCATACCCGGGTGCGGCTTGAGCGCGATGATCTCGGCGTCGAAAGCGTCGATTTGCCCGCGTTGGGCTTCGAAGCTCATGGCGCTGATCACGTCGGCCCATTCCAGCAGGCGCGTAGCATCGGCAATGGCCAGGCAGCTCAGGCCAGTCATGCACGGTGTGCCGTTGACCAGGCACAAACCGTCCTTGGCACCGAGCTTGACCGGTTGCAGGCCTTCCTCGGCCAGTGCTTGCTGCGCGGAAACGATCTGACCGCGATAGCTGACATTGCCGACGCCCAGCAGCGCGATGCCGATGTGGGCCATGTGGGTCAGGTAGCCCACGGAACCCTGGGACGGCACTTGCGGGGTGATGCCACGGTTGAGCAGTGCCAGCAGCGCTTCGACGACCTGACGGTGCAGGCCGGATTTGCCGTGGCTGTAGTTGACGACGGCGGCGCACATGATCGAGCGGGTCTGCTCGTTGCTCAGCGCTGCACCCACGCCGCAAGCGTGGCTGAGCAAGGTGTTACGCGACAACTGGCTGAGTTGTTCGTCCTGCAGCGAGACGTTGCACAGCGCGCCCAGGCCGGTGTTGATGCCATAAGCACGTTCGCCGCTGGTGACGATGCGCTGGACGATGGCCTGCGCGTTTTCGATGCGCGCCCAGATCGGCGCCGACAGCTCAAGCTGTGCGCCATGACGGGCCACGGCGACCACGTCCTGCCAGGTTACCTGCGCTTCGGTGATAACGATTTTTTCAGCCTGGGACATCTTCAACCTCGTGCTTACAACCTGAATATTGATGCAGCTTTACCGGCCTCATCGCGAGCAAGCTCGCTCCCACAGGTTTTGTGAACACCGGGGACCCACTGTGGGAGCGAGCTTGCTCGCGATGAGGCCAGCACAGCCGGCACAAACCTCTTAAACCACCGCCGCCCGACGCTGTACAAAGCGGTCGACATATTCATCCGCAGGCGAGTGCAGGATCTCTCTCGGCGTGCCGACCTGGATCAGGCGGCCATCCTTGAGGATCGCGATACGGTTGCCGATGCGCACGGCCTCGTCGAGGTCGTGGGTGATAAAGACGATGGTCTTGTGCAGGGTCTTTTGCAGTTCCAGCAACTGGTCCTGCATCTCCGCGCGGATCAGCGGATCTAGGGCGCTGAAGGCTTCGTCCATCAGAATGATGTCGGTGTCCGCCGCCAGGGCGCGGGCCAGGCCCACACGCTGACGCATACCGCCGGAGAGCTGGTGCGGATATTTGTTTTCGTAGCCCTTGAGGCCCACGGTGTTGATCCAGTGCAGCGCACGCTCGGCGCACATGGCTTTGCTTTCGCCGCGGATTTTCAGGCCGTAGGCGACGTTGTCCAGCACGCTCTTGTGCGGCAACAGACCGAAGCTCTGGAACACCATGCTGATCTTGCGCCGACGAAATTCGCGCAGGGCTTCCATGTCGTATTGCAGGATGTCCACGCCGTCCACCAGGATCGCGCCGCTGGTCGGGTCGATCAGGCGATTGAAGTGGCGGACCAGGGTCGACTTGCCGGAACCCGACAGGCCCATGATCACGAAGATCTCGCCGCTGCCGATGCTCAGCGACAGGTCGTTCACACCCACCACGCAGCCGGTTTCGGCCAGCACCTGATCCTTGGTCTTGCCCTGGCCGACCATGGCCAGCGCGTCCTTGGCACGGTTGCCGAAAATCTTGAAGACGTTTTTGACTTCGATCTTGCTCACGGTTGCGTTGTTCATTTGCTCACCTCATGCCGTGCGCGACCGTACGCCTGTGTAATGCGGTCGATCACCACAGCCAGAATCACGATCGCCAGACCGGCTTCAAGGCCACGTCCGACGTTGAGGGTCTGAATCCCCACCAGCACATCTTCACCCAGACCACGGGCACCGATCATCGAGGCGATCACCACCATCGACAGGGCCATCATGGTGGTCTGGTTGATCCCGGCCATGATGCTCGGCAGGGCCAGCGGCAGTTGCACGCCGAACAGTTGCTGCCAGCGGTTGGCACCGAAGGCGTTGATCGCTTCCATCACTTCGCCGTCGACCTGGCGAATGCCCAGATCGGTCAGGCGGATCAGCGGCGGCGCGGCGTAGATCACGGTAGCGAAAATCGCCGGGACCTTGCCCAGGCCGAACAGCATCAGCACCGGAATCAGGTACACGAAGCTCGGCATGGTCTGCATGATGTCCAGCAATGGCATCAGTATCGAACGCAGGCGGTTGCTGCGCGCCGAGAGAATGCCCAGCGGAATGCCGATCAACACCGAAATGATCGTCGCCACCATCATCAGTGCCAGGGTCTGCATCAGCTTGTCCCAGAGGCCAACCGCCCCCACCAGGAACAGCAAACCAACGATGACGGCAGTGGTCACGACCTTGCGGGTCGCGTGCCAGGCCACACCAGCCACGATCGCCAGCATCAGCCACCAGGGTGCAGCGCGCAGCAGGCCTTCGAGATTGACGATGGCCCACAACAGGGTGTCGGAGATGTGCCGGAACACGTCACCGTAGTTGGTGACCAGCGAATCGACCCAACCGTTGACCCAGTCGGCGATGGAAAAGGTAAAGCTTTCGGGAAACATAAGAGACTCTCAATCAAGGGGTTGCGATCAAGCATCCGACTGCCGTCGCCGACAGTCGGAGAAGCCCAACCTACAAGGCCGCGTCGATTTTCTTGGCTGCGTCTTCGCTCACCCATGCGTGCCAGACTTCAGGATGTTCCTTCAGGAAGATCTTGGCCAGTTTTGGTGATTCGATCCGCTCTTTGGTCATGCGCCCCAGGTTCTGGTTCAGCAGGTCGATTGGCACGTTGACCTTTTCCAGCACGGCCACCAATTCAGGCGCTTCGTCGTGGAAAGTCTTGGACAGGCCGACCTTGATATCCACGGTCTTGTTCACGCCTGGTTTCTCTTCGAGTTTCACCGCGTCGATCTGGCCCATCAGCGGGGTTGGCGACCAGTAGTAGAACAGGATCGGCTCGCCACGCTTGTAGCTCGACAGCACAGCGGCATCCAGCGCCGGGCCGGTGCCTGGGCGGAAGTTGGTGTAGGTGCTTTCCAGGCCGTAGCTCTTCAGCATTTCGCTGTTGTCCAGCTCACAGGTCCAACCGGCCGGGCAGTTATAGAAACGACCCTTGGATGGCTCTTCGGCATCCTTGAAAATCGCCGAGTACTTGCCCAGGTCGGCAATGTTTTTCAGGTCCGGCGCCTTGGCTTCCAGCTTGCGCTTGGCGTCGCCTTCGATCACGTAGCGCGGCACGTACCAGCCTTCGACGGCACCCACCACTGGCGCGCCGACACCGACGACTTTGCCGGCCTTCTCGGCCTTGTTCCAGACTTCGCTGCGGCCGACCCACTCTTCGGCGAACACTTGAATGTCGTTGCTGCTCAGGGCGTTTTCCATGGTGATGGAGTTGCCTGGCAGGCTGTCGGTCTTGCAGTCGTAGCCTTTCTCCAGCACGACTTGCAACACGTCGGTCAGCAGCATGGCGCTTTCCCAGTTCAGGCCGGCGAACTTCACCGGTTTGCCCGACTCGCACCAACCCGCCGCCTGAGTGGCGCCGGCGCTGGCCAGCAGGCCCATGGAAAGCAATGTGGTCAGCAGGGTCTTGTTCGATTTCATTGTTGTGACGCTCCTAATCATGAGTTGGCTTACGGCAGTCAAGAGGCATCCAGCCCTGTCCACGTCCAATCAGGCCTGCGCCGCAGCGCGACCGGCCCCGCTTTTTTTAGGTTGTACAACGCTGTCCTGCTCGACCGGCAGGATCAATTGATCGGGCACTGTGCCGTGCCATTTTTTTGCGCACAGGTAATACAGGGCTGCGGGAAGCACCAGACCGATGATCCAGGAAATATCCACATCACCCAGGGCCGCCACCAGCGGACCGGTATAGAACTTGGTGGAAATGAACGGCAGTTGCACCAGCACACCGAAGACATAGACGCTGATCCCGAGTGGGTTCCAGCGGCCGTAGCGACCGTTCGGGTCGGCCAGCGCCGGCACGTCATAGCGCTCGCGGGTGATGCAGTAGTAGTCCACCAGGTTGATCGCGCTCCAGGGCGTGAAGAACGCCAGCAAGAACAGGATGAAGGACTTGAACGCACCGAGGAACGAGTGCTGACCGAGCAACGCCATCAGGGTCGCAGCACCGACGATGACCAGCACGAAGACCAGACGTTGCAAGCGCGTTACCTTCAGGTCACCCCGGAAACCGCTGATGATGGTCGCAATGCACATGAAACTGCCGTAGGAGTTCAGCGTGGAGATGGTGACCTTGCCAAAGGCGATGCTGAAGTACAGCAGCGCAGCGGTGGCACCGGTACCGCCAAGACCAACGATGTAGGCCACTTCGTGGCCGGCGTATTGCCCGTTGGCCGAAGCGGCAGCGAACACGCCGAGGACCATCGCCACCTGTGCACCAATAACCGAACCTGCGCCTGCGGCAAAAAAAGTTTTCACCGAGGAAATCTTGCTCGGCAGGTAGCGAGAATAGTCAGCCACATAAGGGCCGAAGGCGATCTGCCAGGACGCCGCGAGCGACACCGCGAGCAAGAAACTGCTCCAGCTGAAGTGGCGGATTTGCAACAGTGCGCCAACGTCAACCTGGCTCATCAGACAGCTGAACAGATAAACAAAGGCAATCACGCCAATGACACTGGCAACACGGCCGATCCAATGGATCACCCGATAACCGAGCACCGTGACCAGCACGATGACACTGGCGAAAAGGAGGATACCGACGGTGTCGCTGACGCCAAACAATTGGCCCAGCGCCTGCCCGGATAACACGGTTCCCGTTGCGGTGAAGCCCAGGTACATCAAGCAGACCAGCACGATTGGGATCGCCGCGCCGTACACGCCGAACTGCACCCGGCTGGAGATCATCTGCGGCAGGCCGAGCTTGGGCCCTTGCGCGGCATGCAGCGCCATCACGCCGCCACCCAGTAATTGACCGATCAACAGACCGATCAACGACCAGAACACATCGCCGCCCAGCACCACGGCCAGGGCCCCGGTGACAATCGCGGTGATTTGCAGGTTGGCACCCATCCACAGGGTGAACTGGCTCAACAGACGACCGTGTCTTTCCGCTTCCGGGATGTAGTCGATCGAGCGCTTCTCGATCAACGGTTTGTTGCCTGCACGATCGCTGTTAACAGCCATGGTTCAACCTCTGTGGATTGTTGGTCGGTGTTGGTTGTATCTGTGTAGGAGCTGTCGAGTGAAACGAGGCTGCGATCTTTTGCTTTTAAAAGATCAAGATCAAAAGATCGCAGCCTTCGGCAGCTCCTACAGGTTTGCATTGGGCCAAGGCCCGCTTTCTTTATTTGCCGGTAATCATCGGCAGGTTCAGCCCTTGTTCCTTGGCGCAGTCGATGGCGATCTGGTAACCGGCATCGGCGTGACGCATGACACCGGTGGCCGGGTCGTTGTGCAGCACGCGAGCGATACGCTCGGCCGCTTCGTCAGTACCGTCGCAGACAATCACCATGCCCGAGTGCTGAGAGAAGCCCATGCCGACGCCGCCGCCGTGGTGCAGGGAAACCCAGGTCGCGCCGCTCGCGGTATTGAGCAGGGCGTTGAGCAGTGGCCAGTCGGACACGGCGTCGGAACCGTCCTGCATGGACTCGGTTTCGCGGTTCGGGCTCGATACCGAACCGGAGTCCAGGTGGTCGCGACCGATCACGATCGGCGCGGACAACTCGCCGCTACGGACCATTTCGTTGAACGCCAGACCCAGCTTGGCGCGCAGGCCCAGGCCAACCCAGCAGATACGTGCCGGCAGACCCTGGAAGCTGATGCGCTCACGGGCCATGTCCAGCCAGTTGTGCAGGTGGGCGTCGTCCGGGATCAACTCTTTGACCTTGGCGTCGGTCTTGTAGATGTCTTCAGCGTTGCCCGACAGTGCAGCCCAACGGAACGGGCCGATGCCACGGCAGAACAGCGGACGGATGTAGGCTGGTACGAAGCCCGGGAAGTCGAATGCGTTTTCCACGCCTTCTTCTTGCGCCATCTGACGGATGTTGTTGCCGTAGTCGAAAGTCGGTACGCCCATTTTCTGGAAGTCCAGCATCGCTTTGACGTGCACGGCCATCGATTGCTTGGCGGCCTTGATCACAGCGGCAGGTTCAGTCTTGGCGCGAGCGCGGTACTGGTCCCAGGTCCAGCCGGCCGGCAGGTAGCCGTTGAGCGGATCGTGGGCGCTGGTCTGGTCGGTAACCATGTCCGGGCGCACGCCGCGCTTGACCAGTTCCGGGAGAATTTCTGCCGCGTTACCCAGCAGGGCAATGGAAATCGCTTTGCCTTCGGCGGTGTATTTGGCGATGCGGGCCAGCGCGTCGTCGAGATCGGTTGCTTGCTCGTCGACATAGCGGCTTTTCAGACGGAAATCGATGCTGACCTGCTGACATTCGATGTTCAGCGAGCAAGCGCCAGCCAGGGTCGCGGCCAGAGGCTGAGCGCCACCCATGCCACCGAGGCCTGCGGTCAGGACCCAACGACCTTTCAGGTCATCGTTATAGTGTTGGCGACCGGCTTCAACGAAGGTTTCGTAGGTGCCCTGGACGATGCCCTGGCTGCCGATGTAGATCCAGCTGCCGGCAGTCATCTGGCCGTACATGGCCAGGCCTTTGGCGTCGAGTTCGTTGAAGTGTTCCCAGCTCGCCCAGTGTGGAACCAGGTTGGAGTTGGCGATCAGTACGCGCGGGGCATTGCTGTGGGTCTTGAACACGCCGACCGGCTTGCCGGATTGCACCAGCAGGGTCTCGTCGTCGTTCAGGTTGGTCAGGCTTTCGACGATCTTGTCGTAGCATTCCCAGTTACGTGCAGCGCGACCGATACCACCGTAAACCACCAGTTCTTTAGGGTTCTCGGCGACTTCCGGGTCGAGGTTGTTCATCAGCATGCGCAGCGGCGCTTCGGTCAGCCAGCTCTTGGCGGTCAGCTTGTTACCACGTGCGGCACGGATTTCAACGTCACGAAACTTAGTAGGTTTAATGTCAGTCACGAAAAAGACTCCTCAGCAATCAATCCAAACCAACCCAGGCAGTGGGCGAGCAAGCCAATGGGCATATCAGTGCACACCGGCGAATCAGTGGACGATGGTTGAGTCCTCGTGACTCATACGCATACGTCTTTACTTGTACATACAAGCATATGCAATCAAGCGGCCAACTTGCCGGATGAGCATTCAAGAAAAATTCTGAAACGGCTGGAGAGCGCCTGGGACAAGGGTTCTGGTGTAGATGAAATTTTTTCGGGAGGATTTTTGTGGCGAGGGGGTTTTGTTACTTGAGCGTGGTTTTGCGCCACGCTGGGGCGTTCGGTAACAACATGGTGCGCTTTCGGGAACGCTGAAAAGCAAAAGATCGCAGCCTTCGGCAGCTCCTACAGGGTGCAAAGCATCCCATGTAAGAGCTGCCGAAGGCTGCGATCTTTTGAAAATTCAGAATCAGCGTGCGGTCAGCTCAATCACACAGCATGGGCTATTAACGGAGATTTCCAGCAGGCCAGTGTTAGCGTCGAGTTGCAGGCAATCGTGGCGACCGAGCTTCGAAGCGTTGTTACCGACCTTCACTTCCAGTGCTTCGCTGATGCTGAACACCAACATCGTACCCGCCGAACTGAAGAACCGCTGCTCGCCACTCAACCACTGCAACCGCGCACCGTAACGCTGCGGCGCGTAAATCAGGTTGAAATCGCGAATCGGACTGCCGAGCAACGTGCAGGAAACCTTGCTTTCACCACTGAAGGCAAACGGGTCCAGCGGTAACAGTGGCCGCGTGTCCTGGCCATCCACCGTCAGGCTCATACCATCGCCCTGCAAAACGGTGATCACTCGCTCGTAACCGGCGAAGGTGGAAAACCCACCCGACTCGCCAATGTCGGCAATCGACAGGCGCCAGCCAAACCCATCCAGGCCAGTGCCGGCATCGCGGGTGATTTCTTCGGTGCTGCCGCCGCCGTTTTTCCACGGCATGCGCGGGTAATCGAGCGCACGTAAAACTTTCAGACTGCTCATTTATGGCTCTCTATTTATGAAACCGACCTTCCAGACGATGACGGGAACCGGGGTGGATCAAGCGAGCGGCGGTCACTGGCTGACGACCGGACCAGGTGCGGCGGCGAATCAGCAGGCAAGGCTCGCCCTTTTCAATCTGTAGCAATTTGCATTCGGACGACTCGGCCAGGATCGCCTCGACCACGTGCTCGCCTTCGGTCAGCGGCGCGACCTGGTTCAGGTAGGCGTAGGGCGTTTGCAGGGTGAAGTCCTGCTTGAGGTAGTCCGGCGCCACCAGCGCATTGACGAAACGGTCTTCGATTTGCACCGGAATATCGTTTTCGAAATGCACGATCAGCGAGTGGAACACCTTCTGCCCTTCGCGCATGTCCAGGGCCAGGGCACGCTCGGAGCCGGCGGCCTCTTCTTCAAGGGTGATGACCTTGCAGGTGTGGCGATGACCGCGAGAGGCAATTTCATCGGCAATGTTGTGCACTTCAAACAGCGCGGACTGGCTTTTCGGCTCGGCGACGAATGTGCCGACGCCTTGCATGCGCACCAGCAGGCCATCGGCGGTCATCTCGCGCAGGGCGCGGTTGATGGTCATGCGGCTGAAGCCCAACTGGCTGACCAGTTCGCTTTCCGACGGAACGCGGTAGTGCGGCGGCCAGTTTCCACTGTCGATTTGCTGGGTGATCATTTGTTTGACGCGGGCGTACAAGGGCGCCGGACTGTCGCCCATGTTCGCGGCCAACGGAGAGACTGGAGGCGGAGTCGGCACGGTTAATCCTTGGTCATTTGATTGATGTCGCTAGCTTGCCGGAGTTTACCGGGCAGGCAAACGTCTGTATATGTATATACAAATAACACACGATGGGGTGCTGAACCATGTCCGCCTTCTTTGCCGAACGCGCGCTGCTGCCTAGTGGATGGGCCAACAATGTACGTCTTGAGGTCAGCGCCGACGGCGTATTGACCCATATCCAGGCCGATTCCAAGGCAGATGGCGCCGAGCGGCTGAGCGGTCCGCTGCTGCCTGGCATGCCGAACCTGCACTCCCACGCCTTCCAGCGGGCCATGGCCGGGCTGGCGGAAGTGGCGGGCAATCCGAACGACAGTTTCTGGACCTGGCGCGATCTGATGTATCGCCTCGTCGGAAAAATCAGCCCGGAACAACTCGGTGTCATCGCCCGCCAGCTGTATATCGAAATGCTCAAGGCCGGTTACACCTCGGTCGCGGAATTTCACTACGTGCATCACGACATCAATGGTCAGCCTTATGCGGATCCGGCCGAACTGGCTCTGCGCATCAGCCAGGCAGCCAGTTCCGCGGGTATCGGCTTGACCCTGCTGCCGGTGCTCTACAGCCACTCCGGTTTCGGCGGCCAGACCCCGAACGAAGGTCAGCGTCGCTTCATCAACAGCACCGAAAACTACCTCAAGCTGCAATCGCGCCTGCAACCGGTGCTGGCGCAGCAACCGGCGCAGTCGCTCGGCTTGTGTTTCCACTCACTGCGCGCGGTTACGCCACAGCAGATCAGCGAAGTGCTGGCGGCCAGCGACAAGCAATGCCCGGTGCACATCCACATCGCCGAGCAGCAGAAAGAAGTCGACGACTGCCTGACCTGGAGCGGTCGTCGTCCGTTGCAATGGCTGTACGAAAACATCGACGTCGATCAGCGCTGGTGCCTGGTCCACGCGACCCACGCCAACCCGGAAGAAGTCACGTCGATGGCCAAGAGTCGCGCCATCGCCGGCCTGTGCCTGACCACCGAAGCCAACCTGGGCGACGGGATTTTCCCGGCGGTGGATTTCTTCGCCCAGGGCGGCCGCATGGGCATCGGTTCCGACAGTCATGTGTCATTGAGCGTGGTGGAAGAATTGCGCTGGCTGGAATACGGCCAGCGTCTGCGCGACCAACGGCGTAATCGTTTGTATGGCGCGGATCAGCCAATGGTTGGCCGCACGTTGTTCGATGCGGCGCTGGATGGCGGTGCTCAGGCGTTAGGCCAGCCGATTGGCGCGCTGGAAGTCGGCAAACGCGCCGACTGGCTGGTGCTCGATGGCAACGATCCGTATTTGGCGACAGCCAATGGTGACGGGATTCTCAATCGGTGGCTGTTTGCCGGTGGCGATCGCCAAGTGCGGGATGTGCTGGTGAATGGTCAGTGGGTGGTGCGTGACGGGCGGCATGCCGGCGAAGAAGAAAGCAGCCGTGCATTCACTCAAGTCCTGCGCGAACTTTTAGGCTGACACAAAACCCTGTAGGAGCGAGCTTGCTCGCGATGGTGTGTCAGTCGACATCGTTGTGTCTGATACTCCATCGCGAGCAAGCTCGCGCCTACAGGGCCATGCGTTGTTAGTTGGACGTCTCGGCCATCTGCTGTTCCGACGCACGCCAGATCAGCCGCGTTGTGTCGTAACCCTGCTGACGCGCCTTGCTCAGCAGTTCCTCACGCACCACACCATTCACGGTCGGCGTGCGCGACAACAGCCACAAATACTTCCGGCTCGGATCCCCGACAATGGCGGTCTTGTAGTCATCGCTGACGTACAGCACCCAGTATTCGCCCTTCGCCGTACCCGGGATCAGCCTGGAGAACCAGGTATCGAACTCGATCCACAGCTTGTCGCCCTTGCCGGGCACCTGTGGATAAGCCGTGCCATTGACCTCTTCCCATTGCCACTGCGCCGTCAGGCAGCGGTTCAACACCGCCACGTTACCGTCAGGCTTGAGCGTGTAATGGGCTTCGGATTGCGCGCAGTCGCGCTGGAAGTACATCGGCATGCGCGCCAACTCGTACCAGGTGCCCTGGTAGCGCTTGAGATTGACACTTTTGACAGTCTTGGGGGCCAATGGGTCCGGGCCAGACGTGGCACAGCCAGCCAACAACAGACCGGCAAAAAGGATGATCAATAACCGCTTCATTATTTTTCTCCCGCGGGCAAACGCCCCGGTTTACTTCAGGCCTTGGCCGGAAAACATCAGCACTTTGTCACCGGCGAACTGCACGCTGATAAAGCTGTTCTTGTCGCCCCAGGTGCAACTGGACATGCCGAGCGCACCTGAACAATCGGCAGGTTTGCCCAACAGGGTCTCCACATCGGCCTTGGCCATGCCGGCCGAGAGCTTAGAGTAGTTTTCCTGATTGACTTTGCTGCAGGCAGCCAGCAACACGCAAAACGAAAGCAGGGCGATGGAACGCAGCGACATGGTGAAACTCCGGGGGGCGTAGGGGATTGGCATGGCTGCCAAGCTGAAGCTTAGAAGAGAAAACCCCTGCGAGGTTCCGTGCCCGGCAGGCTATTTATCGGGCCACTCGTCTACCTTTTGCCGAAAATCAGCCACTTTCCTTATTCATCGAGCATTTCGTCGTTTTTCAGAGAATTCGCCTAATCTTTGGCGCCGTTCAGTCGACATAAATGCAACGCAAAGCCACGTCGGTGGCATTTGCTCCCCCATTTTGTAGAACAGCCCCTCTGCGGTAGCTCATCCATGACCAGAAACATGAAGTTCAGCCACAAGATATTGCTGGCTGCCGCCCTCGTGGTGGCCGTCGCATTCGCTTGTTTCATCCTGTTCAACGACTATCGCCAGCGCCAAACCTTGCGCAACAGCACCGAAGCCTCGATGCAGGAACTCGGCAGTCTGACCACCAGCAACATCCAGACCTGGCTGGAAAGCCGCATGCAATTGCTGCAGTCGATGGCCCAACAGATCAACGCCGACGGCAATGCTCCCGCTGGCCTGAAACGAATCATCGACCTGCCCGCCTACACCGGCAACTTCCAGCTGAGCTACTTCGGTGGTGCCGACGGCGTGATGTTCTCGGTCCCGGCGGGCAACCGTGCGGCGGACTACGACCCTCGCGCCCGCGGCTGGTACAAGGCGGCCAATAGCGCACAACAGACCATCGTCACCGAACCGTACATTGCCGCGTCTTCTGGCAAACTGGTGATCACCGTGGCCACCCCGGTGCAGCACCAGGGCCAGATGATCGGCGTCGCAGGCGCCGACATCGACCTGTCCAGCGTCAGCGCGATCATCAATTCGCTGAACTTCGGCGGTCACGGTCATGCGTTCATCGTCGGTGCCGATGGCAAGATCCTGATTCACCCGGACAGCAAGCTGGTGCTCAAGAACCTGACCGAGGCCTATCCGAGCGACACACCCAAAGTCAGCCCGGGCATGAAAGAAGTCGAGATCGACGGCAAGCGCCAGTTCATCGCCTTCACCCACGTCAACGGCGTGCCATCGGCGAACTGGTACGTGGCACTGGTGCTCGATCAGGAAACGGCGTTCTCGATGCTCAGCGAATTCCGCACCTCGGCGATCATCGCCATGGTGATTGCCGTGGTGATCATCATCGTCCTGCTGGGCATGCTGATCAGCCTGCTGATGCAGCCGCTGCTGACCATGGGCCGCGCCATGCACGACATCGCCGAAGGCGAAGGTGACCTGACCAAACGCCTGACCATTCACGGCCATGACGAATTCGGCGCGCTGGGGCTGTCGTTCAACCGCTTCGTCGAGCGCATTCACACCTCGATCATCGAAGTGTCCTCGGCCACCGGCCAGGTCAACGAAGTGGCGTTGCGTGTAGTCGCCGCCTCGAACTCGTCGATGTACAACTCCGACCAGCAAGCCTCGCGCACCAGCAGCGTCGCTGCGGCGATCAACCAGCTCGGTGCCGCCGCCCAGGAGATCGCCCAGAACGCCGCCCTCGCCTCGCAACATTCCAGCGATGCCCGCAGCCTGGCCGAAGAAGGCCAACAGGTGGTGGATAAAACCATCGCGGCGATGCAGCAGCTGTCGGCCAAGATCAGCGATTCGTGCGGCAACATCGAAACCCTCAATAGCAATACGGTCAACATCGGGCAGATCCTGGAAGTGATTACCAGCATCTCCCAGCAAACCAACTTGCTGGCGCTCAACGCCGCCATTGAAGCGGCCCGCGCTGGCGAGGCCGGTCGCGGTTTTGCCGTGGTGGCCGATGAGGTGCGCAACCTCGCTCACCGCACCCAGGACTCGGCGCAGCAAGTGCAGACGATGATCGAAGAACTGCAGGTCGGCGCCCGGGCAGCGGTGGGCATCATGACTGACAGCCAGCGCCAGAGCGAAAGCAGCGTCGGCATCGCCAACCAGGCGGGCGAACGCCTGGGCAGCGTGACCCAGCGCATCGGTGAGATCGATGGCATGAATCAGTCGGTCGCCACTGCCACTGAGGAACAGACGGCCGTGGTGGAGTCGATCAACGTCGACATCACAGAGATCAACATGCTGAACCAGGAAGGTGTGGAGAACCTGCAGTCGACCTTGCGTGCGTGTGCCGATCTTGAGCAGCAGGCGGCGCGGTTGAAGCAGCTAGTTGGTAGCTTCAGGATCTGAGGCGATCTCTCCGGCCTCATCGCGAGCAAGCTCGCTCCCACAGTGGATCTCCAGTGCGACAAAGATCCCTGTGGGAGCGAGCTTGCTCGCGATGGCGGCATCAGCTACAACGAAAAATCAGAACCGAGAGCCCGGTTTCGACAGAAACTCGAGCTCCTCAGCAGTACTCTCCCGCCCCAACACCGCATTGCGATGCGGAAAGCGCCCAAACTGCGCAATCACTTTCTGATGCCGCTCGGCATAGTCCAGGTAATCGCTGAACAGCGCCCGATCGATTTCCGGTTGCTGCGCCACCAGTTCGATGTAGCGCGAGACGCCTTCGTTCTGCACCGCGAGGTCTTCGCTATGCTCGAACACCAGGTAGATGAACACCCGCTGAATCGGCTGCAACTGCCGGTCGTAATCCGCGGCAATGCCTTGGGCTACCAGCTTCTGCGCCCGGAGATCGCCTGCAAAGGCTTTGGGAATATCGCGAAAGATCATTCGCGGGATTTGATCGAGCAACAGCACCAGGGCCAGCCAACCTTCGGGATGTTGCATCCACTCGGTCAATCCGCCGGCCAGTGCCTGCTCGGTCCAGCCCCCGAAACGCTCGCGCGCTTCGAGGTCCTGGCTGTCGCGCTTGCCGAACCACAATTTGCCCTTCTGCGCCGCCACTTCCCTCGCTGACTCGGAACTCCCGAACCACCAATAAAGCAACGGCTGCCAGGGCGCAGTCATGGTTTATTCCTTGTGGTAAGCCGTGACGCGGGCAACTTCTTCTTTCGAACCGAGGAACACCGCAACCCGCTGGTGCAGGCCTTCCGGCTGGATGTCGAGGATGCGCTGGTGGCCGTCGGTGGACGCACCGCCCGCTTGTTCCACCAGGAACGACATCGGGTTGGCTTCGTACATCAGGCGCAGTTTGCCTGGCTTGGAAGGCTCGCGGCTGTCGCGTGGGTACATGAACAGACCGCCGCGGGTCAGGATGCGGTGCACGTCGGCCACCATCGCAGCGACCCAGCGCATGTTGTAGTTCTTTTTCAGCGGGCCTTCATCGCCGGCCAGCAATTCGCCGACGTAGCGCTGTACCGGTGCTTCCCAGTGACGCTGGTTGGACGCGTTGATGGCAAATTCCTGGGTGGCTTCAGGAATGGTGATGTTTTCGTGGGTCAGTACGAAGCTGCCCATTTCACGGTCCAGGGTGAAACCTTTCACGCCATCGCCCAAGGTCAGGATCAGCATGGTCTGTGGACCATAGATCGCATAACCGGCGGCCACTTGCTGGGTACCTGGCTGCAGGAAGGCCTTTTCGTTCAAAGGTTCGTTCTGGCTCAGGTATTCGTTCGGGCAACGCAGTACCGAGAAGATGGTTCCGACCGGCGCGTTGATGTCGATGTTCGACGAACCGTCCAGCGGGTCGAATACCAGCAGGTACGCACCTTTCGGGTATTTGCCCGGGATCTGGTAGGCGTTGTCCATTTCTTCGGACGCCATACCGGCCAGGTGACCGCCCCATTCGTTGGCTTCGAGCAGGATTTCGTTGGAGATCACGTCGAGCTTCTTCTGCACTTCGCCCTGGACGTTTTCAGTGCCCATGCTGCCCAAAACGCCACCCAGGGCGCCTTTGGACACGGCGTGGTTGATCTCCTTGCAGGCACGCGCCACCACTTCGATCAGGAAGCGCAGATCGGCAGGAGTGTTGTTGCTGCGGGTCTGCTCAATCAAATAGCGACTCAAGGTAACGCGGGACATGGAAGGCTCCGGAGGAATGGGGGGGGGCTAAAAACCCGAGCAGTTTAGCGCGAGTCGGGGTGCATTTCCTCCTATCAGACGTGATCGGCTGAAGAGAGTTCATGTGCGGGGATGAGCGTAGTTGGAAATGGGCTGGGTGTGGGCCTGAGAACTGCAGTCATTTCGGCACTTTCAGTGACTGGGCGAACGCTTTCGCGAGCAGGCTCGCTCCTACAGGGGTACGCGTTCAAAATGTGGGAGCGAGCCTGCTCGCGATTGGGTGCGTAGCACCCACTGTCAGGATTTGGCAGTAGGCTTGCGCAGCAAACTGAACGCCATCGCCGCCAGGAACAAGACACTGAGCAACAACACTGCCCACAAGCCGAACTTCTTCCACTGGGTGTCCGTCGTAGCCAGCGTTTTCTCAGTCGATGCATTCGAGACCACCGCCCCGACATCCACCATGGCCCGGCCCAAGGTCGCGAGCTTCGCCGGGCCGTAATCCGGAATCAGCATCGACAGCGGCAAGTTCGCCGCCTTCGCCGTCGTATTCCCCACAACCAGCGTGTAAGGCCCCGGCCCGCGCGCCAGGAACACCAGTTGCGTGGCGCGCACGGCAAACTTCAGCGTCGGCGCCTGATCACCCAGGCCGCCGCCGCGTTCGTCCACGGTCAGTTTCAATTGCTGGACGATTTGCCCTGACAACGGCAATTCGTTTTGCACCACATCCTGACCGTTCTGGGTCAGGCGATAGAGCAAACCGCTGCCCAACGACTGCCATGGCAGGCTGCTGTCGCGCCGACCGGCCAGACTCACCGGCGCCAGGCTGTTGGGCTGGCTCAGCTCGACCTGCACTCGCTCGACATTCAGCCCCATCGGCAACTGCCAGGTGTACTCACCCGCCTTCGTGCTGCTGCCGGTCAACGCCTGGGACCAGACCAACGGCAGCGGCAGGCTGCGGGTACTGGCGCTTTGCAGTTGCGCCGAAGTCAGGGTCGGTGCCGAATGCGGAGTGATCCACAGCAACCGCAAGTAGCGCGCCGACTGGCCCGGCAGGCCGATTTCATGCTGCTCGACCCGCTCGTCGGCAAAGGTCAGGCGCGCCACCTGCCCTTCGCCCCAGAACTGCCAATGCTGTAAATCGTCGCTGGCTTCGAGGGTGAAACGCTCGAAGCCGTCGCGCTCGCTGGTCCAGTCGAGAATCAATTGCCGCAACGGCGCCTTGATCGCGGAAGCGTCGAGCAACCAGCCGCGCAACTCCTCCTCACCCGCCTCCAGCTGACTTGAGGGCTGCACCTCGACCAAGGTGCCGTTGGCGCTCGATTGCACCCGTACGCTCGGCGCGGTTTCAGTGGCGTCCACCGAGTTGTACAACGCAAACCGTTTCACCTCGGTCAAGGTGCGCGTTTCACTGCTCTGCGCCGACTCCCGGGCCAGGGCATAGGCCTGAACATCACCGACGGCGTTGAACACCCGCACATCGCTCAGGTCGGCCTGCCGTGCATTCAGTTGCACGCTCAGGGGCAGTTCAAGGCGATACCAGGGGCCTTCGCCCGTCACCGACAAAGGCACTTGGGTGGTGAAGTCCGCCGGTTTTTCCTGGGCAACCGCCGACAACACCACGCCCATGGCAACAGCGGCCAGCCAACCCAGGTTCAGCTTCTGACTCAAGATGACACTCCTTCGGATTCCGCGAGCGGTTTCCCGGTATCCGGCACAGCGTCGGCGCGCTTGGGCGGCAGCGGGGCGAAATAGCCCACCACCAGCAGCAAGACGCCGACTCCAATAAACGACACGATCCGCGCCAGCCCGCCACGATTGCTCAATTCGACAAAGAACAGCTTGGCCACGACCACGCCGATCAAGGCGGCGCCGATCAGCCAGACTTCGCGGCGGCGACGCAAATGGCCGCCGATCATCAAGCTCAGGGCCATCAGGGTCCAGACGATGGACAGGCCGGCTTGTACACGCATCGACGCCAGCAACAGATCCAGCTCGAACGGCACCCCGCTCCAATGGTGCGCCGTACGCATTACCAATGCAGTAAAGAACATGAACAGCGAGGCACCTGCGACCCCTTGCGTGGCGATGGCGACGTAATCCTCGCGGACCGCCAGTTGTGTCATGGCACTGCGGGACCAGGCATAGACGCCGAACAGCGCGAACAACAGGCCGAGCTCCAGCGGGTTGATCAATGGCACGTAGGGCAGAGGTTCAGCGTTGCCGTCACTGGCGACATTCGCCAGCCAGAACCAGCCGAGCATCAGTAACGCCAGCGGCGCGGCGGCGTATACACGGTATTCCCTCGAATATGTCGACACCGGCCAAGGCCACGCGCGAGGTGCCGCCATCAGCACCAGATACAGACTTGGCAGAATCGCCCAGCCCAACCAGCGCCAGGCGTTGTATTGCTCGGACAACACCAGCAAAGCGTAACGCAGCTCCAGAGCCAGCACCCCCATCAACAGCCAGCAGCCGAGCACATGGGCGACACTCAGCACGCGCGCCGGCAGCATGGGCGCCAGACGCCGCAGGGACATGAAATGCACGACGAACACGGCGGCCCACGCCAGCCAGCCGGCGTTGGCCGCCGGGTGATAACGCGAGTGCCAGGCCGCCAGCAGCACCAGCGCCGCCGCGGGAATCAACACTGTGCAGAGCACGCCCAGTGACGGCCAACTCAGGCGCAGCGCCAACGCTGTCCACAGCGCGACACTCACGGCAGCCATGCTCAACAAAAAAGTCGCCTGCATCGGCAACGACGCGAAATGCAGCACCTCGATGACCCAGGCCAACGCCCACCAACCTGCGCCCCACACCAGCAACGCCTGGGACAACCGCAACAGACTCAACCCTTTCAACGCTCCACGCACACGACTCATCTGCAAACGCCAGGCCCCGAACATCGCGGCCAGCCCCAGCACCAGCGGCGCCCAGAACCCGCCATGGGCCAGGGGTCGCAGACCGTCACTGAGCTGCGGTCCTGTTACCAGGAACAGCGCGCCACCCAACAGTTGCACAGAGAGCGCGGTGAACACGAACGTGCGCGATTGCAGACGCAAGCCAACCAACAACGTCAGCCCCCCGGCCAAGGCCCAACTGATCACCGTGCCGTGACTGAAGAAAAACAGCGGTGCCAGCAAATAGAGAAACGCCAGCCCGAGGCAAGCCAGGACTGGCAGGCCTATCAGCTCCCAGGGCCTGATCTGCTCCGGCAAGGCTTTGCGTAACTGGTAGAAGCTGAACAACAACGCGACACCCAACAACAGCGCGCCTAATGGCACACCGCCGAGCAGGCTGCTCTCGCTGCTGTGCAACTCGCTGAGAAACGCCAGCGCCGACCCCAGTTGCAGGAGCAAGGCAAAGGCCCGGGCCAGGGGCCTTTGCTGACGCAGACCGAGCCAGAAGATCCCCGCGCCTTCCACCGCCCACGCCGCCGTCGTCCAGCGCGCATCAAGCCCCAGCGGAATCGCCAGACTGGCGAAGATCACCCCCAAGGCCAGGCAGGTTTCCCCCAGCAACAGCGTGCGCCCGGCCATCAGCCAACGGGCGAGTCCCATGTAAATCATGCCCAGCGTCAAGGCACTGAACGCCGCAGCGAATTCCAGATGCTGCACCAGTGCGAACTGCAAGCCGAAACCCACCAGCGGCGGGCCAAACAGCAGTGTGCCGTCGACGTAGTCACCCTTGCGCGCCGACCACTGCAGCAGCGCTTCGCGATTGCCCTCTGCCGGTGCATCGCTCATCGCCATCAACTTGCGCCGGGCGTACAACAGACCAATGGCCAGGTACATCAGGAAAAACACAATCAGGAACGGCTCGGTGCTCCACAGCAACTCCGGCGAGTAGGAGCGCAGGCCCCAGGCGAAACCGATGCCGAAGGTGCCGGTGAATCCGATGACATTCAACAGCCGCCAGGCCTTGAACCAGGCGATGGCGAGGATGCCGGCGTTGAGCAGGGAAAAGTAACTGAACAGCGCGACGTGGCTGCCGGCGCCGGTGGAGGCCAGGATGGGCGCGGCGAAGCCACCCAGTGCGGCAGCGGCGGCCAGCCCCAGGGAGTCCTGGGTAATGGCGAGAATCGCCGAACAGATCGTCACCGCCACCAGCAGGCCAAACGCCGCCGAGGGATCGAGCAACGGATGCAGGCGCATCGCGGCAAACACTGTCAGGTACAACACGGCGATCCCGGTGCCCTGCAAGATCAACGCGTAACTGCTGTTGCGCGCTCGTAACCACCAACCCAATCCGAGCAACCCCAAGGCTGCGGCCGCCACACCGGCGTAGCGCAACTCAACCGGCACCACCACGCCTTCAGTGGCATAGCGCAGCAGAAAGGCCAGGCCGAGGAACAGCAACACCACGCCGACCCGCAAGACTGTATTGCCGCCGAACAGCCAGGCGCGGGCGCGACTGATGGCGCGGTCGATGAGGTTCGGGCCATGCGGGGGGACAGGTGGTTGTGCCTCACGAGCAGTCGGCTCGGATTTCCAGGCATCGGCGACTTCGCTGGCCGCTGCGGGGATTGGCTCGAGCTCGGGCGGCAGCTCCCAGATCAATTCCGGGACTATGGCAGGTGTTTCATCAAGGAGGGCTTCAGGCGATACCAGCGGTTCACGGGTTTCCGGCGCCTTGACGCCTGATGCTTCAAGCACTGCCAGCCGTTGCTCGACCGCTTGCAGCGCAACCTGTGCCTGTTCCAGCAAGTGCTGCTGCTCGGCTGCCCGAGCGTCCATGCGAGCCATGCGAACGGCTTGGCCGACACCCAATCCGAGTAACGCGCCCAGCAGTGCATCACTGAATGACTCGTCGAGTATCCAGCCGAGCACCAGCCCGATCAGCATGAAAATCCATTGCATGGTCGATATCCCTAAGCTCAATCCCGAAAGATTAGCGTAACCAGCGCCCAAAAGATCGCAGCCTTCGGCAGCTCCTACGCGATCCTGCAGGAGCTGCCAAAGGCTGCGATCTTTTCCGGCGCGCCAGTATATCCACCTGCCTGAAGACTTACTCCAGCGCCTTCCAGATCTCCGTGGCGTACTCGCGAATGGTCCGGTCCGACGAGAACCAGCCCATCCGCGCCGTGTTCAACACCGCCGAACGCCACCACTGGTTCGAATCGTGCCAATGGGCTTCGACGCGCATCTGTGCATTCCAGTACGAGTCGAAATCGGCGCAGACCAGGAAGCGGTCGAAATCTACCAAGGAGTCGATCAGGCCGGTGTAACGGGACGGATCATCCGGCGAGAACACGCCGCCACGAATCGCTTGCAGCACATCGTTCAGACGATGGGAGGCGGCGATATCCGGTGCCGCATTGAACTCATGGTTCTGTTTGCGCGCCTCGACCTGCTGTGCGCTGAGACCAAAGATGAACATGTGCTCGGTGCCGATGCGCTCGCTCATTTCCACGTTGGCGCCGTCCAGGGTGCCGATGGTCAGCGCGCCGTTCAGGCCGAATTTCATGTTGCTGGTGCCTGACGCTTCGAAACCGGCGGTGGAGATCTGCTCGGACAAATCCGCCGCCGGAATGATGCTCTCCGCCAGGCTGACGTTGTAGTTGGGCAGGAACACCACTTTGAGCAAGCCGCGCACGGTCGGGTCGTTGTTCACCACCCGGGCGATGTCGTTGGTCAGTTTGATGATCAGTTTGGCCTGGTGATAACTCGCGGCGGCCTTGCCGGCAAAGATTTTCACCCGTGGCACCCAGTCGATTTCAGGTTCCGCGCGAATCGCCTGGTACAACGCCACGGTGTGCATCAGGTTGAGCAACTGGCGTTTGTATTCGTGGATTCGCTTGACCTGCACGTCGAACATCGCTGCCGGGTTGACCGCGACGCCCAGCCGCTCATGAATCAGGTACGCCAGGGCTTTCTTGCTGTGCAGGCGTTGCTCGGCAAATGCCTTGCGGAATGCATTTTTCTCGGCGAACGGTTCGAGGGCGAGCAAACGCTCTTCCGGGTTGTCCAGCACTTGCGGCCCGAGGACATCGACCAGCATCGAGGTCAGCTCGGGGTTGGCCTGATACAGCCAGCGGCGGAAGGTGATGCCGTTGGTTTTGTTGTTGATCCGCTCCGGGTAGAGCTTGTGCAGTTCGGAGAACACCGTTTGGCGCATCAGTTGCGTGTGCAACCCGGACACACCGTTGATGCTGTGGGAACCGAGAAACGCCAGGTTGCCCATGCGCACCCGGCGTCCGTTGTCTTCTTCGATCAGCGATACCGCGCGCAACACGTCGAAGTCGTGGATGCCTTTGGCCCGCAGGGAGTCGATGTGCTGGGCGTTGATCAGGTAAATGATCTGCATGTGCCGTGGCAGCATGCGCTCCATCAAACCCACTGGCCAGGTTTCCAGCGCTTCGGGCAGCAGGGTGTGGTTGGTGTAGGAAAGCGTGTCGACCGTCACTTGCCACGCCGCATCCCACGCCACGTCGTAGACGTCCACCAACTGGCGCATCAGTTCGGCGACGGCAATCGAGGGGTGAGTGTCATTGAGCTGGATCGCCGCGTGATCGCCCAGGGTCAGTACCGAGGTGTGCATGTTGCGATGGCGGCGCAGCAAATCCTGCAGGGACGCGGCGACAAAGAAGTATTCCTGACGCAAGCGCAGTTCCTGGCCGGCTTCGGTGCTGTCCGCTGGATAGAGCACGCGGGAGATACTCTCGGCCCGGGCTACTTCGGCCACGGCGCCCAGGTGATCGCCGGCGTTGAAACGCTCCAGGTGCAGATCTTCCATGGCCCGGGCGCGCCACAGGCGCAGGGTGTTGACGCTCGCCCCGCGCCAGCCGACCACCGGCGTGTCGTAGGCAATGGCCCGTACGGTTTCCGCCGGGTGCCAGACTTGCCTGGACTTGCCGCTGTCATCGGTCACGGTTTCGACGCTGCCGCCAAAGCCGATCGGATAAACCACTTCAGGCCGCTCGAATTCCCAAGGGTTGCCGAAATCCAGCCAGTGTTCGGTCTGCTCTTGCTGCCAGCCATCGACAATCGCCTGGCGGAACAACCCGTGCTCATAGCGGATGCCGTAGCCATGACCGGCGATACCGAGGGTCGACATGCTTTCCAGGAAACACGCCGCCAGACGCCCGAGGCCGCCGTTGCCCAGGGCCGCATCGGGCTCCAGCAAGCGGATGCGCTCAAGATCGACACCGAGTTCGGTCAGGGCTTCGCGGGCCACGTCGAGCAGGCCGAGGTTGCTCAGGCTGTCGAACAGCAGCCGACCGATGAGAAATTCCAGGGAGAGGTAATAAACGCGCTTCTGACCTTTGCGGTAGATCTGCCGCGTATGGTCCATCCAGTGCTCGACCATGTGGTCCCGCGCGGCCAGGGCAATGGCTTCGAACCAGTCATGGTCGAAGGCGTGATCCGGGTCTTTACCCACTGCGTAAGTGAGTTTGGTCAAGACGGCGTCGCGAAATGCGGCCACCTCTGCTTCGCGAACAAGTGGTTCTTGAGTCATCGATAGGACCTCGAGCGAGCTTGGGTTGTCTGAGCCTAGACGGTCTGACAGGCGGTAGAGGCTCTGGTTCGGCAGTTTTTCCTGTAAGTGCGAATCGGGTCGGCAATACATTGTCGTATACCTGATTCAATGCAGGGGCCGTGCCGGATTAGCGGCTTATTGGCCGGCAGTGAAAAAATCTGGCGAAAGGTTGTTCAAAAATCCACCGGTCCCGGTATGATCGCGCGCCCTGATGCACACGCTGGTAACAAACGATGATGAAGCCGAACCTGATCGCTGCCGCAGAGATCGACCGCCTCGATACCTGGGCCAAGTACTCTGCCCCGATGTGCGGCTCGTGCATGTCCAGCTGCTGCACCCTGCCCGTCGAGGTCAAGATCAAGGACCTGATCCGCATCGGCGTGGTTGATGAGTTCGAGCTGGGCGATCCGCCGAAGAACATCGCCAAACGCCTGCAAAAGGAAGGGTTGGTCGAGCGTTTCAACCAGAAGTCAGGAATCTTTACCCTCCAGCGCATGAGCAACAACGATTGCCTGTACCTGGATCGTAAGAGCCGTCTGTGCACTATTTATGAAAAGCGCCCGGATACCTGCCGCAACCACCCGAAAATCGGCCCGCGGCCGGGGTATTGCGCCTACAAGCCGAAAGAAGTGGAGCGCGTGCAGAATTCGCGGAGTATCGAGCGGTTCTGATACCCCCGGAATTTGCGGCGCTGGTACTGGCCTCATCGCGAGCAAGCTCGCTCCCACAGGGGTTCTGTGGTGTTCACACAATTTGTGGTTCACCTCGAACACTGTGGGAGCGAGCTTGCTCGCGATGAGGCCAGTACAAACGCCACACAAACCCCAGACAAACAAAAACGCCCCCGGCCTTTCGACCGGGGGCGTTTTCGTTAAGCAAGGCTAAATCTTATGCCTTGGCTTTCTTGGCAGCGCGGGTACGCTCGCCTTCGTCCAGGATCTTCTTGCGAAGACGGATGGACTTAGGAGTCACTTCACACAGCTCGTCGTCCTGGATGAATTCCAGAGCCTGTTCCAGGGTGAAGCGAACAGGTGGAACCAGAGCGATGGTTTCGTCTTTACCCGAAGCACGCATGTTGTCGAGCTTCTTGCCTTTGGTTGGGTTGACGCCCATGTCGTTGTCACGGCTGTTCAGACCAACGATCTGACCGTTGTAGATCTCTTGACCGTGTTCAACAAACAGCTTGCCACGCGCCTGGAGAGTTTCCAGGGAGTAGGTCAGAGCCTTGCCGGTTTCTACCGATACCAGAACACCGTTCTGACGGCCGGACATGTCGCCGGACTTCATGGTGTCGTAGCGATCGAAGATCGAGGTCAGGATGCCAGCACCGTTGGTCAGGGTCAGGAACTGGTTACGGAAACCGATCAGACCACGAGCAGGGATGTTGTATTCCAGACGCACACGGCCTTTGCCATCCGGCACCATGTTGGTCAGGTCGCCCTTACGCAGGCCCATCTCTTCCATAACCTTGCCCTGGGATTCCTCAGGGGTGTCGATGGTTACGTTTTCGAACGGTTCCTGCTTCACGCCGTCAACCTGACGGATGATCACTTCAGGACGACCAACGCCCATTTCGAAGCCTTCGCGACGCATGGTTTCGATCAGTACCGAAAGGTGCAGCTCACCACGACCGGAAACCTTGAACTTGTCGGCCGAGTCGCCTTCTTCAACGCGCAGTGCAACGTTGTACAGCAACTCTTTGTCCAGACGTTCCTTGATGTTACGGGAAGTCACGAACTTGCCTTCTTTACCGCAGAAAGGCGAGTCGTTTACCTGGAAGGTCATGGAAACGGTTGGCTCGTCAACGGTCAGAGGCTTCATCGCCTCGACATTGTCCGGCTGGCACAGGGTGTCGGAGATGAACAGCGAGTCCATACCGCTCACGCACACGATGTCGCCGGCGAAAGCTTCTTCAACGTCGATACGGTGCAGGCCGTGGTGACCCATCAGCTTCAGGATACGACCGTTACGCTTCTTGCCGTCGGCGCCGATAGCCACAACCGGGGTGTTCGGCTTGACGCTACCACGAGCGATACGGCCAACGCCGATAACACCCAGGAAGCTGTTGTAGTCCAGTGCCGAGATTTGCATCTGGAACGGACCATCACGGTCAACCTTCGGTGCTGGTACGTTGTCGACGATCGACTGGTACAGCGGGGTCATGTCTTCAGCCATGTCGGTGTGTTCCAGACCGGCAATACCGTTCAGGGCCGAGGCGTAGACGACTTTGAAGTCCAGCTGTTCTTCGGTGGCACCCAGGTTGTCGAACAGGTCGAAGATCTGGTCCAGAACCCAGTCCGGACGCGCGCCTGGACGGTCAACCTTGTTGATGCACACGATTGGACGCAGGCCGGCTTCGAAAGCCTTCTTGGTCACGAAACGGGTTTGCGGCATAGGGCCGTCTTGAGCGTCAACCAGCAGCAGAACGGAGTCGACCATCGACATTACACGTTCAACTTCACCGCCGAAGTCGGCGTGGCCCGGGGTGTCCACGATGTTGATGTGGTAGCCGTTCCAGTTGATGGCGGTGTTTTTCGCCAGAATGGTAATACCGCGCTCTTTTTCCTGGTCGTTGGAGTCCATCACGCGCTCGTCGTTGAGCTCGTTGCGCTCCAGGGTGCCGGATTGACGCAGGAGTTTGTCTACCAGGGTGGTCTTACCATGGTCAACGTGGGCAATGATGGCGATGTTGCGTAGATTTTCGATCACTTGTGTATCTCGATCAGAGGATTCGGTGTGCTGACAAGTCTTGGCAGCGATTAACAGTAGCGTCCGTGAAAGCCGTTACAGCTTGACGGTGGCATCGGGGGGCCGGTGACGCAGGCCACAGGCAAACAGCCCCGGGCACTTAGCTCGGTCGATAAACGCGCACATTGGCATGCCCCTCACTGAGCAAATGGTGGGCATGCAGGCGACTCATCACGCCTTTGTCGCAATACAGCAGGTACTGGCGAGTAGGGTCCAGTTCCTTGAAACGAGCGTTCACTGCATAAAACGGCATCGTTTGTACCTCGATGCCAGCGAGGTCCAGCGGGTCGTCTTCAGCGGCATCCGGGTGACGGATGTCGATGACGATCTGACCGGCCAGCGCTTCGCTGACTTCTTCAATCTGCAAGTCCTGGCCCAGTTCATCGATCACGCGATCGATCGGCACCAGTTTGGCGTTTTCGAGCGCACGCTCGAGTACCGCCATATCGAATTCTTTCTCTTCATGCTCGACGCGATAGCGCTTGGCCGCTGTCTTCGGATTGACCGAGATGACGCCGCAGTACTCCGGCATGTGCCGGGCGAAATCGGCGGTACCGATTTCGATTGCCGTGTCGATAATGTCCTGCTTGTGGCTGGCGATCAGCGGACGCAACACCAGCTTGTCGGTCACGCAGTCGATCACTGACAGGTTTGGCAACGTCTGGCTCGACACCTGGGAGATCGCCTCACCGGTTACCAGCGCCTCGATGTGCAGTCGATCGGCAATTTGGGAGGAAGCGCGCAACATCATACGCTTCAATACTACGCCCATATGACTGTTATCGACTTTGCCGAGAATTTCGCCCAGCACTTCCTCGAACGGCACACTGACAAATAGCACGCGTTGGGAGCTGCCGTACTTCTTCCAGATGAAATGCGCGACTTCCATGACGCCCAGTTCGTGGGCACGTCCACCCAGATTGAAGAAGCAGAAGTGCGCCATCAGGCCACGGCGCATGATCTGGTAGGCCGCCACGGTGGAATCGAAGCCGCCGGACATCAGCACCAGCGTCTGCTCCAGGGCGCCCAGCGGATATCCGCCGATGCCGTTGTGCTGGCTGTGGATCACGAACAACCGTTGGTCGCGAACTTCGATGCGGACTTCGATTTCCGGCGCTTTCAAGTCGATCCCGGCGGCGCCGCACTCACGACGCAGCTTGCTGCCGACGTATTTTTCGACGTCCATCGAGCTGAACGTGTGCTTGCCCGCACGCTTGCAGCGCACCGAGAAAATCTTCCCGGCCAGCGCATCGCCGTAGTGGTGTTTGCACTTTTCGGTGATGTCGTCGAAGTCGCCCAGCGGGTACTCGTCGATCTGCAGAAAGTGCGCGATGCCCGGCATGCAGGTCAGGCGCTCACCCATCTCTTTCAAGGCTTTCGGGTCGGTGACGCGGGTTTCCAGCTCGAGATTGTCCCACACGCCGCTCACCACCACGGCCGGGTCCAGATCGCGGAGCACGGCGCGGATGTTTTTGGCCAACTGGCGGATAAATTTCGTCCGGACAGGTCGACTCTTGATGGTGATCTCGGGGAAGACTTTTACGATTAATTTCATGGAAACAGCGCGCGCAGGGCCTGCCGAAAAAGGGGGGCGCGGATTATAGCGGAAATTGCTCAAGGTTTAACCAGTTAATGTGCAGAAGGTTTCGTGCGCACCAAAACAGGTCATTTATTGAAATGAGCGCCACATTGTAGGGCGGGATTTTCCGCTTTAAGGTACTTTTCCGCCTGACAGGCGTGAAATTGGGGCAAAAAACCCATGCTGGGGCACTGGCATGCAATTTGCTCCCTTGTGAGGCAGGTTGCCTTGGCAGAGTATTCGCGCCGGCATCACCCACATTTAAGGGCATCCATTACCAGCCCGAAGCCACCCGGAGGACACTATGTCGAAGTCGGTTCAACTCATCAAAGATCATGACGTCAAGTGGATTGATCTGCGCTTCACGGACACCAAAGGCACTCAGCACCACGTGACCATGCCGGCTCGCGATGCGCTGGATGACGACTTCTTCGAAGTCGGCAAAATGTTCGACGGTTCCTCCATCGCTGGCTGGAAAGGCATCGAAGCCTCCGACATGATTCTGATGCCGGACGACTCCACCGCTGTTCTGGATCCGTTCACCGAAGAACCGACCCTGATCCTGGTCTGCGACATCATCGAGCCTTCGAGCATGCAAGGCTACGATCGCGACCCACGTGCGATCGCCAAGCGCGCCGAAGAGCACCTGAAAGCCACCGCTATCGGTGACACCGTGTACGCCGGTCCAGAGCCAGAGTTCTTCATCTTCGACCAGGTCAAGTTCAAGTCCGACATTTCCGGCTCCATGTTCAAGATCTACTCTGAACAAGGTTCGTGGATGTCCGACCAGGACATCGAAGGCGGCAACAAAGGCCACCGTCCAGGCGTCAAAGGCGGCTACTTCCCGGTTCCACCGTTCGACCACGACCACGAAATCCGTACCTCCATGTGCAACGCACTGGAAGAAATGGGCCTGACCGTCGAAGTTCACCACCACGAAGTGGCGACTGCCGGCCAGAACGAAATCGGCGTCAAGTTCAACACCCTGGTGAAGAAAGCCGACGAAACCCAAACCCTGAAGTATGTCGTGCACAACGTAGCCGATGCCTACGGCCGTACCGCTACCTTCATGCCTAAGCCGCTGTACGGCGACAACGGCTCGGGTATGCACGTACACATGTCCATCTGGAAAGATGGCAAGAACACCTTCGCAGGCGAAGGCTATGCCGGTCTGTCCGATACCGCTCTGTACTTCATCGGCGGCATCATCAAGCACGGTAAGGCCCTGAACGGCTTCACCAACCCGGCGACCAACTCCTACAAGCGTCTGGTTCCAGGCTTCGAAGCTCCAGTGATGCTGGCCTACTCGGCTCGCAACCGCTCCGCTTCGATCCGTATTCCTTACGTGTCGAGCCCGAAAGCCCGCCGTATCGAAGCACGCTTCCCGGATCCGGCTGCCAACCCGTACCTGTGCTTCGCCGCACTGTTGATGGCTGGCCTGGACGGCATCCAGAACAAAATCCACCCTGGCGATGCCGCTGACAAAAACCTGTACGACCTGCCGCCTGAAGAGGCCAAAGAGATCCCACAAGTTTGCGGCAGCCTGAAAGAAGCCCTGGAAGAGCTGGACAAAGGTCGTGCGTTCCTGACCAAAGGCGGCGTTTTCAGCGACGACTTCATCGACGCTTACATCGCCCTGAAAAGCGAAGAAGAAATCAAGGTACGTACCTTCGTACACCCACTGGAATACGAGCTGTACTACAGCTGCTGATCCGGTAGCGCTGCAACACGCGGCGTGACAAAAAGAGGCCTCCTTCGGGAGGCCTTTTTATTGCCCACATTTCCATGATTGACGATGGACCCTGTGGGAGCGAGCTTGCTCGCGATGGGGGCATCAAATTCACCATTGATATTGCCTGTTAGTCCGCTATCGCGAGCAAGCTCGCTCCCACAGGGATTTATGGCGCTTGGAATATCTCAGAAAAGAAAACCAAATGTTAACGGCTTGGGATAACCGCCAAGCCTGGCCTATGCTGCAACCCAATGCTTTCGTTTCCGGTCAATTCCATGGGTCGCGGTTTTCTCTTCATCCTGCTGCTGATCGTTCTGCCCGCCACGGCGCAGATCTACAAGTACACGGACGCCAACGGCGGCGCCGCGTACAGCAATCAACCGCCTGACGGCGTCAGCGCCCATCTGGTCGACTTGCCGCCCCTCAACAGCGTCGAGCGCCAGCCTCCCGGCGAGGCCGCACCTGCTGCTGAAGCCGCTCGCAATGAACCGCCCCACAAGACCTATGAAGTACTGGAGCTGACCGGCCTGCCCACCACCGAAGCCCTGCGTGCCAACAACGGCACGTTCACCATAACGGTACTGATCAAGCCGCGCCTGCAAGCCCCCCACCTGTTGCAGCTACTGCTGGACGATCAGCCCTACGGCCAGCCAGGCAATGTGCCGATCCTGCAACTGGTGAACATCGATCGCGGCGAACACCGTCTCGCCGTACAAGTGATCGACGGGGAAAACGTTGTGCAGCAGAGCCCTGCGGAGAGATTCACTGTACAGCGGGTGCACAAGCCTTGAAGGCGTGGCTACTGATCACCTGCCTGATCGCCCTGCCCGCCTCGGCAGAGGTCTTCATGTATGTCGACGCCCAGGGCAATCGGGTTTTCACCGACCAGCCCAAATCCGGCAACGCCAAGCGTGTACCGCTGACAAAGAGCAATCGAATAGCGGCCAACCCCAACAGTGCAGCGCCGTTGCTTGCCCAGAGCAGTCCCGAAGTACAAGCGCTGCTCCACTATGAGGTGCTGCGCATCCTGATCCCGGAACCCGACGCAACCATCCGCAGCAATACCGGCGAAGTCATCGTCAGCGCCACCAACGAACCCGCCCTGCAACCCGGTCACAGCTACCGGTTGCTGCTCGACGGCCAGCCCACCGCCGAACCCGGCCTGAGCCCGGTGTTCCCATTGAGCAACATCGATCGCGGCAGCCATACCCTGTCGGTGGAAATCCTCGACGAACAGGGGCGCATCGTCGAACGCACCGCCAACCAACCTTTCCACATGCAGCGCACGTCTCTCGCCCAGAAGCGCAAGATCAAACCCTGCACTCTCGAAGACTACGGCCAGCGGCCGGAATGCCAGCTCAACAACAAACCCGCCGAAGAAAAAAATCCATTCTTGCGACTGTTCTAACCTCGTTCAGGTTTGCGCACTATATTGGTGCAATTGCTTGCACCGTACTCACATCCCAACCCATTTTGGTTCGAAAGTACCCGCCAAAGCTGGCAAAGCGCCACGCAAACGAGCGTCAAACGCCCGTTTCAGGCGCTGAACGCTTCTTTTCGGAGCCTTGGTTTGGTTTTTGCATTTTGCCCGTACCAGCGCTTTTTTCTTGCGCATGCTCTGCCCTAAAAGAGGTCCCGATGACCATTAGCGACGCACTCCACCGTTTGCTACTCGACAACCTCACCACTGCCACCATCCTGCTCGACGCCGAACTGCGCCTCGAGTACATGAACCCGGCGGCGGAGATGCTGCTGGCCATCAGCGGTCAACGCAGCCATGGGCAGTTCATCAGTGAGTTGTTTACCGAATCGACCGAGGCGCTGAACTCGTTGCGCCAGGCCGTCGAACAAGCTCACCCGTTCACCAAGCGCGAAGCCATGCTCACCGCCCTCACCGGCCAGACCCTGACAGTCGACTACGCGGTAACACCGATTCTGAGCAACGGCGACACGATGCTGCTGCTCGAAGTCCACCCTCGTGACCGCCTGCTGCGGATCACCAAGGAAGAAGCACAGCTATCGAAACAGGAAACCAGCAAGATGCTGGTGCGCGGCCTTGCCCATGAAATCAAGAACCCCTTGGGCGGGATTCGCGGCGCGGCACAATTGCTCGCCCGGGAGCTGCCGGAAGAAAGCCTGCGCGACTACACCAACGTCATCATCGAAGAAGCCGACCGCCTGCGTAACCTGGTGGACCGCATGCTCGGCTCCAACAAGCTTCCATCGCTGGCCATGTGCAACGTCCATGAAGTACTTGAGCGTGTCTGCCATCTGGTGGAGGCCGAAAGCCAGGGCTGCATCACCTTGGTGCGCGATTACGATCCAAGCATCCCCGACGTCCTGATCGACCGCGAGCAAATGATTCAGGCCGTGCTGAATATCGTGCGCAATGCCATGCAGGCCATCAGCAGCCAGAACGAACTGCGCCTGGGTCGCATCAGCCTGCGCACACGCGCCATGCGCCAGTTCACCATCGGCCATGTACGTCATCGCCTGGTGACCAAGATCGAGATCATCGACAACGGCCCGGGCATTCCTGCGGAACTTCAGGAAACCATCTTTTTTCCCATGGTCAGCGGTCGTCCGGACGGTACCGGGCTGGGCCTGGCCATTACCCAGAACATCATCAGCCAGCACCAGGGCCTGATCGAATGTGACAGCCACCCCGGCCACACCACTTTCTCGATCTTTCTGCCACTGGAACAAGGAGCCACATCGACATGAGCCGTAGTGAAACCGTGTGGATCGTCGATGACGACCGTTCTATCCGTTGGGTCCTGGAAAAAGCCCTGCAGCAGGAAGGCATGACCACGCAAAGCTTCGACAGCGCCGATGGTGTGATGAGCCGCCTGGCGCGCCAGCAGCCGGACGTGATCATTTCCGACATCCGCATGCCCGGCGCCAGCGGCCTGGACCTTCTGGCGCGGATTCGCGAGCAGCATCCACGGCTGCCAGTGATCATCATGACCGCTCACTCCGATCTGGACAGCGCTGTCGCGTCCTATCAGGGCGGCGCCTTCGAGTACCTGCCCAAGCCGTTCGACGTCGACGAAGCTGTTTCCCTGGTCAAACGCGCCAACCAGCACGCCCAGGAACAACAAGGCCTGGAAGTCGCCCCGACCCTGACCCGCACCCCGGAAATCATCGGCGAAGCGCCGGCGATGCAGGAAGTATTTCGCGCCATCGGGCGCTTGAGCCACTCCAACATCACCGTACTGATCAATGGCGAATCGGGTACCGGTAAAGAGCTGGTGGCCCACGCCCTGCACCGTCACAGTCCGCGGGCAGCGTCGCCGTTCATCGCGCTGAACATGGCGGCGATCCCCAAAGACCTCATGGAATCCGAACTGTTCGGCCACGAGAAAGGCGCGTTCACCGGCGCGGCCAACCTGCGGCGCGGGCGCTTCGAACAGGCTGACGGCGGCACGCTGTTCCTCGATGAAATCGGCGACATGCCGGCTGACACCCAGACCCGCTTGCTTCGCGTACTGGCTGATGGCGAGTTTTACCGCGTCGGCGGTCATGTGCCGGTGAAGGTCGATGTGCGCATCATCGCTGCGACTCACCAGAATCTGGAAACCCTGGTGCATGCCGGAAAATTCCGTGAGGACTTGTTCCATCGCCTCAACGTGATCCGCATCCACATCCCGCGCCTGTCGGACCGTCGCGAAGACATCCCGACCCTGGCCAAGCACTTCCTCAGCCGCGCAGCCCAGGAGCTGGCCGTCGAGCCAAAGCTGCTGAAAAGCGAAACCGAGGAATACCTGAAGAACCTGCCGTGGCCCGGCAACGTGCGGCAGCTGGAGAACACCTGCCGCTGGATCACGGTGATGGCTTCGGGTCGCGAAGTGCACATCGGCGACCTGCCACCGGAGCTGCTGAGCCTGCCACAGGATTCGGCGCCAGTGACCAACTGGGAGCAGGCCCTGCGCCAGTGGGCTGACCAGGCGCTGGCCCGTGGTCAGTCGAGCCTGCTCGACAGCGCCGTGCCGGCCTTCGAGCGGATCATGATCGAGACCGCCCTCAAGCACACCGCCGGCCGCCGCCGCGATGCCGCCGTGTTGCTGGGCTGGGGGCGCAACACCTTGACCCGCAAGATCAAGGAATTGGGGATGAAGGTGGATGGCGGGGATGATGATGAGGGGGATGAGGGCTAATCAGCCTCTAGTACTTCGCTGATCGTTAGACCCAATCGCGAGCAAGCTCGCTCCCACAGTGGATTTTCGGTGTTTTCACTATCGTGTAGACACCATCGAACCCTGTGGGGCGAGCTTGCTCGCGATGCTTTTTGGGTTATCAGTGCACCGCCGCAATGCACCGTGAACCGCAATCGCGCACAAAAACAGCGTCGAAACCCTGCCTGCGTTCGCAATCGAACCCCTATCGCAAAAACACGAAAGCCCCGGATTACGGGGCTTTCGGCGTTTATACGCAGCTTTCTGTTTCAACTTGTTAAAACCTGGCACGCCCCCTGCAATAACCCTATCAAGTGAATCAGTTCACCTACCCGGTTTCGGGGACCTTGGTACAGGCAGGCCGGGGATTCCCCTCTTTACACCGGGCTCACACCGCATCCGCGACGAGCCCAGCCGTTTTGGGGCCCTTGATACAGGCAGGTCAGGGGTTCCTTCTTTACACCAGGCTCAAACCGCACTCGCGACGAGCCTCCCGTTTCGGGAACCTTGGTACAGGCAGGCCGGGGATTCCCTCTTTTATTGCTCCCGGAGATGGATCTCCAGCCGCCAGCGGTCATCGACCTCGCTACCGGCCCACTCGCCCTGCAGGGGCCGGGCCGCCACCAGTGTCAGCAACACCCCCCCATCGCTCAAACGTACCCGCCAGTTCACGTCCTTGCCGCCGAGCTTGAGCTGGCCTTTCTGCGCCTTGCCCTCGGCGCCAAACAGCAGCGCGACACTGCCCTCAACCATCTCGCCGTGGGTCTTGGGTTCGTTGTTGAACCACACCACCAGCCCGTCGCTCGTCACCTCAACCTGCTGCAACTGGCTGGGGTCTGGCGTGGTCAGCCGACCGATCATCATCCCGACCATCACCCCGACAATCGCCAGCGAGCCCATCACCCGCAGGAATAGTTTCGAACGCACGCCTTCTGGCGGCGTAGAATGCGCGTCATCTTTACCTTCGGAGCCGTGCATGTTTCACGTCATCCTTTTCCAACCAGAAATTCCGCCGAATACCGGCAACGTTATCAGGCTGTGCGCCAACAGTGGCTGCCACCTGCATTTGATCGAACCGCTGGGCTTCGAGATGGACGACAAGCGCCTGCGCCGGGCCGGCCTCGATTACCACGAGTATGCCACCCTGCAACGCCATGCCGACCTTGCCAGCTGCCTGGAAAGCCTCGGCCATCCACGACTGTTCGCTTTCACCACCAAGGGTTCGCGGCCGTTCCACGACGCCAGCTTCGCCCCGGGCGATGCGTTCCTGTTCGGTCCGGAAAGCCGGGGCTTGCCCGCCGAGGTGCTGGACGCCCTGCCCGGCGAGCAACGCCTGCGCCTGCCGATGCGCGAGGGCTGCCGCAGCCTGAACCTGTCCAATACCGTAGCGGTGGCCGTGTACGAAGCCTGGCGTCAGAACGACTTCAAATAACACCATGACCCAATGTAGGAGCTGCCGCAGGCTGCGATCTTTTGATCTTTAAAATCAAAATCAAAATCAAAATCAAAATCAAAAGATCGCAGCCTTCGGCAGCTCCTACATGAAGGTTTCGTTTACCCCATGAAAAAAGCGCCGTCAAAGGCGCTTTTTTCATGGGCCAAACGAAGCTTCTTTATTGAACGGTCGGAGCGTCGCCAGCAGCCTGCATGCGTTGCAGCTCTTGCGCGTACAGCGCATCGAAGTTCACCGGAGCCAGCATCAGTGCCGGGAACGAACCGCGGGTCACCAGGCTGTCCAGGGTTTCACGAGCGTACGGGAACAGGATGTTCGGGCAGAACGCACCCAGGGTGTGGCTCATCGAAGCGTCATCCAGGTTCTTGATCAGGAAGATCCCGGCCTGTTGCACTTCAGCGATGAACGCCACTTCGTCACCGTTTTTCACGGTAACCGACAGGGTCAGCACGACTTCGTGGAAGTCGGCTTCCAGCGTCTTCTGACGGGTGTTCAGATCCAGACCGACGCTCGGCTCCCACTGCTGGCGGAAGATCGCCGGGCTTTTCGGAGCTTCGAAGGACAGGTCACGCACATAAATGCGCTGCAAGGAGAATTGCGGTGCAGTTTCTTCTTCGGTCGCAGCAGTGTTCTGTTGGTCAGTCATCGCAGATCCTTCTTGATCCAGGGTTCTTTTAGGTTTGCTTGTTTGGGGTATTACCGTCAGGCCCTGAGCAGCGCATCGAGCTTGCCGGCACGCTCCAGGGCGAACAAATCATCACAACCGCCCACGTGGGTGCTGCCGATCCAGATTTGCGGCACGGACGTACGCCCGGCCTTCTGGGCCATCGCAGCGCGCACCTGCGGCTTGCCATCGACCTTGATCTCTTCGAAGGCCACGCCTTTGTTCTCGAGCAGGTACTTGGCTCGCGAGCAGAAAGGGCAGTAATCGCTGGAATAGACGACGACGCTACTCATATCACTTCACCAGCGGCAGATTGTCGGCTTTCCAGCTGGAGATACCGCCGGACAGCTTGGCGGCAGTGAAGCCGGATTTCATCAGTTCGCGGGCGTGGGTGCCGGCGGTCTGGCCCATGGCGTCGACCAGGATGATGGTCTTGGCCTTGTGCTTTTCCAGTTCGCCAACGCGGGCGGCCAGTTTGTCCTGGGGAATGTTCACCGCACCGACAATGTGACCGGCGGCGAAATCCTTGCTCGGACGAATATCGACCACAACGCCGGCGTCCTTGTTGACCAGGCCGGTCAGTTCGCCGGTGCTCAGGCTACGGCCGCCGCCCTGCATTTGATAGGCAATCAGCAACGCCAGCAATACGACAAAGATACCGACGAGAATGTAGTGGTTAGTGGCGAATTCAATCAGGTGAGCAACCATCGAAGGAGGTTCCAGGGCGTTAAAATGTCGGCCAGTATACACAGCCACTATGGTGGGCCAAACCCCGTCCGGCGGTGACGTGGCCGGAACTTCGCTTTAAACTGCCACTCCCTTTTCCATTACCTCTTTTACCTCAGCCACGAGTGGATTCCATGACTACCACGCCTAAACCTTTGGTCCTGATCATTCTCGACGGCTTCGGTCACAGTGAGAGCCCTGAATCCAACGCCATCTTCGCCGCGAAGAAGCCCGTACTGGACCGCCTGTGGGCCACCGTGCCGAACGGCCTGATCTCGGGCAGCGGCATGGACGTCGGCCTGCCGGATGGCCAGATGGGCAACTCCGAAGTCGGCCACATGAACCTCGGCGCCGGTCGCGTGGTGTATCAGGACTTCACGCGCGTCACCAAATCGATCCGCGACGGCGAGTTCTTCGAGAATCCGACCATCTGCGCGGCCGTGGACAAAGCCGTCGCCGCCGGCAAAGCCGTGCATTTCATGGGCCTGCTGTCCGATGGCGGCGTGCATAGCCACCAGGATCATCTGGTCGCCATGGCCGAACTGGCCTTCAAGCGCGGTGCGCAAAACATCTACCTGCACGCCTTCCTCGACGGCCGCGATACTCCACCGAAAAGCGCGCAGTCGTCGATCGAACTGCTCGACGCGACTTTCCAGGCCCTGGGCAAAGGCCGGATCGCCAGCCTGATTGGCCGCTACTACGCCATGGACCGCGACAACCGTTGGGACCGCGTGTCCCAGGCCTACAACCTGATTGTCGATGGCCAGGGCGAATTCAACGCCGCCACCGCTCAGGAAGGCCTGCAAGCAGCCTACGAGCGTGGCGAGAGCGACGAATTCGTCAAAGCCACCTCCATCGGCGAGCCGGTGAAAGTCGAAGACGGCGATGCCGTGGTGTTCATGAACTTCCGCGCCGACCGCGCCCGCGAACTGACCCGCGTGTTCGTCGAGGACAACTTCAGTGAGTTCGAGCGTGCCCGCCAGCCGAAACTGGCCGGTTTCGTCATGCTGACCCAATACGCCGCCAGTATTCCTGCGCCGTCGGCTTTTGCTGCCGGCAGCCTGGAAAACGTGCTGGGCGACTACCTGGCGAAAAACGGCAAGACCCAGCTGCGCATCGCCGAAACCGAAAAATATGCCCACGTGACCTTCTTTTTCTCCGGCGGCCGCGAAGAACCGTTCCCGGGCGAAGAACGCATCCTGATTCCGTCGCCGAAAGTCGCCACCTATGACTTGCAACCGGAAATGAGCGCACCGGAAGTCACCGACCGCATCGTCGACGCCATCGAAAACCAGCGTTACGACGTGATCGTGGTCAACTACGCCAACGGCGACATGGTCGGCCACAGCGGCGTGTTCGAGGCTGCGGTCAAAGCCGTTGAATGCCTGGACCTGTGCGTGGGTCGCATCGTCGACGCCCTGGAAAAGGTCGGTGGCGAAGCGCTGATCACGGCTGACCACGGTAACGTCGAGCAAATGTCCGATGAGACCACTGGCCAGGCGCACACTGCGCACACCACCGAGCCGGTGCCATTCATCTATGTCGGCAAGCGCGACCTGAAGGTCCGCGAAGGCGGTGTGCTGGCGGACGTGGCGCCGACCATGCTGAAGTTGCTGGGCCTTGAGCAACCGGTGGAAATGACCGGGACTTCGATTCTGGTCTGATTGGATCTCCCAAACGCCACAAAACCTGTGGGAGCGAGCTTGCTCGCGATAGCAATCTGACATTCAATATCAATGTTGAATGTTAAGACGCCATCGCGAGCAAGCTCGCTCCCACATTGGTTCAGGGTGTTTTTCAGCCCAGTCATCACACAGTCAGAAATGGGCATTTTTTTTGCCGCCCATGGCGGGCATACTAGGCCGTCCCTTTCCCTGGTGCCGCCCGCCCCTATGCTTCGCGTCCTGATAGCCCTAGCTCTGACTTGCCTGCTCCAACCGGCCTTTGCTGACGAGCGCGCAGACACCCAACAACAGTTGGACGCCACGCGTCAGGACATTGCCGAGTTGAAGAAACTGCTGGGCAAGCTGCAGGAAGAGAAGTCCGGTGTGCAGAAAGAGCTCAAGGGCACCGAAACCGAAATGGGCAAGCTCGAGAAGCAGGTCGAAGCCCTGCAAAAAGAGCTGAAGAAAAGCGAAGCCGAGCTACAGCGCCTCGATGCAGAGAAAAAAAAACTCCAGAGCGCGCGCATTGAACAGCAACGACTGATCGCCATTCAGGCCCGGGCCGCCTACCAGAACGGTCGCCAGGAATACCTCAAGCTGCTGCTCAACCAGCAGAATCCGGAAAGATTCGCCCGCACCCTTACCTATTACGACTACCTGAGCCAGGCTCGCCTGGAGCAGCTGAAGAATTTCAACGAAACCCTGCGCCAACTGTCCAATGTCGAGAAAGATATCACCATGCAGCAGGCGCAATTGCTGGTGCAGCAAAGTAGCCTCGACACCCGGCGTGGCGAACTCGAGAAAGTTCGCCAGGAGCGCCAGCAAGTCCTGGCCAAACTCAATGACGACGTAAAGGCTCGCGATCAGAAACTGGCGGCTCGCGAGCAGGATCAGGCAGACCTGTCTAAAGTCCTTAAAACCATTGAAGAAACTCTTGCCCGCCAGGCCCGTGAGGCAGAAGAAGCGCGGCAAAAAGCGCTGATTGCCCAGCAGGAAGCCGAAAAAAAGCGTTTACGTGAGGCCCAGGCGCAGGCGGATGCCAGCGACGACGCCCCACGCAAACCGGTCAGATCGACACCAGGCGCACTGGTTTCCAGTTCCGGCGAGACCTTTGGCGGCCCGTTTGCGTCAACCCGCGGCAAACTTCCCTGGCCTGTCGATGGTCGACTGCTGGCGCGTTTCGGTGAAAGCCGTGGGGACGATGCCCGGACCAAGTGGGACGGCGTGATGATCGGCGCGTCTGCCGGCAGCGCGGTACATGCCGTGCACGGTGGTCGCGTGGTGTTCGCCGACTGGTTGCGTGGCGCCGGGTTGCTGGTGATTCTCGACCACGGCAATGGTTATTTGAGTCTGTACGGTCACAACCAGACGCTGCTCAAGTCTGCGGGTGACGTTGTAAAAGCCGGTGAGCCTATTTCCACTGTCGGTAACAGTGGCGGGCAGGACACACCAGCGCTGTATTTCGCAATTCGTCAGCTGGGTCACCCGAGTGACCCCGCGCAATGGTGCCACGCGCAAGGATAGGCGTTGAGTTACCTACATTAGGAGTTCGTTCGACATGCTGCATTTGTCCCGCCTTACCTCGCTGGCCCTGACGATCGCCCTGGTGATCGGCGCGCCTCTGGCGTTTGCCGCTCAACCAGCCCCGGCGGTTGCGCCTGCGGGCACTGCTGCGACCACCAAGGCGCCACTGCCGCTGGATGAATTGCGCACCTTTGCCGAGGTGATGGACCGGATCAAAGCCGCTTATGTCGAACCGGTGGACGACAAGACCCTGCTGGAAAACGCCATCAAGGGCATGCTCAGCAATCTCGATCCGCATTCGGCCTACCTCGGCCCTGAAGATTTCGCCGAGTTGCAGGAAAGCACCAGCGGGGAATTCGGTGGCCTGGGTATCGAAGTCGGCGCCGAAGACGGCTTCATCAAGGTGGTTTCGCCCATCGATGACACCCCGGCCTCCAAGGCCGGCATCCAGGCCGGTGACTTCATCGTCAAGATCAACGGCCAGCCGACCCGTGGCCAGAGCATGACCGAAGCCGTGGACAAGATGCGCGGCAAGATCGGCCAGAAAATCACCCTGACCCTGGTACGCGACGGCGGCACACCGTTCGACGTGACCCTGACCCGCGCCGTCATTCAGGTGAAGAGCGTGAAGAGCCAGTTGCTGGAATCGGGCTACGGCTATATCCGCATCACCCAGTTCCAGGTCAAGACCGGCGAAGAGGTTTCCAAGGCCCTGGCCAAGCTGCGCAAGGACAACGGCAAGAAGCTCAAGGGCATCATTCTCGACCTGCGCAACAACCCGGGCGGGGTGTTGCAGGCGGCGGTCGAAGTGGTCGACCACTTCATCACCAAGGGCCTGATCGTTTACACCAAGGGCCGTATTGCCAACTCCGAGCTGCGCTTCTCTGCCACCGGCAAGGACGAAAGCGAAGCCGTGCCAATGGTCGTGCTGATCAACGGCGGCAGCGCTTCGGCTTCGGAAATTGTCGCCGGCGCCCTGCAGGACCAGAAACGCGCCGTGCTGATGGGCACCACCAGTTTCGGCAAGGGCTCGGTACAGACGGTTCTGCCGCTCAACAACGAGCGCGCATTGAAGATCACCACGGCGTTGTATTACACACCGAACGGCCGCTCCATCCAGGCCCAGGGCATCGTCCCGGACATCGAAGTGCGCAAGGCCAAGATCACCAGCGAGCAAGACGGCGACTACTTCAAGGAAGCCGACTTGCAGGGCCACCTGGGCAACGGCAACGGCGGCGCCGACAAACCGACCGGTTCCAGCGGCAAAGGCAAGCCGATGCCGCAGGACGACGATTATCAGTTGGCCCAGGCCCTGAGCCTGCTCAAAGGGCTGAGCATCACATCCGGCCGTTGAGATGCTTCTGCGGTTGCTGATCGGGCTGTTGTGTTGTCTGGCGGGTGTTGCTAACGCAGAACCCGCCGGATCGACACCCCACAAAGCCTACCTGAGTCTGATCATCGATGACCTGGGGCAGAACCTGCCCCGGGATCGCCGCGTGCTGGCCCTGCCCGGCCCGGTGACCACGGCAATCATGCCCGACACACCCCACGCCACCGAATTCGCCCGCGAAGCCCATCGCGCCGGCAAGATCGTCATTCTGCACATGCCTATGGATCCGGCCACCGGACCGTTCGCCTGGCATCCCGAGCTGCCCGTCGAGGAGCTGGAAAAACGCCTGAACGCCGCGTTCAAAATGGTCCCGTACACCAGCGGCATCAACAACCACATGGGCAGCCACATGACCGCACAACCAGCGGCCATGGCGTGGTTGATGGCCGATTTGCAACGCCGGCATAAATTCTTCGTCGACAGCCGCACCAGCGCCCAGACCGTGGCCGCTGCCCAAGCGCAGAAGATCGGTCTGGCGAGTGTTTCGCGGGATGTGTTTCTCGATGATGAGCGTACTGAAGCGGCGATCCTGACCCAGCTGCAGACCGCGATCAGCCTCGCGCACAAGCAGGGTTCGGCGGTGATGATCGGGCATCCGTATCCGCAGACATTGGCGGTATTGGAGCGTGAGTTGCCCAAGCTGAAGGCTCAGGGAATCGAGTGGATTGATATTAGGCAGATGATCAGTGTGCGCGGTAACCGGGCGACTGCGGCGCATGGCAAGGATGGGGTGTACCGCTAATCCGCGGGCACCACCAAACAACTGTGGGAGCGAGCTTGCTCGCGATGGCGTCGTTTCAGTCGACATCATTGTTGAAGACAGATCGCTATCGCGAGCAAGCTCGCTCCCACAGGGGGCCAGGTATGACTACAGGGTTGGTGTTGAATCCTAGAGATACTGCGCCATGATCTCGTCCACCCGACCTTCCTTGCGCATCTGGTCCAGCGCCGCCTGGAGCTTGGCTACTGTCTCGTCCGGCACATTCTTGTTCAGCGCCAGGTACAGCTCGGCACTGTTGAAACGCAGTACGGTTTTCAACCCGTTAACCCCTTCCTGGCGCGCCAGATAGCGCCCGGCCGGATCACCGGTGGCCCACAGGTCGATCTGGCCGTTGACCAGTTTCCTGGCGTTGTCCTGATCACGCAGCACAACGATCGGGTTGAGGCCTTGCTTGGCCAGCGTCTCGGCAATGGCGTCGCCCTTGTAGGCGCCGATCTTGTACTTGCGCGCGTCACTCAAGGTTTCGAGGGTGATCGTGCTGTCAGCCTTGGCCAACATGATCCAGTCGTCCGGACCAATTGGGCCGACCCATTTGAACAGCTTCTCGCGATCCGGCAACCGCGCCATGACGAATACGCCGTAACCGGGTTTTTCCAGGGTGAGTTTGTAGATTCGTTCCCAAGGGAAACGTAGCGTCAGGCTGTAGGTAATGTCGGCGCGCTTGAAGATCTCGCGGACGATATCGGTGGCGATGCCATTGATGTTCTCGTCCTGAGCGAAGTTCTTGCCGTTCTTCGCCATGTTGTATGGCGGGAAGTTTTCCGTCAGCAACACCAGGTCGGTATCGGAATGGTCTGCAGCATGTGCCCCGTTAATGAGCAACAGAGAAGCGCTGGCGAGAACGAGTAGAAAGCGTTTAAGCATGTCTGGCTACCGAAATCCATGGCGTACCCAAGAGTGCCTTGGGCCCGCCATGATGTCCACTAGCCTGTATGTTTAGCGCATCACTATTCCGCGATGGGCCATATAGGCCTTGGCTTCCTGCACGGTGTATTCGCCGAAGTGGAAAATACTTGCCGCCAGTACCGCACTGGCGTGGCCTTCGATAATGCCGTCGGCCAGGTGCTGCAGGTTGCCGACACCGCCGGAGGCAATCACCGGAATGCCCAGCGCATCGCTGATGGCGCGGGTGACGCCCAGGTCGAAGCCGTTTTTCATGCCGTCCTGGTCCATGCTGGTCAGAAGGATCTCACCGGCACCCAGGCCTTCCATTTTCTTCGCCCACTCAACGGCGTCGAGACCGGTTGGCTTGCGACCGCCATGGGTGAAGATTTCCCAGCGCGGAGTTTCGCCCGGAGCGGAAACCTTCTTCGCATCGATGGCTACCACTATGCATTGCGAACCGAAATGCTGTGCGGCTTCGCCAACGAATTCCGGGTTGAATACCGCGGCGGTGTTGATCGAAACCTTGTCTGCGCCAGCATTGAGCAGGTTGCGGATGTCCTGCACGGTACGCACGCCACCGCCCACGGTCAGCGGGATGAACACCTGGCTGGCCATGCGTTCGACGGTGTGCAGCGTGGTGTCGCGGCCGTCGACGCTGGCGGTGATGTCGAGAAAGGTAATCTCGTCGGCGCCCTGCTCGTCGTAGCGACGAGCAATTTCCACCGGGTCACCGGCGTCGCGGATGTTTTCGAACTTCACACCCTTGACCACCCGGCCGTTGTCCACGTCCAGGCAAGGGATGATGCGTTTGGCCAGGGCCATGGTCGTTTCCTCAGCCTTTGTACGAATCGCAGAAAGCTTGCGCTTCAGCGACATCGAGGGTGCCTTCGTAGATCGCACGGCCGGTAATGGCGCCGATGATGCCTGGCGCCTTGGCGTCGAGCAGGGTCTTGATGTCACCCAGGTTGTGGATGCCGCCCGAAGCGATCACCGGGATCTTTGTTGCGGCAGCCAGTGCGGCGGTAAACGGTACGTTGCAGCCCTGCATCATGCCGTCTTTGGCAATGTCGGTATAAACGATGGCGGACACGCCGTCGGCTTCGAACTGCTTGGCCAGGTCGATCACCTGGATAGTGCTGATCTCAGCCCAGCCATCGGTAGCGACGAAACCGTCCTTGGCGTCCAGGCCAACGATCACTTTGCCCGGGAAGGCGCGGCAGGCTTCAGCGACAAAGGCCGGATCTTTCACGGCCTTGGTGCCGATGATCACGTAGCTCACGCCCGCTTTCACATAGTGCTCGATGGTTTCCAGAGAGCGGATACCGCCGCCGATCTGGATCGGCAGGTTCGGGTAGCGCCTGGCAATGGCCGTCACCACTTCGCCGTTGACTGGCTGGCCCTCGAACGCGCCGTTCAGGTCGACCAGATGCAGACGACGGCAACCGCCCTCCACCCACTTGGCAGCCATGCTCACCGGGTCATCGGAGAACACCGTGGAATCTTCCATGCGGCCCTGGCGCAGACGAACACAGGCACCGTCTTTAAGATCGATAGCGGGAATAATCAGCATCTGGCAAACCTTCAAATTTGAATGTTCAGCTTGGCTCGGAAATCAGTTTTTCTCGAGCGCCCACAGGTCGCTTTCGATGCTTTCGAACCTCTCTTTGAGGTGCGCCTGCACATCGAAAATCGCCCTGTTGTAATAATGCGGAGCAATTTCACGGGTAAACAGCTCAAGAATCTCAGCCGCCTCGAACGAGCCGAGGTCGAGTTCGAAGCGGTCTTCCATGAAACGCTTGATCTTGCGATTGGCCTCGCTCTCCTGCTCGGGAGTGAGGGTTAGAATCGGCGGCTTTTTCTTGATTGCCATTTACCAGCGACCGTCCCACGCAGCGAAGTTCTGCAGCAATTGCAGGCCATGGGTATGGCTTTTCTCCGGGTGGAACTGCACGGCGAAACGCGAGCCTTCGGCCAGCGCCGCGGCGAAATCGACACCGTAGTGACCGCCCCCCACCACCTGCCGCGCGTTGGCGGCAGCGATGTAGTAGCTATGCACGAAGTAGAACCGCGCCAGGTCCGGAATGTCGTGCCACAGCGGGTGACTGACCTTCTGCTTCACTTCGTTCCAGCCCATGTGCGGGACTTTCAGGTGTTCGCCGTCTTCATGCAGGTCTTTGCCGAAGAACTTCACCGCCCCCGGAAACAGGCCGATGCAGTCGACGCCGTCGTTCTCTTCGCTGGTGTCGAGCAAGGCTTGCATGCCCACGCAGATGCCGAGGAACGGACGGTCCTGGCTGACTTCACGTACCAGCGAATCGAAGCCGAGGCGACGGATCTCCGCCATGCAGTCGCGAATCGCGCCAACGCCGGGGAAAACCACCCGGTCGGCTTCGCGAATCACGTTCGCATCGCTGGTGATCAGCACCTTGCCGGCACCGACGTGCTCGAGGGCCTTGGCCACCGAGTGCAGGTTGCCCATGCCGTAATCGATAACCGCGACTGTCTGCATTACAGGACGCCCTTGGTCGATGGCATTTGCCCGGCCATGCGGTCATCGAGCTCGACGGCCATGCGCAGAGCGCGGCCGAAAGCCTTGAACACGGTTTCGATCTGGTGGTGGGTGTTGGTGCCACGCAGGTTGTCGATGTGCAGGCTGACCAAAGCATGGTTGACGAAGCCCTGGAAGAATTCCTGGAACAGGTCAACGTCGAAGCCACCGACGGTGGCGCGGGTGTACGGAACATGCATCTGCAGGCCTGGACGGCCGGAGAAGTCGATCACCACGCGCGACAGCGCTTCATCGAGCGGCACGTAGGCGTGGCCGTAGCGACGGATGCCTTTTTTGTCGCCGATGGCTTTGGCAAACGCCTGGCCGAGGGTGATACCGACGTCTTCCACCGTATGGTGGTCATCGATATGCAGGTCGCCCTTGCTGACAATATCCAGGTCGATCAGCCCGTGACGGGCGATCTGGTCCAGCATGTGCTCAAGAAAAGGAACACCGATATCGAATCGGGCCTTTCCGGTGCCATCGAGGTTGATCGAGGCTTTGATCTGGGTTTCCAGAGTGTCGCGCTCGACAGACGCCTTACGTTCGGCCATCACCAGCTCCGCAAAATCATTGGGCGAAAAAGGCAGCCATTATAGGGGCGCGGGCGCCAAACAGAAACACGCGAGGTGATATCCCTGACGGAGTGAATTCGGGGGTATCGGCGATAGACATGTCCATACAAGCCATTTGGCACACCACAAAACAACTGTGGGAGCAGCCGGTCGACGCTCGATTGCTCGCGATGGGGCCCTCACATTCAACCTTTCTGTCGACTGTCAGACCGCTATCGCGAGCAAGCTCGCTCCCACAGTGTCGGTGTTTATTCAGGACTGGCTGTTGTCAGCCCATGAACACCTTAGTGAAAGAGCACTGCCGTCTTCTGCAAGGTCACCCAAACACCCCACGCCAACGGAATGCCCACCACCAGCCACGCCGCAACCGCCAGCGGCTTGGTGCCCGGCGCGGCTTTCCACTCCAGCACGGTGCTGCTGTCGGCACCTTTGTCATGGCCCAGCGCCTGTTCGGCGGCCAGTTCGGCGTCGGTCATGAAGTACTTGTCCGCCACCGGACGCACCAGCAGGTTGCACAGGAAACCCAGCACCAGCAGGCCGGCGAGGATGTACAGGGTGATGTCGTAAGCGGCGGCGCGCTCGACGCCGATGCTCAGCTGATACTCACGCAGGTAGTTCACCAGCACCGGACCCAACACGCCCGCCGCCGCCCATGCGGTCAACAGGCGACCGTGGATCGCACCGACCATTTGCGTACCGAACAGGTCCGCCAGATACGCCGGAACCGTCGCGAAACCACCGCCATACATCGACAGGATGATGCAGAACGCCGCCACGAACAGCGCGACGTTGCCCAGGTGGCCGAGGTTCGGAATCAGTGCGTACAGGGCAAAACCCAGGGCAAAGAACACGAAGTAGGTGTTTTTGCGGCCCAGGTAATCCGAGAACGAAGCCCAGAAGAAACGCCCGCCGATGTTGAACAGACTCAGCAAACCGGTGAAACCGGCAGCAATGGCGGCAATCGAAGCCAGTTGTGAAGCATCGAGTTGACCGAATGCCAGGTCATTGCCCAGCAACTTGCCACCGAACACTTCCTGCAACAGCGGCGATGCCATGCCGAGGATGCCGATACCGGCCGATACGTTCAGGCACAGCACCAGCCACACCAGACGGAACTGCGGCGTCTTCCAGGCCACATTCACGTGAACATGACGATGAGTGATCATTGCGTTCGAGGCTTTTTTCGCCGGGGCAGTCCAGCCTTCAGGCTTCCAGCCGGTTGGTGGGACGCGGTAGGACAATGCGCCACCGATCATGAACACGAAGTAGATCGCGGCCATCACCAGGAAGCTCTGCCACACGCCGACGCTGGTTGGCGAAGCGAAATGCCCCATCAACGCCGCCGCCAGTGGAGCACCGACCATTGCGCCGCCGCCGAAGCCCATGATCGCCATGCCGGTCGCCATGCCGCGCTTGTCCGGGAACCATTTGATCAGGGTCGACACCGGCGAAATGTAGCCCAGGCCCAGGCCGATACCGCCAATGACCCCGGAGCCGATCCACATCAGCCAGATCTGGTGGGTGTATACCCCCAGCGCCGAAATCAGCAGGCCGCCACACCAGCACAGTGCCGATACGACACCGGCCTTGCGCGGTCCGGCGTGTTCCAGCCAGCCACCCCAGATGGCGGCCGAGCATCCCAGGAAGATGAAGAACAGGGTGTAGATCCAGCCGAGCATCGAGATCGGCCAGTCACACTGGGACGAAAAGACTTGTGCGATAAAACTCATGTCGGGTGCGCAGGCCACTGGAGCGGTGATGCCCAGCGCCTTGGACAGCGGCAACCAGAACACCGAAAAGCCGTAGGCCATGCCGATGCAAAGGTGGATGGCCAGCGCGGCCGGTGGCACCAGCCAACGGTTGAAACCGGGCTTGGCGATGATCCGCTCCTTGGACAGGAACGCAGGCTGGTCGGCGCTGAAGCCGTCCGCCGTGATGCTCGTGGTCATTGTGTATCCCCCAATTATCAGTAGGGTTCGCCAGCCACGGTTCACTCCCGGCCTTGATGCACGCAGGCATGACCGTTTTTTTGGTGGAGCACCTTGTTGTGCGACAACAGGTCGCAGAAGGACGGACGAACGGGCAAAGGTTACCATCTGCAAGTGACAGAAAAACCAAACTGACATCACCTTTTGTACGTCATCTGATCTCTATCGCTTCATGACCTCACAGGAATCACCATGCCGATCATTGTCGAGCCGCTGAACCAAGCCACTGCCCAGGATCGGCAGGATCTGCAGAAGATCTACTGCGACGCCCCGGACTGGCTGTTCGCCCCTTTTTCCGGGGCCGCGCAGTTGATCGAAGACTGTTTGCGCGACGGCACACTGATCGCCGGACGCTTCAACGATCGCCTGCTGGGCGCGGCCCGCCTGCAAAGGCACCAAGACGCCTGGCACTTGTCCCAAATATGTGTGCGAAAAATTACCCGTCGCCGTGGTGTTGCCGAGCGACTGGTCGCCGAAGCCCAGAAAATGGCCGCGCAATCGGGCATGACCCTGCGCTTGCTCGCGCCTGCCGGGCATCTGGAGGCACAGGCACTGGCCGCCAAGCTGAAACTGCCGCTGGACATATTGCCGGCGTGATCGCTGACCGGTCGTCTGTTCGGGGGCGCTATACTCCTCGGCTAAATTTTGAATTCGACTAATTACAAGGACTCGCCCATGAAAGCGTTCGGCAAAATCCTGGGTCTGGTACTTCTGGGGCTGTTGCTGATCATTGTGGCGCTGGGCTTTGCCCTGACCCACCTCTTCGATCCCAACGACTACAAAGACGAGATTCGCCAGATTGCCCGCGACAAGGCCCACATCGAGCTGACGCTCAATGGCGATATCGGCTGGAGCCTGTTCCCGTGGCTGGGCCTGGAGCTGCACGACGCCAGTGTGGCGACCCTGATCAAGCCTGCCGAGCCGTTTGCCGACTTGCAGATGCTCGGACTGTCGGTGCGCGTACTGCCGCTGCTGCGCCGTGAAGTGCAGATGAGCGACGTGCGCGTCGAGGGCCTGAACCTGCGCCTGAACCGCGACAAGGACGGTCACGGTAATTGGCAAGACGTCGGCAAGCTGCCGGCACCGGCCAATACCGACGCGACCAGCACCCCGCCGGCCGCTGGCGAACCTGCGCCCGAAGCCAGCGTCGCGGCGGAAAAACCGCCGCAACCGATTCGCCTGGACATCGACAGCCTGACCGTGAACAACGCACGGGTTGAATACACCGACGAACGAACCGGCAAGAGCTTCAGCGCCGAAAGCATTCAGTTGAGCACCGGTGCGGTTCACGACTCCGTCAACATTCCGCTCAAGCTCACGGCTTTCCTGTCAGCCAACCAGCCGGCATTGCGTGTGCGTACCGAGCTCAATGGTGAGGTGCGCATCGCACGCGCACTGCAGCGCTATCAACTCGAAGACATGAAGTTGTCCGGTGAAGTGACCGGCGACCCATTGCAGGGCAAGACCATGACGTTCTCCGCCCAGGGCCAGCTGGTGCTGGACAAGGCCGCCAACGTTGCCGAATGGACTGGTATCAAGATCTCCGCCAACCAACTGCGGGCACTGGGTGAACTGAAGGTCAACGACCTCGACAAGACCCCACAAGTCAGCGGCGGCATCTCGATTGCCCAGTTCGACCTGGCGAAATTCGTCGACAGCGTCGGCCAGAAGCTCCCGGCCATGGCCGAAGGCAGCCTGAGCAAAGTCGAGCTGGTCAGCCGATTGGCAGCGACACCGACCAGCCTGGCGCTCGACGACCTCAACCTGAAAGTCGACGACAGCACCTTCAGCGGCCGTATCGCCGTCGAAGACTTCGCCAAGCAATCGTTGCGCGCAGCACTCAAGGCCGACACCTTCAACGTCGACCGTTACCTGCCACCGAAATCCGCCGAGGCCAATAGCGCGACACAAGTGCGTCAAGCCGAAGTCGCCAGCACCGAAGCCAATGCCATGGCCGGCGCCGGCAGCACTCCATTGCCACCCGCGCCGACCAAGGACGCGTGGAGCAACGAACGCCTGTTGCCCGTGGAACGCTTGAGCAAGCTCGATGTGGACGCCGACCTGACCTTCGGCCAGTTGACCCTGCAAAAACTGCCGATCAATAACGCTGCGCTCAAGGCCACCGGCCAGGGCGGCCTGCTGACACTGGCCAACCTGCGCGGCGACCTGTACGAGGGCAACTTCGAAACCACCGGCACGCTCGATGTACGCCAGCCAGTGCCGGCGCTGAACCTGCAGACGAAAATCAGCCGGGTACCGGCAGAAAAAATCCTCGAAAGCCAGGGCAAGAACCCGCCGGTCAAAGGCCTGGTCACGCTCAACAGCAGCCTGACCGGTAGCGGCAACAGCCAGAAAGCGTTGATCGAAACCCTCAACGGCAACGCCAGTTTCCTCATCAACAATGGCGTGCTGCTCAACGCCAACCTTGAGCAACAGCTGTGCAAAGGCATTGCCACGCTCAACCGCAAATCCCTCAGCGGCGAGCCGCGGGGCAAGGACACACCGTTCCAGGAGCTCAAGGGCAACCTGACCTTGCGTAACGGCGTGGCCAGCAACCCCGACCTGAAAGTGCGCATCCCGGGCATGACCGTCAACGGTGACGGTGACATCGATCTGCGAGTGCTGGGCATGGACTACCGCGTCGGCATCATCGTCGAAGGCGATACCAGCGCCATGCCGGACCCGGCCTGCCAGGTCGGCGACAAGTTTGTCGGCATCGAGTGGCCACTGCGCTGCCGCGGCCCGCTGGAGCTGGGCGCCAAGGCTTGCCGTTTGGATAACGACCGCATGAGCCAGGTCGCGGCCAAACTGGCTGGCGACAGGATCAGCGAAAAAATCGACGAGAAATGGGGCGACAAGGTCAACCCGAAACTCAAAGACGCGCTCAAGGAGCTGTTCAAGCGATGAGAGCCGAGCAGTTTTCAACGGCGGTGCTGGACTGGTTCGACCGCCACGGCCGTCACGATTTGCCCTGGCAGCAGGACATCAACCCGTATCGGGTATGGGTCTCGGAAATCATGTTGCAGCAGACCCAGGTCAGCACCGTGCTGAACTACTTCGACCGTTTCATGGCCTCGTTGCCAACGGTCGAAGCTCTGGCGGCGGCACCGGAAGACGAAGTGCTGCACCTGTGGACGGGCCTGGGTTACTACACCCGCGCACGCAATTTGCAGAAGACCGCGAAGATCGTCGTCGAGCAGTTCGGCGGCGAATTTCCCCGGGATGTGGAAAAACTCACGGATCTGCCGGGGATCGGCCTGTCCACCGCTGGCGCCATTGCCAGCATCAGCATGGGCCTGCGCGCGCCGATCCTCGACGGCAACGTCAAACGCGTGCTGGCGCGATTTACCGCACAAGAGGGCTACCCCGGCGAGCCGAAGGTCGCCAAACAGCTCTGGGCCAACGCTGAGCGCTTTACGCCGCAGACCCGCGTCAACGCCTACACCCAGGCGATGATGGACCTGGGCGCCACGCTCTGCACCCGCAGCAAACCGAGCTGCCTGCTGTGCCCGCTAAAAAATGGCTGTGAGGCGCACATGCTCGGCCTGGAAACCCGCTACCCGATCCCCAAGCCGCGCAAGGCTATCCCGCAGAAACGCACATTGATGCCGATGCTCGCCAACGGCGAGGGCGCAATCCTGCTTTACCGTCGCCCGTCCACGGGCCTGTGGGGCGGTTTGTGGAGCCTGCCGGAACTCGACGACCTTGACGACCTGCCGCATCTGGCATCGCAGCACTCGCTGGAACTGGGCACCCAACAGGCATTGCCGAGCCTGGTGCACACCTTCAGCCATTTTCAGTTATCCATCGAACCCTGGCTGGTTCAGGTCCAGGAGTCCGGCCATCACGTGGCCGAGGCTGACTGGCTCTGGTATAACCTCGCCACCCCGCCGCGCCTGGGCCTTGCCGCCCCGGTCAAAACCTTGCTCGAACGCGCGGCCGCCGTATTGAACGCAGGAGAGTCGTCATGACCCGCACCATCATGTGCCGCAAGTACAAAGAAGAATTGCCAGGCCTGGAGCGCGCTCCCTTCCCGGGCGCCAAAGGCCAGGACATTTTTGACCACGTCTCGCAAAAGGCCTGGGCCGACTGGCAGAAGCACCAGACCCTGCTGATCAACGAAAAACGCCTGAACATGATGAACGCCGAAGATCGTAAATATCTGCAGGGCGAAATGGACAAGTACTTCTCCGGCGAGGAATACGCCAAGGCCGAAGGCTACGTGCCGCCGTCGGAATAACCCCGATTTATCGGGGGTCGGAACGTAAGCGACGGTAATAATTAAATTTTTTTTGAAAACTTGCTTGACGACCCCCTGAAAAACCCGTTTAATGCGCCCCGTTGCCCAGATAGCTCAGTCGGTAGAGCAGGGGATTGAAAATCCCCGTGTCGGCGGTTCGATTCCGTCTCTGGGCACCAAATACCGAAAACCCTGAATCGCAAGATTCAGGGTTTTTTTATGCCTGCGATTTGACGAGGCACCGGTCCAGTCACCATCGAAGCGACAATTCCCACCTCCTCTCGCCACGCCAGCAAGTGCCCGTAATGGTTGCCGGGGCTGAGCCCCCAAAAGCTTCAGACATTGGAAATCGGCCCTTCCTGGCAGTCTCTTGGTTTGTCGGAACGTTCCGTATGCTTTAACGGAATTGGATGACATACGCTGATCATCGGCTCGTGCAGAATTGGAGGATAAGCTGCCGCACAGGCGGGAGCAGATACACAACAGGGAAGACAATGACTGAGGCTATTCAACCAGACGTCGAAACCGCTGAGTTTTTTACCGAACAAGAAATCAGAACGTTCAGCTTTGATATCCAGCAGTCAGCATTGCTGCACATGTTCGCCGAAGAGCTGGCCGCCATCGGCGGGCCGCAGGCACCAGGAGCCAAGTCCAAAGCCGCTTTGGCAGCCATTGAATTGAAGTTCTCGTTTTCGAAAGACCAATGCGAACTGCTGGGTGCCTACTCCGATGGCCTTGTTTCCGTATTGATCTTTGAAGGGCTGCAAAAAATCACCGATGTCAGCCCTCCCAATGAACTGCCCGACCTGACATCCCTGGAAAACCGATACGACGTTCTTTGCCTGGCCGCCCGTAATCAGATCTTGTTGAAACTGGTGGATAACAGTGCCTTTGCCTACGACATGGACAATGAAGGAAAACTGGTTCGATTGGTGGCCAACTTCAAGGGCGGCGGACTGACCAAAATCCCTGCCGAGCCGGACATCAAAGAACTGAGTTCCCACTCAGGCCTGGCGCTCGGCCCACACACCGAGGCGCCTTACTGGTGCGCGATAAACGCGAAAGACGGGCACTCCCCATCGCCGTCGTCGCTCATACTCTCCGCCCTTTGGAACCCGAGCCTGGAACCGACTTCGGTAATTCCGCTGCCACCCGTGCTGGAAAAAATCGGTGTAACCAACTGCCTCGCCCTGACTACAGGGAATTTTCAGTTCACCCGCAGTGACTCCTTCGTCAGTGGCAAGGGAGGGGACGGGCGCAATGTTTCGATACTGGAGTTCGATGACAAGGTCGGATTCGCGGCCCGTTTCAACTCATACCGATTTTCGGTCAGCGATAACGCCCCTCGCTTTGTCAAAACGGCCTACGCCGCTCTTTGCCAGAGCGTAGGCGAAGCAGCTCCAGTCGAGTACACGCTGACGCAAGAGTCGGCAATGGTCATCAATAACGTTCGAGCACTGCATTGTCGTGATCTGATCAAAGACAACAGACGTGTTCTGGTCCGCATTTTCGGACTATCGAAGTTTTCTTCCCCCATTGTTATCACAGACGACCCGTTGCGACTTCAGGGCTGAGGTCTGTCACAGCTTCAGACTATTGAATGACCAGTCAAGTAGATGACCGGCCAATAATTGTAAAAGAGGGATTGGGATGTCTTGGGATGTAATTAGCCTATTGGCGCTCGTGGCGTTCTGCGCCGGTTTTTTTGATGCCATTGCAGGTGGGGGCGGGCTGATAACATTGCCTGCACTTTTTCTGGCTGGGATGGACCCCATCAGTGCGATTGCCACGAACAAGTTCCAGGCCGCTTCGGCAACTGTATCGGCAACTGTAACCTTTGCTCGCAAAGGGATGATCGAGTGGCGCGAAGGTCGTTTCCTGGTTGTCTGCGGGTTTATTGGCGGCGCCAGTGGTGCCTTGCTGGTCAGCTCTATTGATAAGCGCTATCTGGAAGTTTGCGTACCTATCATGCTGATTCTGGTAGCCATCTATTTTGCGCTCTCTCCAAAGCTGGCCAATGAAGATCGACGCAAGAGAATCGGCATTCTGCTTTTTTCGTTTAGCGTTGCGCCGATTCTTGGCTTCTACGACGGTATATTTGGCCCCGGTGTGGGCTCTTTCTTTATCGTCGGATTCGTACTGCTCTGCGGCTTGGGCATGATGCGGGCCATGAGCTTTACCAAACTTGCCAACGCCTCATGCAATCTCGGTTCTCTGTCGGTCTTTATCACCAAAGGTGTGATTATCTGGCCGGTAGCCATTGCCATGGCTTTGGCAGCCTTCGTCGGCGCTCAATTGGGTGCACGGGCCGCTGTCCGGGTCGGACCACGGTTGATCAAACCCATGTTGATCGTGGTCTGCTGCGCCTTGGCCATCAAGCTGCTGAGCGTAGAAACCAACCCTTTACGCGTTGCACTCATCCAAGCGTACGCGGGTGTTAATAACGAAAAACCCTGAGTCGCAGGACCCAGGGTTTAGAGCTCTCGTTAACTCGCATCATTCCAGTGGAAAACCAGGTTACGGGCTGCACCACTGCCAACATCGACAACGTCCTGCCGTGTTTCGCCGTTGCGCGTCGCAATGACCGTGTATTTACCGGCAGGCAGATTCACGTAAACCAGCGGACCGGCGTCATTGAGCGTCAGTACGGTCTGCCCCGGGGCTTTCTGAATAACTACCTTCACGTCAGGAATGTATTTATTTTCCGTCCCGACAGAGAACGTCATGTGCAGGTTATAGCCGGTGGTCTGCTGGATGGCCTTGGACTCATCCTCGCCGATACCGCCGGACAGGTAGGCGATGCCGTTTTGCTCATGGCTTTGCACCTGCACCCCCGAGCTGTCGATGGGCTCAAGGCTGGCGGCAGGTGACATCGCTGGAAACATCAGCACGCCTACAGCGGTGAGGGGCAACAGGAGTGTATGGAGGTATTTCATGATGACGACTCCCGGGCTCTGCAGAACCCAATCGTTACATCCTTTGGATTTCCAGTCGGAGGGAAGGGTTCAGATTGATTTGGCCTGAGTACGAAACGTACTACGCCATTTGTTCCGCAGCCCTCGCCTGCCCTCCGACACGTCCTGCCAGCGAACCCGGCATTTCCTGCCTGTGTTTCAGTAACTCCCGGCATCTTCGAAGGGTGCTCACTTGTCATTCTCTTTCGCTGTTCAACCTGCTGCGGAAGACTTCATGACGGCCCTCACACCCAACGACACTCACGACCCACATCTCGCATCACTGCTTGGCAGCCTTGGCAAATTGATCCATCAGGCACGTCAGAAGGCGCTTCGGGCGGTCGATACCGTGCAAGTACAAACCTGTTGGCAGATCGGGCGACATATTGTCGAGTTCGAGCAGGAAGGGGCTCGGCGTGCGAGATATGGCAAACGCTTACTGGCCACTTTGGCGAAAGTGCTCAGTGCCGACTTCGGCAAAGGCTTTGACGAACGCAATCTGCGTTACATGCGGGATTTTTATCAAACTTTTCCAATTTGGAACGCAGTGCGTTCCGAATTGAGCTGGACCCACTACCGCCGCCTGCTTCGGGTCGACAACGACAGCGCGCGCCTCTGGTACATGAACGAATCAGTCACCCAAAACTGGTCAAGCCGAGCGCTGGAGCGCCAGATCAATACGCTGTACTACGAACGCCTGCTGGCGAGCCGCGATCGCGGCAGTCTCAAGCAGGAGGCCGCCACCCACATTCAGAACATGAAGGCCAGCCCTCGGGATTTCATCCGTGATCCGGTGGTACTGGAGTTTCTTGGTTTACCCAATGCCGGCAAGCTTCAGGAAAGTGAGATCGAACAAGCGCTGATCGAACAATTGCAGGGCTTCTTGCTGGAACCGGGAAAGGGCTTCGCATTCATTGCCCGCCAGCAACGCATCAGTATCGGCAGCAAAGACTTCTGCATCGATCTGGTGTTCTACAACTACTTGCTCAAGTGCTTCGTCATCTTCGATATCAAGCGCGGTGAACTGACCCATCAGGATCTGGGGCAGATGGACATGTACTTGAGCATGTACGACGACCTCAAACGTGGCGCGCAAGACAGCCCCACCGTCGGCATCATTCTCTGCGCGCAAAAGGATGAATCCGTGGTGCGTTACTCAGTGCTGGAAGGCAACGAGCAACTGCTCGCCAGCAAGTACAAGCTTGTCCTGCCGAGTGAAGAGGAACTGCGTAACGAACTGGATCGGCAATGGGCGGCACTTGAAGAACGACTGCTCGATCAACAACCGCGTTGAGGCGAACGGATTGTTCATCAACGGCATCAAGACTATCGTTGGCAGCTACCCGCAAAGGACTGACGCCGATGAATTTGCAGGACACGCCTCCACCGGCCCCCACTCAAATCGAGTTGCCGCTGCCGATTACCACGCCCGGCAAACCGTTCAAGGAAACCGCTTCGGACGGTTTCATCCTCGGTGGCTTCACTTGGCGACACGCCTCTCAGGACGCCGCTCGTCCGGTCGTGATCATCAATGCCGCCACCTCGGTCCGTTGCCGCCATTACTCGCGTTTTGCCGACTACCTGTTCGCCCACGGCTTCGATGTCATCACCTATGACTACCGCGGCATCGGCGAGTCGCGGCCGGCATCGCTCAAGGGGCTTCAAGCCTCGTGGACCGATTGGGGAGCGCTGGATTTCGAGGCGATGCTCAAGCGCGCACAGCGTGAGTTCCCAAGGCAGCCTATCGATGTGGTCGGCCACAGCTTTGGCGGCTGTGCAGCGGGCCTGGGGGCGTCCGGGCACCTGATCCGGCGTCTGGTGACGGTCGGTGCGCAATTCGCCTACTGGCGCGACTATGCGCCGGCCCATCGCTGGCGCATGTTCGGCAAGTGGCATGTGCTGATGCCACTGGTAACGATGATCTACGGCTACTTTCCGGGCAAACGCCTTGGCTGGCTGGAAGACACACCCGCCGGCGTGGTCCGTGACTGGAGCTTCTCCACTGCCCGTTTCGAGAAACGCTCCAGCGCCCGCACAATCAGCAAAACCGCCGGGCAGCTGCCCTTTGTCGGTGTCACCGCGCAAACCCTGGCCATCAGCATCAGCGACGATCCCTACGGCACAATTCCGGCCATCGAACGCCTGCTCGGCTACTTCACCGGCAGCACAAACTCTCACCTGCGTATCCATCCCGAAGACATCGGCGAAGAAGAAGTCGGACATTTCGCCTTTTTTCGCAGCGCATACCAAGCCACACTATGGCCCATTGCATTGACCTGGCTGCAAAACGGCGAACTGGCCCCCGATACCCCCGGGCGGCGAGTACCGCGCAGCTAAGTCAATTGCCCTTTCAACGAATACGGAACGACGCCCATGGCCTCCGCCAACAAGCAGCAAAAACGCGCCTCCCGCGCCAAGGCCAAGGCCAAGCAGAACCGCACCCAGCGGGCTGCCGCACCGGTGGAACTGGACCCGAACGATGATCGCATCGACTTCGAATCGGTGGACCTGACCGACATGTTCAAGGAGATGATCGACGCACAAAAGATCAGCCAGCAGGCCATGTGCGCGGCCTTTCTGGAACATCCGCTTATCGCACTGGTACTGGAGCAGGAAGGTGAGGAAACAGCGACAGACTTCATCCTCGCTGCTCTGATCGAATATCGCCAATGGTCGACCGAAACCGACGAAGCCAGCGCCCTGGCGTGGATCGAATCACCGGCCTTCCAGGCTGACTACGTGGCGGCGTCCGACGCCATTGCCGCGCAAACCCAACAGAAACCGAACTGAGTTCCCATGGCCTCCCTGAACAAGCAACAGAAACGCGCCAAGCGTGCAAAAGCCAAAGCCAAGCAGATCAATATCCACGGCCGCAAACCCGCCGCGCTGGACGATGACCTTGGCCACCTCGCCGAACCGATCCCGGAATACACCCTGGCGATGTTCAGCAAAATGCGCGACGCGGAAGCCGTCAACCGCAGCGAAATGCTCTCGGTGCTGCTGACGAACCTCGCCTTTATCATCATCGACCATCCAGAACTGCTGGACATGGAAAACGCCGATGACGAAGGCATGGCCGCCACCCACCTGGCCGCCGACATGCTGATCGACTACCGCATGTGGGCCGACGGCATGGACCGCGACGCCGCCCAGGCATGGCTGAGCGAGCCGCAGTTCATCGCCGATTTCAGCGCTGCTCTGGATGTCTACCGCGAGTCGCTGGAAGTACCGGAAGAAAAAGCCGAGTAAGGGTTACGACTCAAACAAAAACGGCCGCTTGTCATCACTGACAGCGGCCTTTTTAGCTCTGAATCGAGTGCTTTCCTTCCGTCAGGCACCGCGTATATCCCATTGACATATCCAGCGCAAAACCTATCCTTTGGACACATCGCGCCAGCAAAAGCGCAGGAGGTCCAAATGGAACAGACAACCCTTTTCATGAGCAATCGAAGCCAGGCCGTTCGCCTGCCGAAAGCTGTAGCCATGCCAAGCGACGTGAAACGAGTCGACGTCGTCGCCGTAGGTCGAAGCCGAATCATCACTCCCGCCGGTGAAACCTGGGACAGTTGGTTCGATGGCGAAAGCATCACGGCAGACTTCATGACCGATCGCGAGCAACCCGCCGAGCAGGAGCGTGAGTCGTTCTGATGATCAAGTACATGCTCGATACCAACATCTGCATCTTCACCATCAAGAACAAACCACAGGTGGTACGGGAGGCGCTCAACCGTCATCACGGCCAACTGTGCATCAGTGCGGTCGCGCTGATGGAACTGATCTACAGCGCGGAAAAATCAGCAGCGCCCGAAAAAAACCTGGCGGTCATCGAGGGCTTCGCCGCCCGACTTGAAGTCCTGCCCTTCGACAACGAAGCAGCAGCGCACACCGGAATGATTCGATCCGAACTGGCAAAGGCCGGCACACCCATAGGCCCGTACGACCAGATGATTGCCGGGCACGCACGCTCACGCGGGTTAATCGTGGTCACCAACAACCTGCGGGAGTTCGAGCGCGTTCCAGGGTTACGCGTAGAAGACTGGGTTCATGTCGACTGAACACAGAACAATCGACAGAAACAAAAACGGCCGCTTGTCATCACTGACAGCGGCCGTTTTGCATTACTCGGTATGGATCAGTTCAGCACCACCGCGCCGCGTTTTTCCAGGTTGCGGCGGCGAGCCACCAGCAAGCCGGCCGCTACCACCAGAGCACTGAGCAAGCCGGTCGCGAGAATTTCCACACGATGGGCTTCCTGGAACAGCATGATGGTCAGGGCCGCGACGATGAACACGATCACCGCGTAGGTCAGGCCCGGGAACAGCCACATGCTGAAGACGATTTTCTCACCGCGAGCCACACGCTGTTTGCGCATGCGCAGTTGCGAGATCGCAATCACCAGGTACACCAGCAGAGCAATAGCGCCGGAGCTGGCCAGCAGGAATTCGAACACCGCCGCCGGGGCCACGTAGTTGGCGAAAGTTGCCAGGAACGCGGCACCAGTGGACAGCATCACCGCCCAGTAAGGCGTACCACTTTTGTTGGTGCGGGTGGACATGGCCGGCGCATCGCCGCGCTTGCCCAGGGAGAACAACATCCGCGACGAAGTGTAGAGCGCCGAGTTCAGGCAGCTGGTCACGGCGACCAACACCACAATGTCGACGATGATCTTGGCGTTCGGGATGCCCATGCGTTCAAGCACAGTCTGGTAGGAACCGAGGCTGGCCAGTACCGGGTCGTTCCAAGGCACCAGGGCCACGACGATGAAGATCGACACGAGATAGAACAAGCCGATCCGCCAGATCACCGAGTTGGTGGCCTTGGAGATTTGCTTGCCAGGGTTTTTCGACTCCGCGGCCGCGATGGTCACGATCTCGGTGCCCATGAAGGAGAACATGGTGGTCAGGATGGCACCCAACACCGCGCCCATGCCGTTTGGCAGGAAGCCCTGGGTGTCGAACAGATGGGAAACGCCGCTGACCTGGCTGCCCGGCAGGAAGCCGAAGATCGCCATGAGGCCCAGAACAATGAAACCGATGATGGCCAACACTTTGATCAGGGCAAACCAGAACTCGAATTCACCGTAGTTTTTTACGCTGAAGAGGTTGGTCACGGTCAACAGCATCGTGATGACCAGGGCGAAGGCCCAGATGTCCACACCAGGGAACCAGGCATGCAGGATGGTCGCGGCGGCGTTGGCTTCCAGTGGAATCACCAGCACCCAGAACCACCAGTACAACCAGCCGATGGTGAAACCGGCCCAATGACCGATCGCGCGGTCGGCGTAAGTCGAAAACGAACCGGTGTCCGGCGAGGCAACGGCCATTTCGCCGAGCATGCGCATCACCAGCACCACCAACATGCCGGCGGCGGCGTAAGCCAACAGAACAGCCGGACCTGCAGCGGCGATGGCGTGACCCGAGCCAACGAACAAGCCGGCGCCGATAACCCCGGCAATCGACAGCATGGTCACGTGGCGCGGTTTGAGCCCCTGTTCGAGGCCATTAGAGCTTTGGGTACTGCTCATTAAAACTACCTTTGTAAGGAGAAGCGAATGCGTGCATCCCGTTCGGCGATCCTTCTCGTAAAAAGAAGCCAACGGGGCGTTCTGGATTCTGCACGCAATAATTGCGCCAAAATATTTCAAAACCCTCTAGCCCGGAGATCTCGCTCTGATCGGACGGTCATCGCAACCCATTGAATTTAATGGCACTTTGCCAGAGCGTTACCCTGCAACCCACTTTGTGGGGCGAGTCAGTGCACCGGAAACACACCTGAAATTGGCTCTGTGCACATTAAAAGTGCGCAACCGGTGCATTTGGCCGGATAGCGCTTCCAACACCCTGTCAAAGCTGGCAACATCGCGCCTTTTTTTGCGGCAGCCGCCGCGCTTTTTATCGACAGGCAAGGTTCAAACGGCTGTTCGGTTGTTGATGGGGCGACAGTCTGCTGCACCGATGCGACAACCTGCCACACGCCAGCCGTTTACCGTCCGTAGCGCTGTTGGCTGCCATTGAAACGCTATGCTAGGTTGGCCGCCTCGCCAGGAAGGCCGCCAACAGCAGGAGCGCAACATATATGAGGAACGCACATGGCTGAGGCCACGCCCGCGCTTGAAATCCGCAACTTGCACAAACGCTACGGTTCGCTGGAGGTGCTCAAAGGCATCTCGCTGACCGCCCGCGACGGCGATGTGATCTCGATCCTGGGTTCCTCCGGCTCTGGCAAGTCCACGTTCCTGCGGTGCATCAACCTGCTGGAAAACCCGCACCAGGGCCAGATCCTGGTCGCCGGCGAAGAACTCAAGCTCAAGGCCGCGAAGAACGGCGAACTGGTGGCCGCCGACGGCAAGCAGATCAACCGCCTGCGCAGCGAAATCGGTTTTGTGTTTCAAAACTTTAACCTGTGGCCGCACATGAGCGTGCTCGACAACATCATCGAAGCCCCGCGCCGCGTGCTCGGCCAGAGCAAGGCCGAAGCCATCGAAGTGGCCGAAGCCCTGCTGGCCAAGGTTGGCATCGCCGACAAGCGCCATGCCTATCCCGCGCAACTGTCCGGTGGCCAGCAACAACGGGCGGCCATCGCCCGCACCCTGGCCATGCAGCCCAAGGTCATCCTGTTCGACGAGCCCACCTCGGCGCTTGACCCGGAAATGGTCCAGGAAGTACTTAATGTCATCCGCGCGCTGGCCGAAGAAGGCCGCACCATGCTGCTCGTGACCCACGAAATGGGCTTCGCACGTCAGGTCTCCAGTGAAGTGGTGTTCCTCCACCAGGGCTTGGTAGAAGAGCAAGGATCGCCACAGCAGGTGTTTGAAAACCCGCTTTCGGCGCGCTGCAAACAATTCATGTCCAGCAACCGCTAACGGAGCTACCCACATGCAGAACTACAAAAAGGTCTTCCTGGCTGCCGCCGTCACCCTGGCGTTCAGCGCCGGTGCCATGGCCGAATCCCTGAAGATGGGCATCGAAGCGGCTTACCCGCCGTTCAACAATAAAGATGCCAGTGGCAATGTCGTCGGCTTCGACAAAGAGATCGGCGACGCCCTGTGCGCCAAGATGAAAGTCGAGTGCACCGTCGTGACCTCCGACTGGGACGGCATCATCCCGGCCCTGAACGCCAAGAAGTTCGACTTCCTGATTTCCTCGATGTCGATCACCGACGAGCGCAAGGGCGCGGTGGACTTCACCGACCCGTACTACTCCAACAAGCTGCAATTCATCGCCAAGAAAGACGTCGACTTCAAAACCGACAAGGACTCCTTGAAAGGCAAGGTGATCGGCGCCCAGCGCTCGACCCTGGCAGGCACCTTCATGGAAGACAACATGCCGGGCGTTGAAGTCAAACTCTACGACACCCAGGAAAACGCCTATCTCGACCTGACTTCCGGTCGTCTGGACGGCATCCTGGCCGACAAGTACGTCAACTACGAGTGGCTGAAAAGCGACGCTGGCCGTGGCTACGAGTTCAAGGGCGACCCAGTGGAAGAAAGCGACAAGATCGGTATCGCTGTCCGTAAAAAGGACCCGATCCGCGAGAAGCTGAACGCCGCCCTGAAAGAAATCGTCGCTGATGGCACCTACAAGAAGATCAACGACAAGTACTTCCCGTTCAGCATCTATTGATACTGACCTGCCTGACCGGCGCCTGATGGCGCCGGTTCTCGGCCTGCCTGCCGCGATTTGAAAAGAAATCCATGATTATCGACCTCTACGGATTCGGCCCGGCGCTCGCCGCTGGCGCGCTGATGACTGTGAAACTGGCACTCTCGGCCCTGTGCCTGGGGCTGGTGCTCGGTCTGCTCGGCGCCTTGGCCAAGACTTCCCCGTACAAGCCGCTGCAATGGCTTGGCGGCACTTATTCGACCCTGGTTCGCGGCATCCCTGAATTGCTCTGGGTGCTGTTGATCTACTTCGGCACCGTCAACCTGATGCGTGCCCTGGGCGAGTTCTTCGGCAACCCCGACCTCGAACTCAACGCCTTCGCCGCCGGCGTGATTGCACTGGGCCTGTGCTTCGGCGCCTACGCCACGGAAGTGTTTCGCGGCGCGATCCTCGCCATCCCCAAAGGCCATCGTGAAGCCGGCGTGGCCCTGGGCCTGTCGAAGTGGCGCATCTTCACCAAGTTGATCATGCCGCAGATGTGGCGCATCGCCCTGCCCGGCCTGGGCAACCTGTTCATGATCCTGATGAAAGACACCGCGCTGGTGTCGGTGATCGGCCTGGAAGAAATCATGCGTCATGCGCAAATCGGCGTGACCGTCTCCAAACAGCCGTTCACCTTCTTTATGGTGGCCGCGTTCATGTACCTGGGCCTGACGGTGCTGGCGATGACCGGCATGCACTTCCTGGAAAAACGCGCCGCTCGCGGCTTCGCGAGGAGCACCCAATGAACTGGGAAGTCATCATCAAGTGGCTGCCGAGACTGGCCCAGGGCGCGACCCTGACCCTGGAACTGGTGGCCATCGCCGTGATCGCCGGTTTGCTACTGGCCATTCCACTGGGCATCGCCCGTTCGTCGCGCCTGTGGTGGGTGCGGGCATTTCCCTACGGCTACATCTTCTTTTTCCGTGGTACGCCGTTGCTGGTTCAGCTGTTCCTGGTCTACTACGGCCTGGCGCAGTTCGACGCGATTCGAAACAGCTCGATGTGGCCGTACCTGCGCGATCCGTTCTGGTGCGCCACGGCGACCATGACCCTGCACACAGCGGCCTACATCGCCGAGATCCTGCGCGGCGCCATCCAGGCGATTCCACCGGGCGAGATCGAAGCGGCACGGGCACTGGGCATGTCCAAACCCAAAGCGCTGCTCTATATCATCCTGCCGCGCGCCGCGCGCATCGGCCTGCCGGCCTACAGCAACGAAGTGATCCTGATGCTCAAGGCCAGCGCCCTGGCCAGCACCGTGACCTTGCTGGAACTGACTGGCATGGCCCGCACCATCATTGCCCGGACCTACCTGCCGGTGGAGATCTTCTTCGCCGCCGGCATGTTCTACCTGGTGATGGCCTATGTGCTGGTGCGCGGCTTCAAGCTGCTGGAGCGCTGGCTGCGCGTCGATGCCTGCCAAGGGCGTTGAGGATTGCGTGTTGACGGGCGAGGCCCTGCTCGCCCGTTTCACCGCGCTGGATGCTTTTCTGACAGAGCATCAGGCACTGTGGAAACCTCGGCCGTTCACTCATCGGCAACTTCCCTGGGAAGCGTCCTACCCGGAGTTAGCCGCATGGCTACGCGAGCGAACGCTGGAAGACGCGGAAAACGCTCACAACCAACCTGCCCTCCTGAATGCACCGGAACCCTTTGCTTGCTTGGCAACGATGTCCGTTGCCTTGAGTGCCGTGGATGAATTGCCCGCACGCGCGCTTGAAGCGGCCGGCCATCGGTTGAACGTCGATGTGCCGGGGCGCAAATGGCAACAGATCGAAGCCTTCGCCAGTCGATTACAGTTTTCCGAGGCACCGCGGCATTGGCTGGACTGGTGCTCGGGCAAGGGACATCTGGGGCGCCGCCTGCTGCAAGCGGGGCAACAACTGACATGCCTGGAATACGACCCGGCACTGGTCACCAGCGGCCAGGCACTCAGCCAACGTCATCACCTGCACGCACTGCATATCGAACAGGATGTGCTCGCGGCAGACGCAGCTGCTTTACTGAGTGCGTATCACACGCCCGTCGCGCTTCACGCCTGCGGTGATTTGCATGTGCGATTGATTCAACTCGCCAGCGCAACAGGCTGCAAACAAATCGCCATTGCGCCGTGCTGCTACAACCGGATCGGTCTTGCCCAATACTCGCCGATTTCCTCAGCCGCCAAAGGCTCCGGCTTACAGCTTTCCCTCGACGACCTCGCGCTGCCCATGAGTGAAACCGTTACCGCCGGTGCCCGCGTGCGACGTCAACGCGACACCTCCATGGCCCGGCGTCTGGGCTTCGACTTGCTGCAACGGCAACTGCGCAGCATGGACGAGTACCTGCCAACCCCTTCCCTGCCCAGCGCCTGGCTGGACAAACCTTTCGCCGATTACTGCCATCACCTGGCCGCGCTAAAAGAGTTATCCACAATCGGCCCGCAAGATTGGCCAGCTCTCGAAGCCGCCGGTTGGCAGCGACTGGCCGAAGTCCGCAACCTTGAGCTACTGCGTGGACTGTTCCGACGTCCGCTGGAACTTTGGCTGGTCCTTGACCGGGCACTTTTCCTCGCCGAACAGGGTTACAGCGTCCGCGTCGGCACCTTCTGCGACACCCCGCTCACACCACGTAATTTCCTGCTCCTGGCCGAACGCGCTTAAACACATTCGACCTGTGGATAACTCTGTTGATGGAATTATCGTGGATCCAATATTCATGCCAGTTTCAGGGCTAAAACCATATTGTTTATTTTTTGTACACTTGGATAAAAAATCGAAAAAACAGGCATTTGCGGACAAATGAGAACGGATCCACAAATTCGACCTAAACCCAGTGCGCTGCCGATGGCATTGTGCATAAGCATTTAATCAAAACGACATAAATGCCTAATCCCGGACCGCAGACAGGGGAAATTGCACCGCTGCACTTCTCTTGATATACACAAACGCCAGGGCGCCAGCATACGCGGCCACGAACAAGAACATTCTTCCGACAGGATGCGCCAGTGACTTTCATTTCCTACGCACAGAATTTCGAAGACATACGCCTGTGGCGCGCCCTCAAAACCGTCGAGAACGGCTTCTACATCGACGTCGGGGCAAACCATCCCACCCATGACTCGGTCACCAAGGCGTTCTACGACCACGGCTGGACCGGCATCAACATCGAACCGATGCCCAACTACTACCAAGCCCTTTGCCAGCAACGCCCCAAAGACACCAACCTGCAGTGCGCGGCCGGGGAAAGTGCTGACGACCTGACCTTCTACGGCATCGCCGGCACCGGCCTCTCGACCCTCGACCCGGCCATGGCCAAAATGCACAAAGACGCCGGCATGGACGTGCGCAGCCAAACGATCAAGTCCCGCACCCTGACCTCCATCTGCGAAGAACACGCCCAGGGCCGCGCCATCCACTTCCTCAAAATCGATGTCGAAGGCCACGAAGAAACCGTCCTGCGTGGCATGGACTTCACCCAATGGCGACCATGGGTAATCCTCATCGAAACCCCTTGGGACCGCGACCAGACCTGGGAAAACCTCGTCATTGACGCCGGCTACCAATCCATCCTGTTCGATGGCATCAACACCTACTACCTCGCCGAAGAACACCTGAACCTCAAACCCGCCTTCGACATCCCGCCGTGCAACCTGGACGAATTCCAGTTCTGCAAAGGCCACAACTTCAGCCACCCCATCGGCGACGCCGAACACCAGCTCGCCGCCGCCCTGCAACGCGCCGAACAGGCCGAAGCACAGCTGCGCGCAATGCAAAACAGTCGAACCTGGAAAGCCATTCAGAAACTCAAGAAAACCCTGCTGCGCGCCTGACCTGAAGCCCGAACAAAAATAGTCAGAATTCAGGGGTTTACAGAAGCCAACCAATCGCTATAATCGTCGCCCTGACACGCCGGTATAGCTCAGATGGTAGAGCAACTGACTTGTAATCAGTAGGTCCCGGGTTCGATTCCTGGTGCCGGCACCACATTAGGCTCCATTGCATTCCACTGAATGCTCTGGAAGCCCCGAAAACCCGCCCTTTGGCGGGTTTTTTCGTTCCAGGACCCTCCGTCGGGATCCAACAAAATCCCCCTTCCCCGAGGGTATGTTAGGGGTACTGCGATTTCCCGGTCAGGAGCGCGTACCCCTATGCCACGTCTTGCGATCCCCCTCAGCGACCTGCAATGCCGCACGGCCAAAACCCGCGAACGCGCCTACAAACTGTTCGACGGCGGAGGCATGTACCTTTTCGTCAAACCCAATGGCGTGAAGACCTGGCGCTTGAAGTACACCAAGCCCAGCGGCAAGGAAGGCACGCTCATCATCGGCAATTACCCCATCGTTACCCTTTCCGTCGCACGACGTAAGCGAGACGAAGCCAAGGCGTTGCTGCTCGACAACCTCGACCCAATGGAAGAAAAGAAGAAGGCCAAGATCGTAGCCCAACGGGCGGCACTGCTTTTCGAAACCGTTGCTCTGGAGTGGCACGCCGACATGTCCCGTCGCTGGACCGAAGGACACGCAAAAACCGTGATGAGCCGACTGCGTACCCACGTCTTCCCGCTGATCGGCCAACGACCCATCGCCGAACTCGATACCCACGACCTGCTAGAAATCACCCAGCGCATCAAGGAACGCGGCACCATGGATGTGGCGTTAAGGGTACAGAACTACTTATCCACCATCATGCGCGGGGCCAAAAGAGCTCGGCAGATCACCATGAATCCTGCACTGGATTTGGCAGGCTCGATTCACGCGCCGCGCACAGTCCATCGCCCGGCCCTATCCCTCAACCGCCTACCCGAACTGCTACAACACATCGACAACTACAACGGTCGCGAGCTGACGCGCCTTGCCGTCCTGTTGACGTTGCATGTATTCGTCCGCTCCAGCGAACTACGCTTCGCTAGATGGAGTGAGTTCGACCTTCAACGCGCCATGTGGGAAATCCCAGATACGCGCGCACCGATTGAAGGGGTACGCAACTCCACACGCGGGACCAAAATGAACGGCGACATTCAAATGGTTCCGCTATCGCCGCAGGTCATCGAAATACTGGAGCGCCTGCGCAGCCTCAGTCGCTTTTCAGAGTTGGTGCTACCGGGCGACCACAAGTACTGGAAGCCCATGTCCGAGAACACGGTGAACACCATGCTCCGCAACGTCGGCTATGACACCAGCAAGGACGTGTGCGGCCACGGCTTCAGGACCATGGCCTGTAGCGCCCTGCTTGAGTCCGGGTTATGGACCGACGCAGCCATCGAAAGACAAATGAGCCACAAGGAACGCAACCGTGTGCGCGCCGCGTATATCCACAAAGCTGAATTTCTGGAGCAGCGCCGGCTGATCATGGCGTGGTGGAGCAACTACATCGACGCCAACCGCCATGGGCATGTGACGCCCCACGAATTCGCTCACCCGGTCGGTGACAACATTACCGCCCTACAAAATAGCCGTGGCGCATCCAAACGTGGGTAAGCCAATGAGATCACCGCAGTCCGCCCTTCCACGCGGGTCCATCCAAGCGGGGCTGCAAAGCCGCCCTGCTTGGATGGACCTCATTTAAAAAATCTAAAGCCCACGCAACTGTCTGTGGAAAACCACTGATTTCCACCGGTGGATAATTTCATCCACAGCTGCAGAGTTCCCGAAAATTCGAGCCTTGACCCAAATTATCCACAGGCGTAGAAAAGATCGGGCAAGCGCTGTCGTTGACAGCAACCCAGGTAGCCAGAACCTTTAAGGCTACGCCACACCGTGGTGGTTCTCCCAAAGTGCGATTAGCGTCCGGCGGCTCGCACGCTCACAGCGATGTGATGGATGCCTACTTTTACCAGTGTGCCCACTGCGGCAACTTCCCCCTTTCATAGCTGCCTTGCAGCAACCTATCTGCTTGGCCATTTCCTTGCGCCAACCTGCGCCCGTCTCTTTCTCCCGGAAAGAGACGGGCGCTCCTACCGCTGCTGCAGCCCAACTCGTACAAGGCTTTGTGGCATTCCCCCTCGTGACAATCAGCGTGACAAACACCGAAGTCACCAGCAACAGCGATGCAGATGATGGTGCCGCAGCCCAAGGAATGGACTGCACCTGACTGACAGTCAGGCGTGCCCCGGTCATCGCGTCACTGCCTTCACCCGACTCACGATCTCGCGGCGTTGGTCTCGTCAGCCAATGCAGCCTCCACCCGCCCACTTCCTTGGAAGTGTTCAGGAGACCAGATCATGAGATGCCCAAGCTCCCGGTCGTAAAGAGCCGTCAGTCCCGCGTCAGTGGACAACCCTCACAGGCCGCAGGGGCCTTGATCCCTGATAACACTCAACATTCTTGGCGGGATGACGTGAGGGAAGGTTTCAACGGTTTGGCTTCGAGAGGAGCTCGGTCATGGCATTGGTCGGTAGGCGGGATGGGCGCAATTTTGGTTATGGCCGGCAGCTGAGCTATGTCGGACCGCAGGCGTTGCGCGACCTATTTGGCGACGGGCACTACGGCACGGTCAAAGCTCACAGTGATCGGTGGCAAGCGTTTGTACGCTGGTGTCGTTCGGAGGATGGACCAGAGTTTAACGATGCGCGGCGGATTGATCGGCAGACCTTGCTGGACTACGCCGGACATCTGCGTCAGCAAGTTGAACAAGGCGCTATCGACATCGCCACCGCGCAAAACCGATTGTCCAGCGTGAACCGGCCCCTGGCTGCGCTTCGCGGTGATCAATATGTGAAATTACCGAATCCGAGCAAGGCCTTGGGAATGCGGCGCACCAGTGTTCGTCATTCGGTGCCACAACGCCAAGACCGCGAACACGTAAAGCGGATCGTCGACGTGCTCTGCGAACACCAAATGCTCAAACGAAAAATTTACACCACGCGACAGGATGCACGGGGGTGATGTGTTCGATTACATCGAGATGTTCTATAACCCGAAACGCCGTCATGGTTTCAATAATCAGTTGTCACCGGTAGAGTTTGAAAAGCGTCATGCAATGAGCTTGCAGGGTGTCTAGGGAATTCGGGGCGATTCAGTGGGGAGAGCGTCTTGGAGGACCTTATCATATGGAGTTTGTATCAGTCATATGGTCTGATATCAATGTGAAGGCACCATTCTTTCCTTGAGACTCTCATGACTGAACAAACAGAAAGCCGTAAGACCATCATCATCGATCTCGATTGCAGCGACAACAACGCAACCGTCGATGTGCAGCAGCTTGTTCAGCATGCATGTTATGTGAATCTAAAAAACAATATTACCGCTGACCTCGCCAAGGCTGAGCAAGATTCCAAGCGAGTGGAGCGAACTGGGCCCACCAAGAACTACCCCTATGGCAGCGGTTTGGTCTACTTCATTGATGGCACTCGCGGCGCCGGCAAATCCACCTTCCTCCAAAGCGCTTATCATGCCCTGCCAAAGGACCTTAAGGCGCACACGGTTGAGTCTCTAGCGTACATCGACCCCAGTCGCATCGAGCGTAGTGAAATCATCCTCCTGAGCATACTCAAAGCTCTCAAAACACAGATGCTCGCACTCTCAAGAAAGGCCTCCACGCTAGAAGGGGAGCGAGTAAGCAAGAGTTTCCGGGAGGGTTTCAAGAAGCTTGCTGGTGGTTTGAGTCTCTTCACAAAGAGTCACGATCAGCTCCAAGACCTAGATGCTGAGTTGTTTTTTGAATGGGGTCTGGAGCGCGCCGGACACAGTGCAGACCTTCGTAAAAACTTGCATGCGCTGTTCGATATTACTTGCGAATCGCTAGGTGTCGATGCGTTGATTCTCGCCTTTGACGATGCAGACACCAATGCCCAGCACGCGCGTAATGTACTGGAATGCATTCGCAAATACCTTGATACCCCGCGCCTCGTGATTTTAGTTACCGGTGATATCGAGCTGTACTCCCTGATGGTCCGCGATCATTTCTATGACAGCCTCGGAGAGGCTAAGCATGATCAGACGCCGGAACGCAAAGATCAACGCAATAAAATGGTCGACCATTTGGAAGACCAATACCTGCTCAAACTCTTTCCCATGCAACGGCGCCTTCAGTTGCGCCCATTATGGAACCTGCTGAAAAGCGACTCAGAACTTTACAAACTGAGTTACAACAAATGGGGCGAGCAAGCCCAAAGAAAACCCGCAACAGTGGTGGATGAGTTAGTCCGGCAAGGACTTCGAATCAAAACGCCCCGCGACCTAGAACTGTATCGCGAATTCCTGCTAAAACAGCCGTTGCGCTCAATACTTCAGGTACTGTGCCGGTGCGTGCCCTTCCTCGCAAAGAACAACTCAAATGAGCAACAATCCTATGCATGGAATAAAGAACTATCCGAAGCTCTAAGCGAAAGCCTTCGGGCTCTTGCATTGGGCAGCCTATACAAATTCGGCGTGGATGTAGACGCAATCGCTGCTCACGAACTACCTGCACTGACCAAAGCCGTATTCGACCTTGCAGTGCGTGACGGTGACTTTGACACCGCCGCATACCTGCGTCCCCAACCCAGCAATGCAGACCTCAAAAACAGCTTTGCAGCCCTTTCCGCAGATGTCACTCGGCTTTGCGCGGAAAAGCCTGCAGCTCTCATCGACTACATGCTAGCCGCTCCCGGCAGCGTAGCCCTGTATGGCCAAGTACTACGACGTAAGGGTAAAGATCTCCGAACCGGGGATGACGCCCAGACACTTCGTCAGCAATTCGAGCAATACATGGGTATTGGGCGTAAAGAAGATGCTCTCAACTGGGCGCGTCATGCTGTAACAATTTTCTCCGCACCATACGGTGCTAACCCAAACCGCGCAGTGGTCTATTCCGGCATTATCGGGCTCAACAAGGGCAAACCAGATCAGGCCCCCAAGGAAAGCGAGTCTAACTATAAGACAGCCCTCAGCGTCCTCAAAAGCAGTAAAGATCTCCCCGCTTTTGCACTGAGTCTTGTCGACGTATCAGGCACTGCCTCACGGACGTATGCCTCGATCTACAACATCTTAGGTCTGATGGCCCGCTTGCTCGCACTTGAACCAGACCATACCAAACAATATCCCGTGCTCAGCGTCTTACCTAAGCCCTATCCACCGCTGAGTGTTTCCCGTCCACAATGGGAAAATGACACTGTCGAAGAGGAAGACAGCGAGCAGGATGCAACCGACGATGCGGCAAAACTCGCCACGCTCGAACGCGCTGTCGAGCAATGGCTTCACGACACAGCGAGTCTTCGCACAAAGCTCAATCCGTCTGCTGTGCTAATCGGCAAGGTCTGGACGCGCCTCTACTTCAGCTTGGAGAAAGTGTGTGATGCCAACAGGCCCAAGGTTGCCCAAGACGGGGTAGGTGCCGCCAGCCTCATGGAGTTGTTCGCCCTGTGTGTAATCAATGCGTTCTACATAGAGGAACAGGACTACCACTTGAGTAGCGGCTCCAACAGCTCTGCAGGCGGTTCCGCGCTGGACCGCACCAATCCACTCACCTCTGCCAAAGTATTTATTGATAAATTCAAATCCATTAAGGAAGCTCACACAGAACTTCCCCTTACCTATCTAGTAGCGACATGTCCTTTACTTTTGGGGCTATTACAGGCAACAGCCAATACAAAAAACCTGGTTCACGGACTTCTTTCCTGCAATGACGCCTCCTTTAAACCTGATCCAGGAAGTGAGAGTCCCGCCAACTCAAGAATAGAAGCCGCAGACTTACTTTGTGATGACGCCATCTGGAAAAAAATTAATAAAACATACATTGCTGGCACGAAATGGAAAAAAGAGTCTGAAGCGCAGCTCGATCAAGAAGGGTCGACCAAGTCTTGAGTAATAGCATGCGCGAACAAGCCGCTTCAGTTATTGCCCAAATCGGTACCAGTCTGCTCGCCAGCCACAAGGTGCTGTCCCTCGTGAGGCATACACCTTTTCATACACCTTTGGGCTCACAAGACCTGCGAGAGGCAGTTTATCTTGGTTATCTCCCTTGGTCCTCCCGTCTGCCGGACCACGTCTTTGAGCATAGTTTCCAGCGGCTTACTAGTCATCCGACTGGCAAAGAGAAGCCTTCTCTATTGCTCGCCACCCTTCAGGCCATGGCAGACGAATTTCTCAAGTTCCAACACGGGAAGTTGTATGTGAGGCAACAGAAGTTTGGTGCCTGGCAGCAAAGCGTAGTGAGTCGCATATCCGGCCTCCCCCTGCAGGCGGCTGCTCATCTGCTAGCGCTGCCCCGCGACGGGCTACTAGATCAGAGGGCTACTCACTGGTCGAGGGGAGAGCAGCCAAACTGGGCAGAAAGACATTTACCTATCGTCAGCCCATACGATCCGGTGGTTGAGGACTATCTTGCCCGCGAAGGCTTACACGAGACACATCTACATCTCAACGGCAGCACCCACGCGGAAAACTGCTGGCTGCGTGCTCTGCGCACGCCAAAGCAGGAGACAAGAGATTTCGGCATCAAATGGCATAACCGCAGTCGAACCGATGCGGCCAGCATCCGCGAGCTGGCACACTCCATCAATCCAGAACTGTCACCAGTTGAACTGCACAGCCAGCTTGTGGTTGCAAGCCGCTTGCGGCTATGGCTGATTGCAGCAGCAACCAATACCCTAAGCGCAAATGTCTGCCTGCCCTACGACTACTCGGAGTTAGCCGATGAGGAGAACCAGCAAGAGCTGGCTCCTGCCCCCGGCGAAAGACATCTAGAGTTGTCCGCTCAAAGCTGCGCCGACGACGAGTTAAGCTGGATGCAACAGCTCCTGCAAAAGCTCACAATAGAACCCAGTGTGATAATCGAGCGCATGTTCCACGCCTATCTGCTATTACAGAACCAGTATTATCGCCTACTGGTTCAAAGCGAGGAGCAATTCGGTTTCGACCAGTTCCAAAAGTTGACTTACACCGAGCTGCGCGAACCTGCAGAAGCAGACTACCTTCCTCGCTTCTGGGCTATGCATGGCAGACAAACAGGTGCCAGCCGTACCACCTACCTGGAAGGGCGTTTTGCGCCCAAGAGCACGCTACGCAAGAACCATCAACTGTTGAAAGCAATACTGGGGGGTTATTGGCATTACCTTCAGAGCCACTCCCCGCACGACCTCAATTCAAAACCAGCCCCCCGCAACTTGGGCGACATGCTTGCGCAACTGGAAACTATCTTCCTAAATAAATCACCCCTTGACCGTTCACATCACCGCCTTGCCCTAGTGGTGCATTTCATAAAAAAGCCATGGGCTCCCGGCAAAAAGGCTGGACCTAACCGTTTTTACGCTCAGCGTGCAGAGCTGGAACATAGCACTAACGTACTGCTCGAAACCCTCAAACGATGGCCCAGGTTACGTACTTGGGTACGCGGAATAGATGCGGCATCAAATGAACTGCACGCCCCTCCCGAGGTATTTGCCAGTTGCTATCGAGCTTGTCAGCACGCCGGCCTAACCCATCGTAGCTACCATGTAGGGGAGGATTTTGCCCATCTGTTGAGTGGTCTGCGTGCCATGTATGACGCACTAGAACTTCTTGACCTGCGCGATGGGGACCGCATAGGCCACGGCACAGCCATGGGCATTGCTCCCAGACTTTGGCTGGAGCGCATGCCAGGGCAATTGGTGGTAAAAAAAGGCGAATGGATGCTGGACTTGTTAGCCGCTTGGCGCTTGTTACGTACCCTGCCCGAAGCAACCGCCGCGGCTTCCAGAGTAGCGGACGATTTGGCCAAGTGTGCGGGCGAGGTGTTCCGCCGTGACATCAGCTGTGCAGAGCTTGAAGCCGCAATGGGTCTGCGACACCTGAATGTCCGCTATCTGCAGGCGGCCTTTGAAACGGACTGGTCAGTGGACATAACGCCGCTCAATGACATCTGGCAAGCCGAAGCACTGCGCATCCGCGCAGCAAAGCACAGCAACCCACACCATTTGAATCTGCTGTGGGAATGGCTCAGCGACGAGAATCTTTGCCAGCGTAGCGAGTCGCTGGAAAGCGTGGACGCTGCTTATTTTGACGAAATCACTTACCTGCAGCTCCAACAAGCTCTGATGCGCGAAGTTGCTCACCGTAACGTCGTGGTCGAAACCCTCCCGTCCAGTAATGTGCGCATCAGTCAGTACCATAATTTCAGCGAACACCATGCACTTCGATGGATGCGCGTGCCTGGGTTTGTGGAAAAAGGCGACCCTGAAATCATGGTATCGCTAGGCTCGGATGACCCCGGAATTTTCGCCGGAGATTTGAACGGTGAGTTCTACCAATTATACGGAGCCCTACGTAATCAAGGTATTAGCGACCAAGCGGCCTTGGCTCATCTGGCGCCTGTCAACGAGCGCGGTCGCGCTTACCGGTTTCACGATCCATTTCTTGGATAACTATTGGCCATAGAGTCTTATACAAACCAAGCAGCATGGGGCCATGGAGGGCCCCGTTCAACTCTTGGGAAAATGGTTGGCCACCCTAGGACACGCTAGCGGGCTCAGGATCTAGGCCCGACTGAAGTTGAATGAATTGCTACTCGCCAGTAAAGCCCCAGTTCGATTCCACAGAAAGCTATAACTAGCTGATTTATTTATAGTTACTAGTTGGGGTACGCCAAATTTTCCACCGAGTTCCAGACCCGCAGAAAACCTAGCCCCGCAGAAAGCTACCGTTCGTCTGGTGCCGGCACCATACAAAACAAAGCCCCTGCAGAAATGCAGGGGCTTTGTTGTTTCCGGGGTTTAAAAAAGCGCTTTCAGTGTCCCGCGCTCTGACCACCGTCCACGTGCAGGATTTCGCCGGTAACGAACTTGGCGCCGTCCAGATACACGACTGCTTGTGCAATATCATCGATCTCGCCCATGTGCCCGACCGGGTGCAGATTGCCCAGTGCGGCGTGGGTTTCTTCGCCGTGCATCGGGGTCTTGATGATGCCTGGGCTGACGGCGTTCACCCGAATCCCGCGCTTGGCGTATTCGATGGCCAGGGATTTGGTTGCCGCGTTGAGGCCGCCCTTGGTCAGCGATGCCAGCACCGATGGCACGCCGTCGATGGCGTGGTCCACCAGGCTGGTGGTGATGTTGACGACGTGGCCACTGCCCTGCTTTTCCATCTCGGCGATGGCGAGTTGGGTGATGTAGAAGAAGCCGTTGACGTTCACCGACAACACATTGGCGTAGTCCTCCGCGGTGTACGCGGTGAACGGCTTGGCGATGAAGATCCCGGCGTTGTTGACCAGGGTGTCGATGCGACCGAAACGGGAAATCGCTTCACGGATGACGCGTTGGGCGGTTTCCGGCTCGCCGATGTCACCGGCCACTGTGTGAATGTCCGGATCGGTGGACGGCTTGATCGAGCGCGATGTGGCGACGATACGGTAACCGAGTTCACGGAAGGCTTTGACCATACCGTCGCCGAGACCTTGGGATGCGCCGGTGATTACGATGACTTTTTTCGAAATGCTCATGATGAAGACCTCTGACAATTAAAAGTGGGGTAGAAATCTGTAATCAGGCTTCGGCCGGTGCCTTGGCCATTTGTCTCAACATCTGTTCGTAGTACTCGACCGATTGCGAGCCGGACACCAGGTGATGACCGTTCAGCACCATGGCTGGGACCGAGTTGATGCCGTGCTGCTGGTAGTAGGTTTCAAGTTCCCGAACCTCATCGGCGAACGCACCGGACGTCAGCACCTCTTGTGCACTTGCCCCATCCAGCCCCGCTTCAGCCGCCAGACGCACCAGCGCCTGGTGATCACTCGGGTTCTGGCCTTCGCTGAAATAGCCCCGAAGCAAAACCTTCTTCAGCTCGACTTGCCGCCCTTCCTGCAACGCCCACAGCAACAAACGGTGCGCATCGAAGGTGTTGTAGAAGTGCGTGCGCTTCTCCAGATCGAACTTGAAGCCGATGGCCTCACCGCGAGCGATTTGCATGGCCTTGCCGGCGGCGATGTCGTCGGCGGTTCTCCCGTACTTACGCATCAAGTGCTCGACCGCTTGCTCACCTTCGGCCGGCATATTCGGGTTCAACTCGAACGGCTTGTAGGTCAGCTCGACCGAGACTTCCCCGGCCACGTTCTCGATCGCCTGCTCCAGCGCCGTCGCCCCCAATGCGCACCAGGGGCACACCACATCGGAAATGAAATCGATGGTGACGGAGGACGTCATGACTTCCCCTCTGCCTCGGCCAGTTGCTTGCGGTACTGGGTGGTGGTGATGCCGGCGTAACCCCAGTTATCGGTGTCGACTTCCTCGATCACGATGTGGGTCAGGTCAGGGCGTTTATTCAGGACGCGCTCCAGTGTTTCAGTGATTTCGGCAATCACCTGAGCTTTCTGCTCAGTGGTAACGCCATCGCGGGTGATGCGTACGGTTACGAAAGGCATGAGGGAAACTCCAGTGACCTTCCCGTCGGGATGATGGGAGAGGCGTTGGAGATGAATGTATGGGGTTGGCGGGAGGGGATAAAGGTGGGAGCGGGAACTTCATTCGTTACGTGGTGTAATTAGTGCTGTAGAACGCCCGGCTTGCCCGAAGGCGTCCCGCACACAGTCGCCATGGCAATGCATTGCGAGAGCATAAATGTCCGCGGTGCGAATGACGGCACAACTTGCTCCGGGCGGCGTTCCGACGATGGAGCCGAGAGCGCTGCGTTTAACCCGTAAACACGCGTTATCGTTGACGACCATCGCGAGCGAGCTCGCTCCTACAGGGGATTGTGGTGGTGCTTCAGTCGGTGAGTTTCGGCAAGCGTTGCCGGGCGATGTCGAGCATGTCGTTGCCGTCCTGGGTCAGCAGGTACAGGGCGCTGACGATCTTGGGGATGTCGCTCGCTTCGGCCTGTTTGAAACACGTGCAATAAAGGGTTTCGAGCAGGTCGCTGGCGGCGCGGATGCGTTGTCGGGCCGCGTCGAGGATCTCGAAGGGGTCGGCCTCGGTATCGATGACCAGCACCGGGGTTTCGCTGTAGCTGGATTTAAGCGACTGATAGCGTTCGGTAGATGTCTTTAGCGAGGGCATTGATGTCTCAGTCCTGTAAGAGATCGGAGGTGATCCGGCAGGCCGCCACAGTATTTTCAGCCGCGCTAAAACTATGAAGAGTGTGGCGAAGCAGAGCAATACAGCCGCAATGGACAGGTTTTGTAGGGCGTTTACTGCCTTGGGAGGAATGCTCCTACGCACCCCCCAGGGTTTTATCGAAGAATGCTTCTACAGGAAATGATTCCTACAAAGCTGCGCAGAAAAATATGTAGGGTGCTCGATGGGCCGGACTCAATCGACTGCCGGTGCGGGAGGACGCCGCGACGCCGCATCAAGGTCGAGCAATCCTCGGCCGTAGGCTTCACTGTTGGCGTAGAGACCGGTCCGGTTTGCGGTTTCAAGCAAGTGGTTGCGCACTTGCTGTGCACTCATTTCTGGGTACAGGCTCTGGACTGCCGCCAACGCGCCACTGACCAACGCGGCGGCGGGGGACGTACCGGTAGTCTGGACGTATTTGCCGTCCTTGCCAGTGGTCAGCAATCCCTGGTCTGCGCCTGAGTCCCCACCAGGAACGGCGATGCACCAGGCCGCTGCGACACCACAATAGTTAGATTTGCCATTGATGGCACTGCCATCGTTTTTCAATGCAACTACGGCGATCCAGCCCTTTTCCAACTCAGGGATGGCAAGGGGTAAACCCGGCTCTGCAAGAGGCTCTCGTTTGAGTTCATTACCGGTCGGAAACACAAATACCGCGCCTTGCTGAACCAGTTTTCGCGCGCTCGTCAGCGAGTCGGGCATGATCTGTTTGTAACGTGCTTCGGTGATTTCCGTTGCTGGAATGGCATTGGCCCACGAGTTGTTGAATATGCGCGCACCTAGATCGAACCCGGCTTGCCAGGAGCGGGAAATCTCACTGTCGAAGAAGAAGGGTTCGTTGTCGTCACCGAAACGATAGGGGATCAGTTGAGCGTTGAACGCAACGCCGTGCATACCCCGGTCGTCTTTGTTGGCGGCCAGAATGCCGGCCATTTGAGTGCCGTGGCCAACGCGATCATGGGTACCGGGACGATTCTCGACATAGTCAAAACCGGGGTCGCGGACCCTGCCTTGAAATTCTGGCAGTTCGGCGTTCAGGCCTGAGTCAATCAACGCGACTGGTACGCCTTGGCCGGTGCCGCCACGTGCGTACAGGCGTGACGCCTGGATGACCGCCAACCCCTTTTGAGCGTGATACTCGGCTGTTTCGAATGTGCCCGGTTTGATTGCGGGCTTTTCGGGCGTGGTCAGACATCCACTGAGCAGCAGCGGCACTGGCAGCAACAGAGCAAATGGAAAAACAGTTCGTTGAAACATGATCGGTCCTTCGGCAGGGGCCGCGCACATCAGGCCTCCTGTTGTCATGAAGACTTCGCGCAGCGTTACGGGTGTGGGGGTGAACCATACCTGTGGGGGGAGACGGGGCGTCAGGTGGCAAAGTGCTCTGTGTGTTTCGATCTGTGGCGTCAGCAGGGCGTGTTGAGGCTGTATCATCCCGTATCGTTTATGCCCCGACCTTTTCTCGATTCGCTGCGATCACCGACTAGTCTTTTGGCTTTGCAGCGGTCAACGGAGTGACAGCTTATGCACAACACCCTGGAACAGGTTTTCGGTTATCCACAATTTCGACCCGGTCAGGAGGCGGCCGTCAGTGCCGTGCTGGCCGGGCGTTCGGCGGCGGCGATTTTCCCCACCGGTTCCGGCAAATCCCTTTGCTACCAATTGCCGGCGCTGTTGCTGCCGCACCTGACGCTGGTGGTCTCGCCGTTGCTGGCGTTGATGCAGGATCAGTTGGCGTTCCTGCAGCGCCACGGCATCTCGGCGGGCAGTATCGATTCGGCCCAGAGCCGCGATGACGCCAGTGATGTCATGGCCCGTGCCAAGTCCGGCGAGTTGAAGATTCTGATGATCTCAGTGGAGCGCCTGAAGAACGAGCGCTTCCGGCATTTTCTGCAGCAGGTGCCGATCTCGCTACTGGTGGTGGACGAGGCGCATTGCATTTCCGAATGGGGTCATAACTTTCGCCCGGACTACCTCAAGCTTCCCGACTATCAACGCCAGTTCAACATCCCGCAGGTGCTGCTGCTGACCGCAACGGCGACGCCCAAGGTCATCGCCGACATGCAGGCGAAATTCGCCATCGCCGCCGAGGATGTAGTGACCACCGGTTTCTATCGCCCGAACCTGAATTTGCTGGTGGAGCCTGTTCGCGGAGCGGACAAGCGCAGGCGCCTGGTCGAATGGATGAGCCAGCGTCCGGACCAGCCGGGCATCGTCTATGTCACCTTGCAAAAAACCGCCGAGCACATCGCCGAACACCTGAACCGCAACGGCATTCATGCCGAGGCTTATCACGCCGGGTTGCCCCATGAGCAACGGGAAGCGATCCAGCGTCGCTTCATGGGCGGGCAGTCCAATTGCATCGTCGCCACCATCGCCTTTGGCATGGGCATCGACAAGAGTGACATCCGCAACGTGGTGCATTTCGACCTGCCAAAATCCATCGAAAACTACAGCCAGGAAATCGGCCGCGCCGGGCGCGACGGGCAGCCGTCGGACTGCCTGGTGTTGGCCAACCGCGACAGCCTCAACGTGCTGGAGAATTTCGTTTACGGCGACACGCCCGAGCTGGATGGCATCCGTTGCGTGCTTGACGAGATGCATGCCGCAGCACCCGAAGGCCAGTGGGAGTTTCTGCTGGGACCGTTGGCCGATCAGAGCAATATTCGCCAGTTGCCGCTCAAGACCTTGCTGGTGCAACTCGAGTTGCGCGGGTTGATCGCCCCGCGCTATGCGTACTACGCCGAGTACCGTTTCAAGTATTTGCTGGAGCCCGAGGCGCTATTGGCGCGTTTCGAAGGCGAGCGCAGGGATTTTGTCGCTGCGATCATCCAGACTTCCAGCCGCGCCCGGACCTGGGCCACGGTGAATTTCGAAGCGTTGTACGAGCAGCACCAGGCCGAGCGCAGTCGGGTGGTCAAGGCGCTGGATTACTTCCAGGAGAAGGGCTGGGTGGAGCTCGAAAGCAAGCAGATGACCGAGGTCTACAGCGTGCTGCAAAGCGGGTTCGACAACGTCGCGTTGAGCGAGGAGCTGCACGGCTATTTCACTCGGCATGAGCACACCGAAGTCGCGCGGATTCACGCGATGCTGGATCTGTTCGCTACCGACCGATGCCTGGGTTATCGCCTGGCCGAATATTTCGGTGACCACAATGCACCGCAGCAATGTGGACACTGTTCGGTGTGTCATGGACAGGTGGCGCGGCTACCGGCACCACCGGAGTTGCCGGCGCTTGTGGATAAAAATTTCGAAACGCTGTGTGGCGATTTTATCCACAGGCACGAGCAGCACACGGGCAACGTGCCCTCGGCTGAACGCGTGACACGGTTTCTGTGCGGGATCAGTGTGCCGTTGTTCACCAAGCTCAAGGCAAGGACGATTTCGGGGTTTGCGGCGCTGGAAGATTATCCGTATGCCGGGGTGCGCAGTTGGGCCGAGCGGCATCTTGCCGGCTGAACTAAAACCCTGTGGGAGCGAGCTTGCTCCGGGCGGCGTTCCGACGATGGCGATTTGTCAGTCACCATCACTGTTGAATGTACCGACCTCATCGCGGGCAAGCTCGCTCCCACAGGGATTTGCGGTGTATTCAAAGGGCTACATCCATCCGCTGAATGTTGCTCATCACAGGAATAAATTTCAAAAAAAACCAGTGGCTGACTATGGTGATGACTGTCTTCGGATCGCCAACAAGAGAACAAAACATGAGCCAGACACCGTTGAATATTCAGCGCGCCGCCGTCATCGGCGCGGGCACCATGGGCCGTGGCATTGTCATGTGCCTGGCCAACGCCGGAGTGGCCGTGCAGTGGCTCGACAATAACCCGCAGATGCTGGAGCAGGCGCTGGTCACCGTGGCGGACACCTATGCCCACAACGTGCGCCAGGGCCGCATTGACCAGAGCGAAGCCGATGCCCGTGTGGCGCGCGTTACGGCGGCAGATGGTTATACGGCCATCCGCGATGTCGACCTGGTCATCGAAGCGGTGTACGAAAATCTTGAGCTCAAACAGAAAATCTTCCGCGAGCTCGATGGCCTGCTCAAACCTGAAGCGATTCTGGCGAGCAATACTTCGGCGCTGGACATCGACGCCATTGCTGCGATTACGGGTCGCCCGCAGCAGGTCCTGGGCCTGCACTTCTTCAGTCCGGCGCACATCATGAAGCTGCTGGAAATCGTCCGTGGCGCGCAGACTGCACCGGCAGTTCTCGACGCGGCACTGGCGCTCGGCCAGCGCATGGGCAAGGTCAGTGTGGTGGCGGGCAATTGCGACGGCTTCATTGGCAACCGCATGCTCAATACCTACGTGCTCGAAGCGCGAAAAATGCTGCTGGAAGGCGCTTATCCCTACCAGGTGGACGCAGCGCTGCAAGGGTTCGGTTTCGCCATGGGGCCGTTCCGCATGTTCGACGTGGTGGGTGTCGACCTGCAGTGGCGCGCCCGGCAACTGTCCGGTGTCGGGCAGGACGCTCCAGAGGTTCAGGTGGATAACCGACTGTGCGAAATGGAGCGTTTTGGCCAGAAGAGTGGCAATGGCTATTACCACTACGAGCCGGGCAGTCGCCAGGCCGAACACGATCCGCAGGTCGACGCACTGGTGCTTCAAGTCAGTGAGGCGTTGGGGTTCCAGCGCCGCGAGATCAGCCCGGAAGAAATTCTCGAGCGCTGCTTGCTGGCACTGGTCAATGAAGGCGCGAAGATCCTTCAGGAGGGCATTGCCAGGTCGGCTCACGACATCGATCTGGTCTACCTCAATGGTTACGGATTCCCGGCGGACAAGGGCGGGCCGATGGCCTGGGCGGATCAGCAGGGACTGGCGGACATTCATCGGCGCTTGATGGACCTTGAGACCCGTCAGGGCGATCACTGGCAACCGGCGCGGGTGATTGGTGAGCTGGCGGCGGCTGGCAAGGGCTTTGCAGACAAGTGATTCATGTGGCGCCTGCTCGCGAATGATCGCGACGCGGTTTCACCTTAGACTGCAGAACCCACTCCAGGAACTGACACTGATGTCCAACCCGGCAATCCAACGCACCGACTACCCGCACTTCCAACCCATCACCACCCGCTGGCACGACAATGACGCCTACGGTCACGTCAACAACGTTACCTATTACAGCTTCTTCGATACGGCGGTGAACACTTACCTGATCGAAGTCGGCGGCCTGGATATCCATGGCGGTGAGGTGGTGGGGTTCGTGGTGAGCTCGGCCTGTGATTACTTTGCTTCCATTGCCTTCCCGGACCGCATCGAGATCGGTCTGCGGGTGGGCAAGCTGGGCAACAGCTCGGTGCAATACGAACTGGCTGTGTTCAAGCAAGGGGAAGACGAAGCCTGCGCGGCAGGGCGCTTCGTGCATGTGTTTGTCGATCGTGCGTCGAATCAACCCGTGGCGATTCCTGCAGGGTTGCGCGGGGCGCTGGAGTGTCTGGTGGTTCAGTAAGGCAAAAAAAATCGCAGCCCTTGGGGCTGCGATTTTTGATGTACTCACCAGCGAGGCGCTCGAGGCCTTAGTCGCGGTAATACCTGTGGTGGTGCTTGCGATGGCCATAGGCATGGCCGCGGCCCGGATGGCCGTCACGGTAGTAACGACGATCGTCATGGTCACGATACGAACGACGATCGCCGCCTTCATCATCGTACTCTTTGCCCATGTAGTTACCCAGCGCACCACCGGCACCGCCGCCTGCTGCGGCACCGATCAGGCTGCCGCTGGTGCCGCCCATGCTGCGACCGACCACGTTACCGCCTGCTGCGCCCAACGCACCGCCAAGGGCTGCTTCGCCACGGCTGTGTTTGTTTGCGCCGACGGCGCTACCACCCGCGCCACCCAGGGCTGCGCCGATGGTGGAACCTGTACTGCCGCCTAACGACTGACCGACGACCGAGCCTAGAACCCCGCCCAATGCGCCGCCTACACCGGCTTCGGTGGTGCCGCCAGCAGACGCGATACCGCTGACCAGGCCAAGGGACAACAAGAGAATCGAGGAGAACTTCATGGAGGAACCTCAAGGGGATGACGGCGCGATCCTGAGGCTCTGGAATGGGCGTGACAATCGAAATCCGACGAATAACACGACCTGTATACAATATTGCAAGTTACTGTTTTTCGGGCGGAACTTAACGTTTTTTTGCCGGTCTTTTACTACTTCGCAAAGGCCGTCTTCATGAGAAAGCGGCCTTTTTTGTGGGCGAAAGAAATGTGTTGGATCCGGAAGGCTCGTTGAGTGATCTGGCCTCATCGCGAGCAAGCTCGCTCCCACAGGGATTTCAGTCGAACGCAGATTTTGTGAACAACAGAAAAAACCTGTGGGAGCGAGCTTGCTCGCGATGGGGCCAGTTCAGACAACACATTACGCAGACCTGGCCATGATCAGTCCGGTCTCACTCGCCGCTTCCAACCGGATCGCCACAAACTTCGATGTTGGCGTATGGCTTCCATCGCCGATGCTTTCCAGCGGCACCAACGGGTTCACTTCCGGATAGTAGGCCGCCGCTTGCCCGGCCGGGATATCAAACGCCAGCAGCGTGAAGCCTTTTACCCGACGTTCAACACCATCGTCCCAAAGCGAAACGATGTCCGCCTTCTGCCCCGGCTTGAAGCCCAGGCGGATGATGTCGGCTTCGTTGACGAACAACACATCGCGCTGTCCCTTCACGCCGCGATAACGGTCGTTGAGACCATAGATCGTGGTGTTGTACTGATCGTGGGAACGCATCGATTGCATGATCAGATCCGGCAGCACCCCGGTGGCGCGGGTGCGTTCGTGCACCAGATCCTCGGGCAGGCTGTTTGGCTTGAAATTGGCCCGGCCCGACGCAGTGCTCCACTTGCGCGCACCGGCACTGTTGCCCAGGTAGAAACCGCCCGGACTCCTGACCTTCTCGTTGAAGTCCTTGAAGCCTGGAATAGTCTCGGCGATCAGGTCACGGATACGCCGGTAATCGGCCACCAGCCAGTTCCAGTCCACCGGATGGCTGCCCAGGGTCGCGGCGGCGATGCCGGCCAGGATCGCCGGTTCCGAACGCATCTGGTTCGACAGCGGCTGCAGTTGACCATTGGAGGCGTGGACCATGCTGAACGAATCTTCGACAGTCACCGCTTGCGGGCCTTCGGTCTGGATATCGATGTCGGTGCGCCCCAGGCACGGCAGGATCAGCGCATCCTTGCCGTGGGTCAAATGGCTGCGGTTGAGCTTGGTGCTGATCTGCACGGTCAGGTCGCAGTTCTGCAGGGCCTGGAACGTGCGTGGGCTGTCCGGCGTGGCTTGGGCGAAGTTGCCGCCCAGACCGATAAAGACTTTCGCCCGGCCTTCAGCCATCGCATGAATCGCCTCGACCACGTTGTGGCCGTTGTGGCGCGGCACCTTGAACTGGAAGCGACGCTCCAAGGCATCGAGGAACGCCACTGGCGGACACTCGTTGATGCCCATGGTGCGGTCGCCCTGCACGTTGCTGTGACCACGCACCGGACATAGACCGGCACCGGGCCGGCCGACGTTGCCGCGCAGCAGCATCAGGTTGGCGATTTCCTGGATGGTCGCCACCGAATGCCGGTGCTGGGTGATGCCCATGGCCCAGCACATGATGACGTTCTTGCCCTTGGCGTACATGCGCGCCGCTTGTTCGATCTCCACCAGCGTCAGGCCCGACTGCTCGACGATCTGCTCCCACGGCGTTTCGTCGATGGTCGCCAGGTACTCCAGCACATTGGCGCTGTGTTCATTGAGGAAGTCGTGGTCGAACACCGCCGGTGCACCGGTTTTCTGCGCATCGCGTTCCCACAGCAAGAGAAATTTCGCCATGCCGCGCATGATCGCCATGTCGCCGCCCAGGGCCGGACGGAAGAATGCGGTATTGGTTGGCTTGTCGCCGTTGGTGAGCATTTCGATCGCGTGCTGCGGGTGCTGGAAACGTTCCAGGCCACGCTCCTTGAGCGGGTTGATGCACACCACCTGAGCGCCGCGCTTCACCGCTTCGCGCAACGGCTCGAGCATCCGTGGGTGGTTGGTGCCAGGGTTCTGGCCCCAGACGAAAATCGCGTCGGCGTGTTCGAAGTCGTCGAAGGTCACAGTGCCTTTGCCGACACCGACGCTTTGCGACATCGCGACACCGCTGGCCTCGTGACACATGTTCGAGCAATCAGGGAAGTTGTTGGTGCCATAGGCGCGCACGAAAAGCTGATAGAGAAAAGCCGCTTCGTTGCTGGCCCGACCCGAGGTGTAGAACTCTGCCTGATCCGGGCTCGACAAGCCGTTCAGGTGTTTGGCGATCAGCGCGAACGCGTCGTCCCAGCTGATCGGCTTGTAGCGGTCGGTTTCGGCGTCGTAGCTCATCGGCTCGGTCAGGCGGCCCTGATATTCGAGCCAGTAGTCGCTTTGCTCCAGCAGCGAAGTGACGCTGTGTTTGGCGAAGAATCTGGCGTCGACCCGGCGTTTGGTCGCTTCCCAGTTCACCGCCTTGGCGCCGTTCTCGCAGAACATCACCATGCCGCCTTCCTTGGAATCACCCCAGGCGCAACCAGGGCAGTCGAAGCCGCCGCTCTTGTTGGTCTTGAGCATCATGCGCAGGTTTTTCAGCGCGTTGTCGCTGCTCAGCCAGGCCTGTGCGACGCTGATCAGTGCGCCCCAACCACCGGCCGGGCCTTTGTAGGGCTTGTAGCGAGGGACAGGTGTCTGGTCGGCTTGACGGTGTTGACTCACGCTTGTTTCTCCAACGTTGGGCTGTAGACCCGCGGTGCATTCTTCTGTGGCAGATGGATGAGGTTGAGGTTGTGGCGACGGGCCCATTGCACGGCAAGGCCCGTGGGCGACGACAGGCTGACCAGGGTCTGGATGCCGGCGCGCAAGACTTTCTGGATCAATTCGAGGCTGCAGCGGCTGGTGACGATCGCCAGCCCGCCAGCGGTCGGGATCTTCTGGCGGATCAATCCGCCGATCAGTTTGTCGAGGGCGTTGTGCCGACCGATGTCTTCGCGACCCAGCAGCAACTCGCCCTGATCATTCATGAACACCGCGGCATGTACCGCACCACTGTGCTGGCCAAGGGGCTGGAACGCGCCGATGCGCTGGCGCAGGCCGTCGAGCCATTCGGCAGGCGGCAAGGGTGCGCCAGGCAACACCTGAAGCTCGGGGAGTGCCTGCTCCACTGCTTCCACACCGCACAGCCCGCAACCGCTGGTGCCGGCCAGTTGCCGTCGCTGCTGCTTGAGGTTCCAGAAGGCGCGGTTGGCGATGGTCACTTGCGCGTATTGCGCCGAGCCAGAGCCGGTCAGTTGCAGGTCATAAATATCAGTGGCGTCCTCGATGATCCCGCTGCCCAGGCTGAAACCGACAATGAAGTCTTCGAGGTCCGTGGGTGTCACCAGCATGACGGCCTGGCTGATGCCGTTGTAGGCAATCGCCAACGCGACTTCCTCGGCCAGCGCGGTGCTGGTCGATTCCGTGTCTGCAAGGTTGCTGTAACTGTATGTCTGGCTGGCGGCGGGCGCGGGCGTTTCGAGGGCAGGCGCCGCGCAGACTGGGCGCTTGGTGTTCATGGCATCACCGACGGTTTGATCAGCTTTAAGACTAGGCGTGACAACTTGTCACGTCTAATCGTTAGTACTGATGTACCGATAGATACTGTCGATCAAGCACTGGGCAACGATTGTCGATAAATCGCGAAACAGGCCTCCGCCAAGGCCGAGCGTGGCGCGCTGCGACGCATGATCAGCCCCAGCCGGCCCACGGTCTGGGCGTTTTCGATCGGTTGCAGGCGCAGATGATCGGTCAGCTCTTCCAGACCTCCGTCCAACGGCATCACGGCGCAGCACAAGCCACCGTGCACAGTTTGTAAAAGTTGATGCACGGCATCCGTTTGCAACAGCGGCTGTGGGGTGAGGCCGCGGCTGTGGAAGTTGTGGTCGATGGATTGGCGAAAGTGCATGCCGCTGGTGAGCATGCCCAGTGGCAGTTCGATCAATGATTCCCAGCTTAGCGGCGCCTCGCCAAAGCTGAAAAAGCGTTGGTCGTAGAGCAGACCCATGCGGGTTTCGCTGAAGGCCAGGGAGTCGAAATGTTCGGTGTCCAGGCGCTCCAGGTAGGAAACACCGAGGTCCAGGCGATTGTTCGCCAGTTGTTCGAGTATTTGCTCCGAACTCAGCGCCGAAAGCTCGAAGCGCAGGTTCGGATGCTCCCCGTGCAGGCGTTGAAGCAGCGGCAGCGGATCGAAGCTCGACAGTGGCACCACGCCCAGACGCAAGGTGCCGACCAGATTGCCGCGACAGGCGGCCGCCTCGGCATACAAGCCGTCGTACGCCGCCAGCACCGTGCGCGCCCAGGCCAGCACTCGTTCGCCCGGTGCCGTAAAACCTTCGAAGCGCTGACCACGATTGACCAGCGGCAGGTCGAGTTCTTCTTCGAGGCTGCGCAGGCGCATCGATAGTGTCGGTTGAGTAATGTGGCAGCGCGCGGCGGCCTGGCCGAAATGGCGGGTTTCGTCGAGCGCGATGAGGAATTTCAGCTGCTTGATGTCCATCTTCGCTCCTGGGCGCGGGAAGAGGCCGATTCTATCGCAAGCATGGTCATTGGTCGGGCTGGATTCGCAAGTGACGGTCGTGGTCTAGGCTTTGGCGTCTGGAACCCCAAACCCAAGGAGAGTGCACCATGAGTCTTTTGAGCTTTGTGAAGGAAGCAGGCGAAAAACTGCTGGATTTGCTGACGCCAGGCAACGCCAACGCCAGTGAGCAGTTGAAGGAACACATCAGCAAGGTCGGCCTGGGCAACCCGAATGTGCAGGCGACGGTCGATGGCGACAAGGTCACGGTGACCGGTGAAGTGGCGAGTCAGGAAGAGAAGGAAAAGATCCTGCTGGCAGTGGGCAATATCGCCGGGGTTGGCAGCGTGGATGATCAGATTACTGTGACCGGGCCTGTTGTTGCTGCCGCGGTATTCGTCACGGTGGTGAAGGGCGACACCCTCAGCGCGATTTCCAAGCGCGTGTACGGCGATGCCAACAAGTACAACAAGATTTTCGAAGCCAATAAGCCGATGTTGTCGCACCCGGACAAGATCTATCCGGGACAGTCGTTGCGGATTCCCGAGTAATGCGAGGCCTGTCGTTTGTTTCATACCGCCAGGATCAAAAGATCGCAGCCTGCGGCAGCTCCTACGGTCAATCAAAGCCCCGCAATCAAATCCCGATAATCCCCGACCGCTGCAAACTCCGCCGTATCCTTCGGCCCCTTGCGGCTATCCGGTTCACGCACAGCCAGCAAATGCGCCACGCCAAAGTCCCGCGCACTGCGCAGGATCGGCAAGGTGTCGTCGATGAACAGGCTGCGCGCCGGATCGAAATCGATATCGGCTTGCAACGCATCCCAGAACTGCGGGTTTTCCTTGGGGAAGCCGTAGTCATGGGAGCTGATCAAGCGCTCGAAGTACGGCGCCAGCTCGATTTTTTCCAGCTTCAACGACAGCGCATCCCGATGGGCATTGGTGATCAGCACCACGCGCTTGCCGGCCCGTTTGATCGCCGCCAGAAAGGTGTCGGCATCCGGGCGCAGGGCGATCAGATGCGCGGTTTCCAGTTTCAGGTCGCGCACCGACAGCTTCAGTTCGGCGCTCCAGAAGTCCAGGCAGTACCACTGCAACTGGCCGGCATTGCGTTCGAACAACGGCTGCAATTCCATCTCGGCCATGGCCCGGCTGACCCCGTGCAGTTCGGCGTAACGCTGGGGCAGGTGCTCCATCCAGAAGTGGTTGTCGAAATGCAGGTCCAGCAGCGTGCCGTCCATGTCCAGCAGAACGGTATCGATGTCGGACCAGGGTAATGAAGGCATGGCAACGTCTCGGGTAGTAGAAAGATTTCTGGCGCAAACAATCGGGAAAGCCGCGTTATAGTAGCGCGTTCACGCCAAGGAGCTTTGCATGCGCCAGAAACCCACCATACTCGCCCGCGAAATTGTCGCCACCAGTCGATTGTTCTGCGTGGAAGAGCTGAAGTTGCGCTTTTCCAACGGCGTGGAGCGCACCTATGAACGCCTGGTCGGCAAGGGTGCCGGGTACGGCGCGGTGATGATCGTGGCGATGCTCGATGCCGAGCATGCGGTACTGGTCGAGGAGTATTGCGGCGGCACGGATGAATATGAAATGTCATTGCCCAAGGGTTTGATCGAGCCGGGCGAAGACGTGTTGGCAGCAGCCGAGCGCGAACTCAAGGAAGAGGCTGGTTTCGGCGCGCGGCAACTGGAGCACCTGACCGAGCTGTCGCTGTCCCCCGGTTACATGAGCCAGAAGATTCAGGTGGTGCTGGCCACCGACCTCTACGAAGAGCGTCTGGAAGGCGACGAGCCCGAGCCGATGCGGGTGGACAAGATCAATCTGCGTGAACTCTCGGCGCTGGCGCAAAACCCCCACTTTACTGAAGGCCGTGCCTTGGCGGCGCTGTACCTGGCCCGAGACCTGTTGACTCAGCGCGGAGCGTTCCAGCCATGAACTTCCCGCATCCGTTGATGGCACCTGTCATCGAGCTGGCCTTGCAGGCCGGTGAGGCGATCCTGCCGTTCTGGCGCACGGGCACGGCCGTCACGGCGAAGGCTGATGATTCGCCGGTGACCGCTGCTGACCTGGCCGCACACCACCTGATTCTGGCCGGGCTGACGGCACTTGATCCGAGCATCCCGGTGCTCTCCGAAGAGGACGCCAACATCCCCCAAAGCGTGCGGGCCGGATGGCAGCGCTGGTGGCTGGTCGATCCGCTGGATGGCACCAAGGAGTTCATCAGCGGCAGCGAAGAGTTCACCGTCAACATCGCCCTGATCGAAAACGGTCGAGTGGTGTTCGGCGTGGTGTCGATGCCGACCAACGGTCGTTTCTATGTCGGTGGCGCCGGCCTCGGTGCCTGGCGCGGCGATAAAGGTGGCACGCCGGTGGCGATCAAGGTGCGTGATGCATTAGCGCCAGGCGAGTCGTTCACCGTGGTGGCCAGCCGTCGTCATTCGAGCCCGGAGCAGGAGCATTTGCTGGCGGGGTTGAGCGCGATCCTTGGCGAGCTGCAACTGGCCAATATCGGCAGTTCGCTGAAGTTTTGCCTGCTGGCCGAAGGGGCGGCGGATTGCTATCCGCGTCTGGCACCGACTTCGCAGTGGGACACGGCGGCAGCGCAAGGCGTGCTGGAGGGCGCGGGTGGTGAGGTGCTGGCGTTGAGCGGTGAGCCGTTCAGCTATCCGGCGCGGGAGTCGCTGTTGAACGCATACTTTCTGGCTTTGCCGGCGAAGGCGGCCTGGCGGGAGAAGCTGCTGGAATTGGCTCGCGCATAAGATCGTTCCCACGCGCTGATGCAAATCTTTGTGGGAGCGAGCTTGCTCGCGATGGCAGTGTGTCAGGCAACTACAATGTTGGCTTTKACGACCCCATCGCGAGCAAGCTCGCTCCCACAGGTTTTGCGGTCGTCCTGGTTTAGCGGTGCAGCACGTACTGCCCGACAAACCTCACCGCATCCTCATCATGGCCTTCATTGACGACCCGCGTATGCAGCGTCAACCGCGCTCGGCTATATCGCTGGAACGTGGTCAGGAATTTCTTCCAGATCACCGGATCCGGTGCCTGGCAAATGGCGTTGGCATCGCCCGTCACTGGCAGCGGATAGCTGATCTGCCCTTCCTGAATCACGATGTGCCCGTCGGTAATGCCTTCTTCCTTGAGGCGCAGATGCAGCCAGCCCCAACCGGCCAGGACCGCGCCGCAATACAGGCTGCCGCCGAACATGGTGCTCTTGTGGTTGACGTTGGCTTCCAGTGGCAAGTGCAGGCGCAGTTGCTGGTCATGCCAGTCGAGCACTTTGAGGCCCATGTCCCGGGTGAGGGGAATGTCGTGATGGAGGACTGATTCCAGTTGTCGACTGTCGCGGCTCATTCAGGGGGCCTCTTGCTTGAAGTGGATGATTGGACGGTAGCTCAGTCGAGGTCGTCAGGGTGGGCCGAGGCACCACTGTCGGCGAAACTCAGACCGTGCTTGCGCAGTTTGTCATGCAGGGTCTTGCGCGGAATGCCGAGGGCTTCGGCGACGCTGCGCACGGAGCTGTGCGAGCGTGCCAGTTCGGCGGCGATGAGGGTTTTTTCGAAGTTCTCCACTTGCTCGCTCAAACCGCCGCTGACGGCTTCGACCCTGTTGCCAGCGCCGCCTTGCGGCGTGTTGTTGTCGAGGGCCAGTTCCAACCCGAGGGCAAAACGCTCGGCCGCATTTTGCAGCTCGCGCACGTTGCCGGGCCAGGTGTGGCGCAGCAGCAAGGCACGTTGTCCCGGTTGCAGTTCATGGGGCGGCAAGCCGTGGCGGGCACTGGCTTCATCGGCGAAATGCTGAAACAGCATCAGCGCATCTTCGCCCCGTTCGCGCAATGGTGGAATCCGCAATGGTGCGACATTCAGGCGGTAATACAAGTCGGCACGGAAACGTCCTTGATCCGCCGCCTGGCGCAGGTCTTCCTTGGTGGCGGCGATGATGCGGATGTCCAGCGGGATCAGTTGATTGCCGCCCAGGCGTTCGACTACCCGTTCTTGCAGCAAGCGCAGCAATTTGACCTGCACATCCAGGCTCATGCTTTCGATTTCATCGAGGAACAACGTGCCGCCATTGGCGAACTCGAACTTGCCGATGCGACGTTTCTGCGCACCAGTGAAGGCACCGGGCTCGTGGCCGAACAGCTCGCTTTCGACCACTGATTCGGCCAGGGCACCGGCGTTGATCGCCACGAACGGACCGTTGCGACGGCTTGATAAATCGTGCAGCGCCCGGGCCACGACTTCTTTGCCAGCGCCGGTTTCGCCGAGGATCAGTACATCGGCCTTGGTCGCTGCCAATGCACCGATCTGCTCGCGCAGGCGCAGCATCGAAGGTGAGTGGCCAACCAGGCGGGCGCTCAGCTCGTTGCGGTCGCTCAAGGCCAGCCGCAGGCTGCGGTTGTCCAGCACCAGCCGACGCAGGGCCAGCGCCCGGCGCACACTGTCGAGCAGGGCGTCGCTGGCGAAGGGCTTTTCCAGAAAGTCATAGGCCCCGGCGCGCATGGCCTGCACGGCCAGCGGCACATCGCCGTGGCCGGTGATCAGCAGCACCGGTAGCTCAGGGTCCTGGGCGTGCAGTTCGGTCAGCAGTTCGAGACCGTCCATGCCGGGCATGCGGATATCACTGACCACCACACCCGGCCAGTCGCGCTCCAGTTGCGCGGCCAGGCCCTTGGCTTCGGCCAGCGGCAGGATTTTCAGGCCCGCCAGATCCAGCGTTTGGCTCAGGGCCTGGCGCAAGTGGGGATCGTCGTCGATCAACACGACCTGAATGCGGTTGTCGATGGTCATGCACTTCGGTCCTCGGACGGTTGCAGGCTCACGCCCGGTGCGCCTGCGCGCAGCTTCAGGGTAATCAGGGCGCCGCCCTCCTTGTGATTGGCGAACGACAGTTCACCGCCGAAGGCGCGCATCAGGGTTTCGCAAATCGCCAGCCCCAAACCGAGGCCCTGGGTTCGGGTCTTGGTGGTGTAGAACGGCTCGCTGGCGCGCCCAAGGGCTTCCATGCAAAAGCCGGGGCCGTTGTCGCGAATGTACAGGTTGACGCCATCGGCCGTGGATTGGGCACTTAGCCAGAGTTTACGTGGCGGGCCTTTTTCCGTCAGGGCATCCAGGGCGTTGGCCAGCAGATTGCCGAGTACCTGGCGCAGGCGGGTTTCCCCGGCCTCAACCCACAGGGTGGCGGCCGGCAAGTCACGGATCAGCTCGACTTCCATGCTGCGTCGACGCTTGGCCAACAAGGCCAGGGCATCGTCCAGCGCCGGTTGCAGGGCGACGCTTTCCGGRGCATGCCGGTCGCGCCGGGCAAAGGCGCGCAAGTGGGCGATGATCGAGGCCATGCGGCCGGTCAATTCACTGATCAGCTTGAGGTTGCCGCGGGCATCGTCGGTGCGCTGGTGATCGAGTAATACTTCGGCGTTTTCCGCGTAGCTGCGAATCGCTGCCAGCGGCTGATTGAGTTCGTGGCTGATGCTCGCCGACATGGTGCCCAGTGCCGACAATTTGCCGGCCTGTACCAGATCATCCTGGGCGCGTACCAGCTCCTGCTGGGCCTGTTCGCGCTCCAGCACTTCCTGTTTCAGGCGCCGGTTCAGGCCTTCGAGATCGCTGGTGCGCTCGGCGACCCGACCTTCCAGCTCGTGCCGGGCCTTGGCTTCGAAAGCGATGCGTTCGAGGTAATGGCGGCGGCGCTGCATCATCAGGCCGAGCAGCAACATCAACACCAGCAAGGTTGCACCACCGATGGCCACCACCGTGCGCACCGGACGGTCGATCAAGGTGCGCGGGGCGAGGATGCTGACGTCCCAGCCGGTTTCGGCGATCTGCTGGGTCTGGGTCAGCCAGGCATTGGGATTGAGCTTCAGCGGTTTTGGATCGCGGGTTGGATAGGGCTGGATCGCAGTGATGGCTTTGCTTTCTTCCTCGTTCAACGGGCGGGTCGAGCGGAATCGCCACTCCGGTCGCGAGGTGAGAATGACCACGCCATTGTGGTCGGTCAGCAGCAGTTGTTCCGGGGTTTTGCCCCAGAGGCTTTCGGTGTGGTCGAGGTCGACCTTGACCACCAGCACGCCGACGATTTTATCGCCATCACGCACGCCAGCGGCGAAGAAGTAACCGCGCTTGGCGGAGGTGGTGCCCAGGCCGAAAAAGCGCCCGAGCCGCCCGGCCATGGCTTCGCTGAAATACGGCCGGAAGGAAAAATTGCGCCCGACGAAACTGTCGTGCTTGTCCCAGTTGGAGGCGGCCAGGGTCTTGCCATTGGCGTCCATCAGGTACATGACTTCGGCGCCGGTCTGGGTGGCAATATTTTTCAGCAGGTGGTTGGCGTTGCCTTGGGTGACGCCATCGTCCGGCGCACCGAGCACGGCGCGCAAGGCCGGCAGGTCGCCGAGGATCTGTGGCAACACTTCATAGCGATGCAGGGTACCCAGCAGGTTGGCGACGTAGAGATCGAGGGTCTGACGATTCTGACTGGCCAGCTCGCTACGGTAGTAACGCTCGGCGAGATGTTCCAGCGGCCACAGCAACGGCGCCAGGCACAGTGCCAGCAGGGCCAGGCTGCGCCAACGGGGTCTGGGAGGGAGAGTCGGTTTCATGAGCAGCATGCGCCTGTGGGTACAGGCGCATTATGCCTAGGCTTGCCCGCCTTGGGTCAGGTGCATCTTGATAGGCGAGCTTCAGCCGGCCTTTCAGGCAAAGACGTCAGCGTCCTTGAAAAATACCCCGGCCAGATCTTTCGCCGACAACTGCGGCGTGCCTTGCAGTTGCCAGTCGATGGCCAGGTCCGGGTCGTCCCAGCGAATGCTGCGCTCGGCGGAGGGCGTGTAGTAATCGGTGGTTTTGTAAAGGAACTCGGCAAACTCGCTCAATACGACGAACCCGTGGGCGAAACCTTCCGGGACCCAGAGCTGACGATGGTTGTCGGAAGACAGTCGCACTGCGACCCATTTGCCGAAGTGCGGTGAGCTGCGACGGATGTCTACGGCGACGTCCAGCACTTCACCGACCGTGACGCGAACCAGTTTTCCCTGGGTATTTTCCAGTTGGTAATGCAGACCGCGCAGCACGCCCTTCTGCGAACGGGAGTGATTGTCTTGAACGAATTCAGTGTCCAGTCCGGTGGCCTCTTTGAAGGCCCGGGCGTTGAAACTCTCGTAGAAGAAACCACGTTCGTCGCCAAAGACCTTGGGTTCGAGGATCAGAACACCGGGCAGATCAGTGGTCACTACATTCATGGTGGCTCTCCAGCAGTGTGTGTTGAATGGCCGCCATTCTTGCGCAAAGCGCCGACCGAGGCGAGTACCAGAACAAAGCCCGCTCCCACAAATGCCCCCATGCCGCTTCCGGGGGGTTGCGTATCGCCCGAACCAGTGGCGATATAGGCGCCTAATAAAATTTCAGGGGTCGTTGTATGCCGCTCGCCACGTTGATTCATCGCGCCAGTTTGCCCAGCCCGCAGGTGTCTGCGGATCAAGCGCGAGCGCTGCTGGAAGAACATTACGGGTTCAGCGGCAGGTTGCAGGCCCTTGGCAGCCAGCAAGACCTGAACTACCGCGTCGACAGCGAGCAGGGACGTTTCGTCCTGAAAATCTGCCGTGGCGACTATTCGGTAATTGAGCTTCAAGCACAGCACGCCGGGCTCGGGCACTTGGGGGAGCACCCCGATGTGCATGTGCCGCGTGTTATCCCGGCGAAAAACGGTGCAGAACTTCTGTCTCTGGACATGGGTGGCCAGGCGGTCCACGTTCGCCTGCTCGATTACATCGAAGGCCAGCCGCTGACGAGCCTCGGCCATTTCAACCCGACGGTGGTGTCCGGCTTCGGTCGCCTGTGCGGTGAAATGGACCTGGCCCTGGCGGATTTCGACCATCCGGGGCTGGTGCGAACCCTGCAATGGGACGCCCGCCATGCTCACGCCCTGATCGCGCATTTGCTGCCGGTGATCAAGGATGAGGCCCAGCGCAAACTGATCGTCGAAGCGTCCGGGCAAGCCGAGCGGCATTTGCAGCCACTGCAAGACAAGCTGCCGGTGCAGGCCATTCACATGGATATCACCGACGACAACGTGGTGTGGCAGCGCGATGCGCAGCGCCATTGGCAGCTGCAGGGCGTGATCGATTTCGGCGACCTGGTGCGCACCTGGCGCATTACCGATCTGTCGGTGACCTGCGCCGCGCTGCTGCATCATGGCGAGGGCGATCCGCTCTGCATTTTGCCGGCGGTACAGGCCTATCACGCGGTCAATCCGTTGCAACACGAAGAATTGCTGGCGCTGTGGCCGCTGATCGTCGCCCGCGCGGCGGTGTTGGTGCTCAGCGGCGAACAGCAGGTCAGCATCGATCCGGGCAATGCCTACAGCCGCGATAACCTGGTCCATGAATGGGAAATCTTCCGTGTGGCCACGTCGGTACCATTGGCGTTGATGGAAGCGGCGATCCTCACCGCCGTCGGCCAGAACCTGCCCACCATCGGCAGCGAAGGCTTCGCGCCGCTGTTGCCAAGCCTGGTGGGGCGTGAGTTCGCGCTGATCGACCTGGGTGTGCTCAGCCCGCATTTCGAGGCCGGGAACTGGGAGCAGGAGCGTGTCGATCAGCGCCTGCTGGATGAAGCCGCTGCGGCACATGGCCTGGCGGCCAGTCGCTACGGACAATACCGCTTGTCCCACACCCGCCCGGACAGCGCCGCTGAACCGGACACTTGCCCGTTGCACGTCGAGTTGCGTGTGCCTCTGGGCACGGCGGTCGAAGCGCCGTTTGCCGGGGTAGTGCATCACCCATCGGCGGGCGTGCTGCAACTGGACGGCCCGCAATTGAGTGTGCGGCTTTGGGGCGTCACGCCGTCGCTGCACAGCGGCGCAGCACTGGTCAAAGGCCAGGTACTGGGCTCGGTCAGCGGGCCATTGATCGTGCAGTTGTGCCGTGGCGCGTCGATCAATGCGCCGCTGTTCTGTACGCCTTCGCGCGCGGCAGCCTGGCAAGCGTTGTGTCCATCACCGGCAGCGTTGCTGGGGCTGGCGTGTGACGCCGAAGCTGAGCTCGACGGAGCGACGTTGCTGGCCCGGCGCGACGCCAGTTTCGCCCGTACGCAAAAACATTATTACGTCGACCCGCCGCGCATCGAGCGCGGCTGGCGCAACCATTTGATTGACATGCAGGGTCGTTCCTACCTCGACATGCTCAACAACGTTGCGGTATTGGGCCACGGTCACCCGCGCATGGCGGCGGTTGCCAGTCGCCAGTGGTCGTTGCTCAACACCAACTCGCGCTTCAACTACGCGGCCGTGGCCGAGTTCTCCGAACGTTTGCTGAAGCTGTCCCCTGACGGCATGGACCGCGTGTTCCTGGTCAACAGCGGTAGCGAGGCCAACGACCTGGCGATTCGACTGGCGTGGGCCTACAGCGGCGGCCGCGACATGCTCAGCGTGCTGGAGGCTTATCACGGCTGGACGGTGGGGGCCGACTCGGTGTCGACCTCGATCGCCGACAACCCCAAGGCCTTGAGCAGTCGCCCGGACTGGGTGCACCCGGTGACCGCGCCAAACACCTATCGCGGTGAATTCCGTGGCCCCGACAGCGCGCCGGATTATGTGCGTAGCGTCGAACACAACCTGGCGAAAATCGCCGAGCAGAATCGCCAATTGGCCGGTTTCATTTGCGAGCCGGTGTATGGCAATGCCGGCGGCATCTCGCTGCCACCGGACTATTTGAAACAAGTCTATGCCATGGTCCGGGCGCGGGGCGGCGTGTGCATCGCCGACGAAGTGCAGGTGGGCTACGGGCGCATGGGCGATTTCTTCTGGGGCTTTGAAGAACAGGGCGTGGTGCCGGATATCATCACCATGGCCAAGGGCATGGGCAACGGTCAGCCACTGGGCGCGGTCATCACCCGTCGGGAAATCGCCGAAGCGCTGGAGGCCGAGGGTTACTTCTTCTCCTCTGCTGGCGGCAGCCCGGTCAGTTGCCAGGTCGGCATGGCGGTGCTGGATGTAATGGAAGAGGAAAAACTCTGGGAAAACGCCCAGGTCGTCGGCGGGCACTTCAAGAAGCGCCTCGAAGCGTTGATCGATATTCATCCGTTAGTGGGCGCGGTGCACGGTTCCGGTTTCTACCTGGGCGTCGAGTTGATCCGCAATCGCGAAACCCTGGAGCCGGCCACCGAAGAAACCACCGCGCTGTGCGATCGCTTGCGTGAACTGGGGATCTTCATGCAGCCGACCGGCGATTACCTGAACATCCTCAAGATCAAGCCGCCGATGGTCACTTCGCGCCAGAGCGTGGATTTCTTCGTGGACATGCTGTCGAAGGTGCTCGAAGAAGGCCTGTAAACACATCCCCTGTAGGAGCGAGCCTGCTCGCGATAGCGGTCTTCCGGTCAAAAAAATGGTGACTGATATGGCCTAATCGCGAGCAGGCTCACTCCTACAGGGCACTGCTGTGGTAGTTCGATTGATATCGGCTTTTTATCGATTGTTTTTGTAACTATGGATGTAAGTTGCTTTAAAAGCCGATATTTATCGGATATAAAGTAGCGCAGTCCACGGCGTGTACCAATGCGCTTCCATTTCTGTCAGGCATCAATGCCACTCCGGAGTCCTGAGCCATGACCACGTTGAACAGCACCCCTCGCGCCGACGGCTTCTACATGCCAGCCGAATGGGCACCCCAAACCCAGACCTGGATGATCTGGCCCGAGCGCCCGGACAACTGGCGCCTGGGCGGCAAACCGGCACAATCCGCGCATGTGGCAGTGGCCAAGGCCATCGCCCGTTTCGAACCGGTGACCGTGGCGGTTTCCGCCGGCCAGTACGAAAACGCCCGTGCCCGTCTGGACGTGCCGAATATTCGTGTGGTGGAAATGTCCAGCGACGACGCCTGGGTACGCGACTCCGGTCCGACCTTCGTCATCAACAACAGTGGCGAAGTCCGTGGCGTGAACTGGGACTTCAATGCCTGGGGCGGCTTTGACGGCGGCTTGTATTCGCCGTGGAACCGCGACTCGCAGGTCGGCGGCAAGATCCTCGAGATCGAGCGCAGCCCGCGTTACCGCACCGAAGGCTTCGTGCTGGAAGGCGGCTCGATTCACGTCGACGGTGAAGGCACGCTGATCACCACCGAAGAATGCCTGCTCAACCGCAATCGCAACCCGCACATGAATCGCGCGGAAGTCGAAGCGGTCCTGAGTGCGAACCTGGCTGTGGATAAAATCATCTGGCTACCGGATGGCTTGTTCAACGACGAAACCGACGGCCATGTGGATAACTTCTGCTGCTACGTGCGTCCGGGTGAAGTGCTGTTGGCCTGGACCGATGATCCACAGGACCCTAACTACCCGCGCTGCCAGGCGGCGATGAAAGTGCTGCAAAGCAGCACCGACGCCAAGGGTCGCCCGTTCACGGTGCACAAAATGCCGATCCCGGGTCCGCTGTTTGCGACCGAGGAAGAGTGCGCCGGTGTCGATCCAGTGGACGGTACTCAGGAGCGTAACCCGACGGTTCGTCTGGCCGGTTCCTACGTGAACTTCCTGATCGTCAACGGCGGCATCATCGCGCCGAGCTTTGACGACCCGCAGGATGGCCCGGCAAAGGAAATCTTGCAGAACCTGTTCCCACAGCATGAAGTGGTGATGGTGCCTGGTCGCGAACTGTTACTGGGGGGCGGGAATATTCACTGCCTTACCCAGCAACAACCCGCACCGCACAAGGAGTGAGTGAGGTCGTAACAGCTTGAGTTGATTGCGAAATCCCTCAGGCTGTCGATTAGCCACCAGCGTTGCACGGAGCCCGCGGCCCTACAGGCCTGCGGGCTTTTTTGTATCCGCTTGGCCACACTTCAGAAACCTTGGCACAGCTCTTGTATCCCTGCTGTTGTACTCGGGGTGGGGAGGACTTCGATGTTCTGTCATAAACCTTGGATAAGTTAGCCGCTCACAAACCGGGAGAGAGCGCTGAAATGAACGCCGAAGTGAATGTTATGGGCGAAAAGGCGTTGCATCCCCTGGCAGTAAACAGCGAATCGCTCCAGATCCTGGCGCACTGGTTCAAGTCCAATGGAATGCGTCAGATCAGTGAAGCTGATCCGCGCCGGACGATGATCGAGCGTTACCCTGCTGGTTTATTCAGCGAGGCGGAACTGGATGCGTTGTGGGATGTAATGGAAGGATAAGAAGAACAACAACGGATTGAACAAGAAAAAGCGCTGCCGGGATGGCAGCGCTTTTTTTTTGCGCAGATTCATGCAAACACCACAATCCCCTGTGGGAGCGAGCTTGCTCGCGATGGCGCCCGGCCAGTCACTGTAAATGTCGACCGACCCACCGCTATCGCGAACTCCCACAGGGTTTTGTGGCGCAACCATTCGACCGATTCAAGCAACAGACTGAAAGCCAATCCGGCGTTTTTCCGGAACCGCTGCGGCACTAACCTGCCGACATCGAATTTTCCTGAATTTCTGTCGGAGCTTTCCCATGATCCTCCACTACATCTACGACCCGTTGTGCGGTTGGTGCTACGGCGCCAAACCGCTGGTGCAGGCCGCCCAGGCTGTGCTGCCCGTGATTGCCCACGGCGGCGGCATGATGACGGGGGCCAATCGGCAAAAGGTTTCGCCACAACTGCGCAGTTACGTCATACCCCATGACCGGCGTATCGCCGAATACAGCGGGCAGCCGTTCGGTGAAGCCTATTTCGAAGGATTGCTGCGTGATCACAGCGCTGTGTTCGACTCGGCTCCACCCATCGCTGCGGTGCTGGCGGCCGAGCAAATGGGAGGTCGCGGGCTGGAGTTGTTGGGGCGTTTGCAAAGTGCTCACTACGTGGAGGGGCGTCGCATCGCCGATGAGTCGGTACTGTTTGAACTTGCCCACGGCATGGGGCTGGACCGCGAAGCCTTCGAAAAAACCTTCAGGGCGGCTGACACCGAAGGCCATATCAGGATGAGCCGGGCTCTTTTGGCCAAGGTCGGCGGGCAGGGCTTTCCGACCCTGGCGCTTGAGCACAATGACCAATTCACCCTGATCGATATCGGGCCATGGCTGGGCAAACCCCAGGCATTTGCGCAGTGGTTGAGTCAGTCGCTACCCGATCAGGGATCATCCATTTCCATAGCAGCCTGTGGCCTCGATGGCTGCAGTGATTGAATATTCCTGCCGCGTAAAGGCATTTATTAGACGGTTTTCACCTGTTTTTAGAAGATTCATGAAATTGACACATCGTTGAGGGCGCAGCTACGATTCGGCCCAACGCCTGTGGCCGACCGCCACGATCAAAAATTATAAAAAGGCCCGCCGCGAGAAATCGTGGGCGGGCCTTTTTGTTTTCGTCATGAAAAAAGAGCGCGATAGCGCCGTTTCGGGAGTTCGACACAGCGCGTATCAACCGGAAATAAGGAAAAGAACACGATGTTGAACAAGCGAATCAGCCTGATCGTCCTGGGGATGTTGAGCGCTACACAAGCCACGGCGAACGACCAGGCCGAATCCAAGGGTTTTGTTGAAGACAGCAGCCTCAAAGTGCTGCTGCGCAACGCCTACATGAACCGTGACTTCAAAGACGGCAACCCGGATAAATCCGAGTGGGGCCAGGCGGCTATCGGCACGTTCTCGTCCGGCTTCACCCAAGGCACCGTGGGTGTGGGTGTGGACGCTTTCGGGCTGTACGCACTGAACCTGGAACGCAGCGAAGACCGTAGCGGCGCGCAAGGCATCGACTTCTTCAAAAAGGGCGACAGCGGCCAGCCGGCTGACGACCTGTCCAAGGGCGGCGCAGCGATCAAGTTCCGCCTGTCCAGCACCACCCTGACCTACGGCGACCAGATGCCGGCCCTGCCGGTGCTGAACTACGACAACTCGCGCCTGCTGCCGGAAAGCTACACCGGCACCTTGATCACCTCCAAAGAGATCAAAGGCCTGCAACTGGACGCCGGTCGCTTCACCGCCGAATCGCGTAAAAGCGCTGAAGGCCGTGACAGCGGTGGCTTGAAGTCGATCAACGTATTGGGCGGTAGCTACCAGTTCACCGAGCAATTCAAGGCCGCGCTGTACGCTTCCGACGTCGAAGACGTGCTGAAGAAACAATACGTGAACGCCAACTACGTGTTCCCGATCGACAAGAATCAGTCCCTGACCCTGGACTTCAACGGCTACCGCACCAAGCTGGACGATTCCTACGTTCGCGAAAACGGTATCACCGGCGACGACAACAAGATCTGGAGCCTGGCGGCCACCTTCATCACCGGCCCGCACTCGTTCACCCTCGCGCATCAGCGCAGCACCGGCGACAGCAACCTGGGCTACGCCTACGGCGGCTACCAGAAAGACCAGGGTCGCGTCGGCGACGGTGGCAACACCATCTACCTGGCGAACTCCTACTGGTCCGACTTCAACGCCGAAGACGAACGCAGCTGGCAGGTGGGCTACGGCCTGGACTTCAGCACCTTCGGTGTACCGGGCCTGAGCTACAACGTGGCCTACGTGCGCGGCGACAACATCACCACTTCCACCAGCGAAGGCGGCACCGAGCGCGAGATCTTCAACCAGATCAAATACGTCGTCCAAAGCGGCCCGGCCAAAGACCTCAGCGTGAAACTGCGCAGCTCGGTCCTGCGCGTGTCGCAGAAATCGAGCGAGTACAACGTCAGCGGCAACGAAGTGCGTGTGTTCGTGGATTACCCGATCAATATCTTTTGATGATCGGTTGTGGTGTCGAAGTCTGATGCAAGGCTGAGAATGAAGAAGCCCCGGTTGGTTCGTAATGCTGTTCACTTAAGCGGAGCAGCCTTACGGTCCACCGGAAACCGGGTTTTTGAAATTTTCACCGTCCTTGGCCTCGAAGGCCTTGGGCGGTGATCCAGAAACATTCCCCCAACACCTGCCCTTAACTCTGCCAATCGCCTCCCTGTGGCTGAAACCGGATTGGCCGCTGCCATCACGATCAGTT